>NZ_BAAILN010000012.1:0-94266 GCF_054589155.1 Burkholderia sp. 3C
GGCCGCCGCCCGTGCCGCATTCGCGACACGAGGCGGCGGCCCCGTTCAGGAGGTCAGCCGGCGCCAGCGCCGAAGCGCCGCGCTCAGACCCCGCTTGCGATCACCTCGCCGATCGCATCGACCACGATGCCGACGTTCGACTCGTTGAGCCCGGCCACGCACATGCGGCCCGAACGCAGAATGTAGACGCCGTGCTGCTCGCGCAGTACATCGACCTGCGTTTCGGTCAGCCCGCTGTACGTGAACATGCCGCGTTGCTTGATGTAGCGCGACAGCGCCTCGCCCTGGATATGGGCCTTCAGGCCGTCGTGGATCGCCGTGCGCATGCGCGCGATGCGGCGGCACATGGCGGCCAGTTCCTCTTCCCACTGCGCGCGCAGCTCGGGCGAACTCAGCACCGCCGTGACCAGCTTCGCGCCCTGCGTCGGCGGGTTGCTGTAGATCGCGCGCACGTTGCTGGCCAGTTGGCCGAGCACGCGGCCGGCCGTCGTGGCGTCCTCGCAGATCGCCGACAGGCTGCCGCAACGCTCGCCGTAGATCGAGAAGTTCTTCGAAAAGGACGTGGCGATCAGCGCCGGAATGCCGCGCCGCGCGATTTCGCGCACCGCGAACGCATCGGCGTCGAGGCCCGCGCCGAAGCCCTGGTAGGCCATGTCGACGAACGGCAGCAGCTCGCGCGCCTGCAGCACGTCGATCACCTTGAGCCATTGCGCGTCGTCGAGGTCCACGCCCGTCGGGTTGTGGCAGCAGGCGTGCAGCAGCACGGCGCTGCGCGGCGGCAGCGCGTCGAGCGCGGCCAGCATGGCGTCGAACTTGAGGCCGCCGGTGGCGTCGTCGTAGTACGGGTAGGTGTTGACCGTCAGGCCCGAGCGCTCGAACACGAAGCGATGGTTTTCCCAGCTCGGGTCGCTGACCCAGATCGGCGTGCCGGGGAAGTAGCGCTTGATGAAATCGGCGCCCACCTTCAGCGCGCCCGAGCCGCCCACGGTCTGCACCGTGGCGATCCGGCCGGCGTCGCGCACCGCGCAATCCTTGCCGAACACGAGCGTCTGCACCGCGTCGCGGTACGCCTCGATGCCGGCCATCGGCAGGTACGGCTTCGGGCCGATCGCGGCGGCCAACTGCTTTTCGGCCTCGCGCACGGGGCCCATCACCGGAATGCGGCCGGCTTCGTCGAAATAGATGCCGATGCTCAGATTGACTTTCCGCTCGCGCGGATCTTTCTGGAAGTTCTCGTTGAGCGAGAGAATCGGGTCGCCGGGAAAGGCGTCGATGTGTTCGAACATGGTGGTTCCTGGTCGATCGATGAAATGCGTGGCAACCGGCTCAGGCCGATGCGCCGCGGGCCGCGTCCGTGTCGTTCGGGCGGCGTCCGCGCCAACGATACCCGATTCCGAGCACGATCAGCCACACCGGAATCAGATAGACAGACAGCCGCAAGCCCGGCGACAGGTACATCACGACCAGAATCGCCGCGAGAAACGCCAGGCTCAGGTAATTGGTGAGCGGATAACCGAAGCTGCGGAACTGCGTCGGCTGGCCGGCTTCGCGCTTGGCGCGGCGGAACCGCAGGTGGATATAGCTGATCATCCCCCAGTTGATGATCAGCGCCGACACCACCAGCCCCATCAGGAAACCGAACGCCTTGCCCTGCATCAGGTAGTTGATCACCACGCACAGGCCGGTGGCCACCGCCGACACGCCCAGCGCCACCACCGGAATGCCGCGGCGGTTCACGGTCAGCAGCGCGCGCGGCGCGTTGCCCTGCTTGGCCAGGCCGAACAGCATCCGGCTGTTGCAGTACACGCCGCTGTTGTAGACGGACAGCGCGGCGGTCAGCACCACCACGTTCAGCACGTTCGCCACCAGGTCGCTGCCGAGCGCGTGGAAGATCAGCACGAACGGGCTGCCGCCGCTCGCCACCTTCTGCCACGGGAACAACGACAACAGCACGCCGAGCGCGCCGATATAGAAGATCAGGATGCGGTACAGCACCTGGTTGGTCGCGCGCGGGATGCTGCGCGAGGGGTCGTCGGCCTCGGCGGCGGTGATGCCCACCAGTTCGAGCCCGCCGAACGAGAACATGATGACCGCCATCGACATCGCCAGCCCGCTCACGCCGTTCGGGAAGAACCCGCCGTTGCGCCAGAGGTTCGCGACGCCGGCCTCCGGCCCCGCGCCGCCCGACAGCAGCAGCCAGCCGCCGAACACGATCATGCCGACCACCGCCGCGACCTTGACGATCGCGAACCAGAATTCGGTTTCGCCGTAGGATTTCACGCTGACGAAGTTCAGCAGGTTGATGATCGCGTAGAACACCAGCGCCGACACCCAGTTCGGCATGTCGGGCCACCAGTAATGCACGTACACGCCCACCGCCGACAATTCGGCCATGCTGACGAGGATGTACAGCACCCAGTAATTCCAGCCCGACAGGAAGCCGATGAAGTGCCCGCAGTATTTGTCGGCGAAGTAGCTGAACGAGCCGGCCACCGGTTCGTCCACCACCATCTCGCCGAGCTGCCGCATGATGAAGAACGCGACGATGCCGGCGATCGCGTAGCCCAGCAGCACCGACGGCCCGGCCGCCTGGATCGTTTCGGCGATGCCGAGGAACAGCCCGGTGCCGATCGCGCCGCCCAGGGCGATCAGTTGGATGTGGCGGTTCTTGAGCCCTCGCTGCAGTCCGCCGTTCTCGTTGTGTGTGTTGTCGACCATAGTGTCTCCATACAGTGCGCCCGGCCCCGGGCGTCACCTGTTGTCCCCCGTCAAGGCGCCGCGCGAGCCGCCCCGATCTGCCCGGAACGGCACCGGCTGCGCGCCGAAAATCCGCAATTGTAGCGGGTTGCACCGGCGCAACCTGCCGGCGGCCACCGAAACCGGCGGAAACCCGCGAAAAACTCGATGAAATCGATGCAAATAGTGTGTCATCGACCGAGGCCCCGATCGCCTCGAATCACCTTTCGTTCAGCCTGGTAATAACTTCCAATTTCATCCGATGAATTTCGGCGCGCCCTGCAACGCGCCGAAACCGGCGTCATGACCGAAACCGCACGCCACGCCCGCCGTGCGGACGTGGCACCGATGGACGCCGCGCCTTACGGGATCTGGCCCTGCACGAACGCGTGCGATTGGCCATGACGGGATCGCCGCCATTCGGCACAGCCCGGCACCCTCGATTGAAAGCAATCAGATAGTGATAAGAAATGAAATGGAAATCGATTCTTCCCGTGATTTTCATTTGGCCGTCAAATTCGCGTCACGGTTTCAGGCATATCCATGCCCGACCTACCAGGCGCGCAGCGAAACCCCTCGCGCGCCCGCCTTCGCATTTCTTTCCATTCAAAGTTTTCGTAATACAGGCGATACGCACACGTAACGATTACGAAAGTAACTCTTCCCGCCAGCTTCATACCGGCCTGTTCCAATGCACGCACTTCGAAGACAGGGGGGGTCTCCCGCTTCGAGGGCCCCGCCCGCTACCAACAATGGTCCGCGCCGTCTCGAACGGGGAATTACGTAATAAACACAAGACGGTCTTCCACTGGAGTCTCACACAATGCTGCTTCGTCGAACCTTGATTGCCACTGCCTGCGCCGCATCTGCGATCGCGCTGGCTGCCTGTGGCGGCAATGATGACAACTCGCCCGCCGCGAGCACCACGCCGGCCGCCACGGTGTCGTCGCAAGACGCCCTGACGACCAAGACCCCGATCAAGCACTTGGTCGTGATCTACGGCGAAAACGTGTCGTTCGATCACTACTTCGGTACGTACCCGAACGCGACGAACCCGGCAGGCGAACCGGCCTTCACGGCCGCCGCCAACACGCAGACCGACATTCAAGGTCTCGGCGCCGCAACCAGCACGCTGCGCACCGCCAACGGCAACTTCACGAACACGCTGAACACGACCAACGCCGCGAACCCGTTCCGTCTGGACCGTTCGCAAGCCGCGTCGGCCGACCAGAACCACGCCTACACCGCCGAACAGCAAGCCTACGACAACGGCGCAGCCGACCTGTTCCCGCTCTACACGGGTAGCGCAACGGCCGGCGGCGCGGGCGCCTTCGGCACGAAGGGCCAGGTCATGGGCTACTACGACGGCAACACCGTCACGGCCCTGTGGAACTACGCTTCGCACTACGCGATGAGCGACAACGCGTTCACGGACACGTATGGTCCGTCGACGCCGGGCGCACTCGAAGTGGTGTCGGGCAACACCAACGGCATGCAGATCGTGAAGACGTCGAAGGCTGTTTCGACGGTCGCCGCTTCCACGTACTACATCAACGATGGCCAAAGCGGCTACACGATGATCAACGACGTGGACCCGGGCTACGACATCTGCTCGAGCACGACCGACCAGGCCATGATGCAGGGCAAGAACGTCGGCGACCTGCTGAACGCGCAGAAGGTCACGTGGGGCGGCTTCATGGGCGGCTTCAACCTGTCGACGATCAACTCGAACGGCACGACGCAATGCAAGCGCTCGTCGATCGCGACGGCAGTGGGCGCGGCAACGGCCGACTACATCCCGCACCACAACTGGTTCCAGTACTTCGCTTCGACGTCGAACCCGAACCACACGCGTCCGAGCTCGACGGCCGCGATCGGTTCGAGCCTGCAAGCCGACGGCAAGACGGCTGAACCGGCGAACCACCAGTACGACACGGACGACTTCTTCGCGGCAGTCAAGGCCGGCAACTACCCGTCGGTCAACTTCCTGAAGGCACCGGCTGCACAAGATGCGCACGCTGGCTACTCGGATCCGCTGGACGAGCAAGCGTTCGTGACGAAGGTCGTCAACTTCCTGATGCAGCAGCCGGACTGGAAGAACACGGCCGTGGTCGTGACGTATGACGATTCGGACGGTTGGTACGATCACCTGTACACGGCACCGACCTCGGGCTCGTTCGACGCAGTCGACCAAGTCAACGGCAACGGCCTGTGCGGCGTCGCCAATACGCAACCGCTGGGTGTCGCAGGCAAGCCGGTCAATGGCCGCTGCGGTCCGGGCACGCGTATCCCGTTCGTCGTGATCTCGCCGTACGCCAAGACGAACTACGTCAGCCACAAGGCGATCACGCAAGCTTCGGTCACGCGCTTCATCGAAGACAACTGGCTCGGCGGTGCACGTCTGGGTGGCGGTTCGTTCGACGCCACGGCTGGCGACATGAGCGACCTGCTGAACACGTCGGCAACGGCAACGGCCAACACCACGCCGCTGTACCTCGACCCGACGGTCGGCACGCAACTGAGCGCCGCTCCGGCGAACTGATCGACCCGGTCTGATTGACCGAAAAACCGGCCGGCGCGCAAGCGCCGGCTTTTTGCCTGTGCGGCCTCGGCCGCCCCGAATACGACACTACCCGTATGAACGCTACCGTCACGCCAGTCGTTCCGCCCTCTTCCCCGGCACCGCGCCGCCGCACCCTGCGCAACGCCGCGCTGACGATCCTCGGCGCCGCCGTGCTCGCCGCGGTCGGCTACGCCGGCTATGCCGTTGCCTACCCGGCCAGCGTGCCCGACGCCGTGGGCGAGATCGTCGAGAACCTGACGGGCGCGAATCCGCATCCGGTGACGCTGCAACGCCCGCCCATGCAGCCGCTGTCGGCGGTGGCGCTGATCGGCAAGCAGTTGTTCTTCGACCCGATGCTGTCGGCATCGGGCAAGCTCTCGTGCGCCTCGTGTCACAGCCCGGCGCACGCCTACGGCCCGCCGAACGGGCTCGACGCCCAGCTCGGCGGCACCAACATGAAGCTGCAGGGCTACCGCCCGCCGCCGTCGCTGAAATACCTGGAGCGCCAGCCGAACTTCAGCATCGGCCCGGACGCCGGCGAGAACGACGCGGCGGCCACCGTCCAGCAGCTCGCCACGCAGAACGCGGGCGTGGTGAAGAACCAGAAGACGGCCGGCGGCGCGGCCTCGGTGCAGATGGTGCCGCAGGGCGGCCTGTTCTGGGACGGCCGTGCCGACACGCTCCAGCAGCAGGCGTTCGGCCCGCTGCTGAACTCGGTCGAAATGGCGAACCCGGACACCGACAGCGTGCTCAAGCGCGTCGAGGCCAGCCAGTACGCGAAGCCGCTCAAGCAACTGTTCGGCGAGTCGTTGTTCAGCAACCCGCAACTGGCGATCTCGGAAGTGATGTTCGCGATCGCGCGCTTCCAGTTCGAGGATCAATCCTTTCATCCGTACAACAGCAAGTACGACCAGTGGCTCGAAGGCAAGGCGCGCCTGACGCACGCCGAACTGAACGGGCTGCGCCTGTTCAACGACCCGGACAAGGCCAACTGCGCGGGCTGCCACCTGTCGCAACCGACCCCGGACGGCCTGCCGCCGATGTTCACCGACTACCAGTACGAGGCGCTCGGCCTGCCGCGCAACCACGCGCTGAACCAGAACAAGGACCCGGCGTTCTTCGATATCGGCGTGTGCGGCCCGTTCCGTACCGACCTGAAGGATCAGTCGCAGTACTGCTCGATGTTCCTGACGCCGACGCTGCGCAACTCGGCCACGCGCCAGGTGTTCTTCCACAACGGCATCTATCACGACCTGCAGCACGTGATGGATTTCTACAACGAGCGCAACACCAACCCGGGCAAGTTCTACCCGCGCGGCGCCGACGGCAAGGTGCAGAAATACGACGACATCCCGGCCAAGTACCAGGCCAACGTCGACGTGACCGATGCCCCGTTCGACCGCAAGTTCGGCGATCAGCCGGCCATGACGCAGGCCGACATCAAGGACATCATCGCGTTCCTGCACACGCTGAACGACGAGCCCGTGACGACGCACTGACGCTCGCATGTTCCGCCGCGCCGCCACGGGCGGCACGGCGCCGTGTCGCCCACATGAAAATCCCCCGCTTCGCGGGGGATTTTTTTTGCGCGCTTGGTGGCGTTTTTTGATCGCAAATCGAGTTGCCTATGCAATTTCTCGATTTTTTGAAAAAGTGTTTCGAATCAGTCCCCGAAAACGTTTGTTTTATTTTTTCCAATGCCGGGCATTGGGGCAATCACTGAATCCGGCTTAATAAAATCCAGTTGCCGCTCATCAGACAATTGGATAGCATCCCGAAAGTAAATTTTTCCAGCCGCGCATTTAACTTTTTCAGGCGTCATGAAATCCGTCCCGGCATCTGTCCCAGCAGTGAATTCGGCACCCGCAAACATTTGCGCGCAATCCGAATTGACATTGCACGCAGCCACGCCGGATGACGACGCGTTTCTGAGCGAAGTTTTCGTCAGCACGCGCCGCGAGGAATTCAAGCGTACCGGCTGGCCGCCCGAACGCATCGACGCGTTCCTGCACGAGCAGTCGCGGTTGCAGCAAACCTACTATCGCGAGCACTACCCGCATGGCTGCTTCGACGTGGTGGCGCTCGACGGCCAGCCCGTGGGCCGCCTGTACCACGCCTGGCGGCCCGCGCAGCTCGGCGACGAGGTGCGGGTGATCGACATCGCCCTGCTGCCCGCCCGGCGTGGCGCCGGCCTCGGCACACGGCTCATGCACGCGGTGCTGGCCGAGGCGGCCGCGCAGGGCCTGCCGGTCAGCCTCAGCGTGGAACCCGACAATCCGGTGCAATCCCTGTATCAGCGGCTGGGTTTCCGGAAAACCGGTTCGACCGGCGTGTACGACTCAATGCGGCGTGACGCGGCGCCGTTCGATCGGCCGGCCGAGGCGCTGGCATCGTTACGCCGCGTTACCACAGCAGCATGATGAAAAATAAATCGCGACAGTTTCGCAAATTCGCATGTAACCCTAAAGAAAGCGTCATGGATGGCGTTAACCGATCCAGACACATAGCGAAGTGATAATCGAAACCTTATTTCCGAGGTTTTAAAAAAAGTCGTCACGGGAATACGGTCCCGTGAAAAAAATGCAAAAGGACCCGTTGCGGAGTTATGGCCCGGATACACGAGGCCGAGCCCGAAATGGATCACAAGGATCGCCGATCGGCCTGCCAGGGGGTGTGGACGACCGGCGGGCGTACGGACCAACGCCTGGGAATTGATGTGTCGGAACTGCCTACCCACGACGAGTTGAAAGGCCTGATCGGCCAGGTCCTCGTCATCTCGACGGCCGACGAGGCCGCCGTGCCGCTGACGCAGACGCGTCTCACCGAGGCGCCGGACGGCGTCGCGATGAATCCGGCCCATACCTGCTATCTCGCTCATTTCGAACTGCCGATCGACGTACGGCTGCCGCAGGACACCTATCGGTTCGGCGCGCCGGATGGCCGTGCCTGGCTGCTGTTCGTGACCCCGACGCGCCCGCTCGATACCGGCGCCGGCACGTTGTGCGCCGTGATTCATAGCCGCGTCGAGCCGGACACGCCGGCCGGCGCGCAAGCCTCATAACAACACCCGTCACTTTCCCCACCGACCTCCTTCAGGAGTCAACATGTCCGATCAGTATCTTGGCGAAATCCGCATGGTCGCTTTCGACTTTGCGCCCTATGGCTGGGCGCTCTGTCAGGGCCAGATTATTTCGATTGCGCAGAACAACGCGCTGTTCGCCTTGCTCGGCACCAATTACGGCGGCACCGGCACCAGCACCTTCGGCCTGCCGAACATGATGGGCCGCAGCCCGGTCGGCACCGGCCAAGGCGCCGGCCTGCAAAACATCGTGATCGGCGAATCGTCGGGCACGGAAACGACGACGCTGCTCAGCTCCAACATGCCGATCCACACGCACGCTGCGATCGTAACGGGCGGCGGCGGCACCAGCACCGTGTCGATCTCGATCCCGGCCACCACCGCCACCACGGCGCCGCAATCGGTGCCGGGCAACAACATGGTGCTCGGCCCGGGCGCATCGAGCGGCCACACGGCCACCGTGTACAGCACCGCCGCACCGAACACGAACCTGCTGCCGTTCAACGCGAGCGTGACGATGGCGCCCCCGTCGATCACCAACTCGACGGCCGGTGGCAGCCTGCCGTTCTCGATCCGCAATCCGTACCTCGGCCTGACGTTCATCATCGCGATGCAGGGCGTCTACCCGACGCGCGGCTAAGCAGGTCGTTCGCATCACACATTGCCCGGGCTCGCGTATCGGCCCGGGAGCGCAAGCGCGGCATGGGCCGGGCGCCGCACAGAGGAGAGTCACCGTCATGAAGATCATCAAGCAATGGCTGGCGCGTCAGAATCAGGACGCCGGCCGGCCCACGCCGCGGGTCGCGGCCTCTCCCCTGATACTTGCGCTCGAACCGCGTGTCGTGTACGACGCCTCCGTGGCGGCCATTGCCGCCCAGCCGCACGCGCATGAACACGCGCACGCGGAAACGCATCGCAGCACCGAAACCCATACCGAGGTCGCGGCGGCCAACAGCGCGAACAGCGCGTCGGCCCCGAGCGCCCCGGTGGACAAGCCCGTGCGCAGCGCGGCGCGCTCCACCAGCGATCCGGCCTCCAGCACCACCGGCTCGGCCGGCACCACGGACACCCCCACGCAGGACACGCGTGCGGTCAAGAACGACATCAGCACCGAGATGCCGTCGACCCAGCAGACCCAGGTGGTGTTCATCAATTCGAACGTCGACAACTACCAGACGCTGATCGACGGGCTGCCGGCTGGCACGCAATACGTGGTGCTCGACGCCAATTCCGACGGCCTCGCCCAGATCGCGCAATATCTGCAAACGCACAAGGGCGTGGATTCGATCGCCCTGATCTCGCACGGCAACGACGCCGTGTTCGAGGTCGGCTCGACCCAGATCACCAATGCCAGCCTGGCGACCTACAGCGCGGAACTGGCCCAGATCAGCGCGGCGATGAACCCGGGCGGCGATTTCCTGATCTACGGCTGCGACGTCGCCCAGCAGGCCGACGGTCAGGCGCTGATCCAGCAGATCGCCGCGATCACCCACCTGAACGTGGCGGCCTCGACCGACCCGACGGGCGCCGCCGCACTCGGCGGCAACTGGACGCTCGAATACCAGGTTGGCGACGTGCATTCGGCGCTGGTCGAATCGGCGAGCGCGCAGGCACAGTTCAACGAACTGCTGTTCGACACCAACACGCCGGGGCACGAGTACTACGACCAGGCGGCCCAGGACCAATTCAAGGCGACCGGCTCGTCGCAGTTCACGCTCGACGGCATTGTCTACACGCTCGACCAGGCCGCCAACACGCTTGCGTACAACCCGTCCAACGCCCCGAACGGCGGCGGCAGCGATCTGAGCACCGGGCCGGACGACGGCGTGCTCAGCATCAATGACGATGGTGGGTCGGCGATGAGCAACGTGACCATCTCGCTCGCCAACGGCCATACGTTCAACCTTCAGCAATTCGAGCTGAGTTCGTTCAACGGCGACCTGTTCATTGTGGCGCACTACGCCAACGGCACGTCGAGCCAGCCGATCCAGCTCGCCACGGCCGCCGTGGGCGGCTTCGACGGCGCGGTGCAGTCCCAGCTCGGCAGCGCGTTCAACAATATCGTGTCGTTTTCGCTGATCGACCAGAACGATTCGGGCAGCTTCGAGGTTCAACTCAACAACCTGTTCTACACCGACACCGGCCCGACCGTCACCACCAGCACCTCGCCCGCCAGCACGGCCTGGAGCTCGGCCGACAACGGTGCCGGCACGGGCGGCGCGCCGGTGGCCGTCGACGCGGGCCTGACGCTCAGCGATGGCGGTTCGTCCACGGCCAAGACGGCCACCATCTCGATCACCAATTTCCAGACCGGCGACGTGCTCGGCTTCACGGCGCAGAACGGCATCACCGGCGTCTTCGACCCGACCACCGGCACGCTGACGCTCTCCACCGGCGCCGGCACCGCGACCATCGCGCAATGGCAGGCCGCGCTCGAGTCGGTGACCTACTCCAGCTCGCTGACCTCGCCGAACCTCAACACCACGACGCGCACCGTGTCGTTCTCGTTCAACGACGGCACCTTCGTCAGCAACACCGCCACCCGCAACGTGGCGATCACGGCGACCGACCAGTCGCCGGTGCTCACCAACAGCGGCTCGGCCAGCTACAGCTACCTCGTCGGCTCGAGCGCCGCCGCGGTCGGTTCCAGCGTTCGCGTCAGCGATGCCGACAACACCACGTTCCGCAGCGCCACCATCACGATCGACACCGGCTACGCGACGGGCGACATCCTCAACTTCCAGGCACAGAACGGCATTTCCGCGAGCTACAGCGGCGGCGTGCTGCACCTGACCTCGGGCAACGGCGTCACGCTCGCGCAATGGCAAACCGCACTCGATTCGATCACGTTTTCGACCACGAGCAGCTCCACCGCCCAGCGCGACGTCTCGTTCACGATCAACGACGGAACCAAGGACAGCGCCGCGCTGCATAACACGGTCGCTGTCTCCTCCGGCCCGACGGTCACCCCCGACAGCGGCTCGGCCTCGTTCGTGACCGGAGACAACACGGCCTCGACGCCGGTGGCGGTGGATCCCGGCATCACGATCTCGGACGGCGCCAGCAGCACGCTGAACCAGGCCACGATCCAGATCACCAGCAACTTCCAGGTCGGTCACGACCAGTTGTTTTTCAGCAACAACCCGGCGACGATGGGTGACATCAGCGCCACCTACAACACCAGCACCGGCCTGCTGACGCTGACCTCGGCCAGCGGCACGGCCTCGCTCGCGCAGTTCCAGGCCGCGCTGCGCTCCGTCACGTTCACCAACGACCTGGTGGTGCCGTCGAACGCCACGCGCACGCTCAGCTTCCAGATCAACGACGGCAGCCAGTCCAGCGTGGTGGCCACCCGCACGCTGACCGTGACCGACACCGACCAGACGCCGATCCTCGGCGGCGGCGGCAATACGGTCGGCTTCACGGCGGCCGACAACACCACCTCCACGCCGGTGGTGGTGAACAGCTCGATTACCGTGGCCGATGCGGACGGCGGCCCGATTCACACGGGCACCATCACGATCAGCGGCAACTACCAGGCCACCGACTCCCTGCAGTTCACCGCCAACGCCACGCTTTACGGCGATATCAGCGGCGCGTATACGAACGGCACGCTGACCCTGACCGGGTCCACCGCCACGCTCGCGCAATGGCAGGCCGCGATGCGCTCGATCGCCTTCACGTCGAGCGCCGTCACGCCGTCGAACGCCTCGCGCACCGTTTCGTTCACCGTCAGCGACGGCACCAAGACCAGCACCGCGGTGACCAGCACGGTGACCGTGACCGACACCGACCAGACGCCGCTGATCACCGGCTCCAGCGGCACCGTCACGCTGACCCAGGGCGACAACACCAATTCCACGCCGGTCACGGTGGACAACGGCATCGTGGTGTCCGATCGCGACAACACCACGCTGGCCTCGGCCACCGTCTCGATCGGGAGCTATGACAGCGCCTCCGGCGACGTGCTGCAGTTCGTGGCCAATCCGTCCACGATGGGCAACATCAGCGGCACCTATTCGAACGGCGTACTGACGCTGACCTCGGCGGGCGCCAACGCCACGCTCGCGCAATGGCAGACGGCGCTGCGCTCGATCCAGTTCCAGAACTTCTCGTCGGTGCCGAGCACCACGCCGCGCGTGATCAGCTTCGTGATCAACGACAGCGCCAAGACCAGCACCGCCTGGACCCGCACGGTGGACGTGGCGCTGACCGACCAGACCCCGCTGCTCGCCACCAGCGGCGGCAACACCACCTTCACCTCGGGCGACAACACCGCCTCGACGCCGGTGGCCGTGGATACCGGCCTCACGCTGAGCGACAGCGACAGCGCCACGATGGCCTCGGCCACCGTGGCGGTCACCGGCAACTACCAGCAGGGCGAGGACGTGCTCGCGCTCGGCAGCGGTTCGTTCGGCGACATCACCGCCAGCTTCAACGCCGGCACCGGCGTGCTCACGCTGACCTCGGCCGGCGCCTCGACCACCGCGCAGTGGACCGCCGCGCTGCGCTCGGTCACCTATACCGATACGGCCGTCACGCCGACCAGCGCCACCCGCACGATTTCGTTCGCGGTCAGCGACGGCACCAAGCTCAGCGCGAACGAGACCAAGTCGATCACCGTGGTGGCCACCCACCAGACGCCGGTCCTGACCTCGGGTTCCACCACCAGCCAGAACTATCTGCCGGGCAACTCGGCCAGCAACATCGACAGCAGCATCTCGCTCACCGACCTCAACGTCGGCAGCCCCTCGGCGCTGGTCTCGCTGACGATCACGGTGCGGATCACCTCGGGCTTCCAGAGCGGCGACATCCTGGCCTTCAGCGGCCTGGGCTCGGTGCCGACCAACGGCATCAGCCCGAGCTACAACCCGGCCACCGGCACGCTGACGATCACCTCCACCGGCGGCACGCTCGCGCAATGGCAGAGCGTGCTCGACAACCTGCAGTTCGAGACCGGCAGCAACGCGCCGCTGGGCGCGCGCGCGATCTCGATCACGGTCAGCGACGGCGTGAAGACCAGCACGGCCGCCACCTATTCGATCGACGTGATCAGCTCCGCCCCGGCGCTGGCCACCACCAGCACCGGCAGCGCCAGCTTCGTGGCCGGCGACAACAGCGCCTCCACGCCGGTGGCGATCGATCCGAACCTGACGGTGGCCGATCCGCTCGGCGACGTGGTGGACACCGCGATCGTCGCGATCACGGGCAACCTGCATTCCGGCGAGGATGTGCTCAACTTCACCAACGACGGCATCACGATGGGGGACATCACCGGCACCTTCAACGCGCTGACCGGCGTGCTGGTGATGACGTCGTCGAGCGGCACGGCCACCCTCGCGCAGTGGCAGGCCGCGCTGCATGCGGTGACCTATACCGACACGGCGATCACGCCGACCACGTCCACCCGCAGCGTCGACATCACGCTCAGCGCCGGCGCGCAGACCAGCAACACGCTCACGCGCACCATCACGGTGGCCGACACCGACCAGACGCCGATCATCAGCACCGGCAGCGTCGGCTCGGCCTCGTTCGTGGCCGCCGACAACGCGCCGTCCACCCCGGTCACGATCGACAACGGCATCTCGCTGTCCGATCTGGACAGCACCACGCTGGCCTCGGCCACCGTGCAGGTCGGCACGGGCTTCCACGCCGGCGAGGACGTGCTCGGCTTCACCAACGACGGCCTCACGATGGGCAACATCACGGCCTCGTACGACGCGGTGCACGGCACGCTCACGCTGACCTCGGCCACCGCCAGCGCCACGCTCGCGCAATGGCAGGCCGCGCTGAACGCCGTCACCTACACCGACACCGCCGTCACGCCCGACACCACCACGCGCACCATCAGCTTCACGGTGAACGACGGCGTCAAGACCAGCACCGCGTATTCGCGCGACGTGACGGTGGCCGACACCGACCAGACGCCGATCATCTCGACCGGCAGCACCGGCTCCGCCGCCTTCGTGGCCGGCGACAACGTCGGCTCCACGCCGGTGGTCATCGACAACGGCATCGTGGTGAGCGACCTCGACAACGGCACGCTGGCCTCGGCGACGTTCCAGATCGGCGCGGGCTTCCACGCCGGCGAAGACGTGCTCGGTTTCATCAACGACGGCGCGACGATGGGCAACATCACCGCCAACTACGACGCCGCCACCGGCACGCTGACGCTGACCTCGGTCGGCGCGTTCGCCACGCTCACGCAATGGCAGGCCGCGCTGCGCTCGGTGACCTATACCGATACGGCCATCACGCCCGACACCGCCACCCGCACCATCAGCTTCACGGTGAACGACGGCGTCAAGACCAGCACCGCGCTGTCGCGCAACGTCACCGTGGCCGATACCGACCAGACGCCGATTGTCGGCTCGTCCAGCATCGGCTCGGCCACCTTCGTGTCCGCCGACAACGCGCCGTCCACGCCGGTCGCGATCGACAACGGCATCGCGCTGTCCGACCTCGACAACGCCACGCTGGCTTCGGCCACCGTGCAGATCGGCAGCGGCTTCCATGCCGGCGAGGACGTGCTGTCGTTCATCAACGACGGCTCGATGGGCAACATCGCGGCCTCGTACGACGCCGCCACCGGCACGCTGACGCTGACCTCGGCCACCGGCAGCGCCACGATCGCGCAATGGCAGGCGGCACTGCAATCGGTCACCTACACCGATACCGCCGTCACGCCGAATACCGCCCCCCGCACCATCGACTTCACGGTCAGCGACGGCACCAAGACCAGCGCCACCTACTCGCGCGACGTCGATGTCACCGGCACGGACCAGACGCCGATCCTCACGACCGGCAGCACCGGCTCGGCCGCCTTCGTGGCCGGCGACAACGTCGCCTCCACGCCGGTGGCGATCGACGGCGGCATCGTGGTGAGCGACCTCGACAACGCCACGCTGGCCTCGGCCACATTCCAGATCGGCGCGGGCTTCCACGCCGGCGAGGACGTGCTCGGCTTCATCAACGACGGCGCGACGATGGGCAACATCGGCGCCAACTACGACGCCGCCACCGGCACGCTCACGCTGAGCTCGGTCGGTGCCAGCGCCACGCTCGCGCAATGGCAGGCCGCGTTGCGCTCGGTCACCTACACCGACACCGCCGTCACACCCGACACCGCCACCCGCACCATCAGCTTCACGGTCAACGACGGCACCAAGACGAGCACCGCGCTGTCGCGCAACGTCACCGTGGCCGATACCGACCAGACGCCGATCGTCGGCTCGTCGAGCACCGGTTCGGCCTCGTTCGTGTCCGCCGACAACGCCACGTCCACGCCGATCGCCATCGACAACGGCATCACGCTGTCCGATCTCGACAACGCCACGCTGGCCTCGGCCACCGTGCAGATCGGCAGCGGCTTCCATGCCGGCGAGGACGTGCTGTCGTTCACCAACGACGGCGCCACGATGGGCAACATCACCGCCTCGTACAACGCCGCCACCGGCACGCTCACGCTGACTTCGGCCACCGGCAGCGCCACGCTCGCGCAATGGCAGGCCGCGCTGCAATCGGTCACCTACACCGATATGGCCGTCACGCCCGACTTGGCCACCCGCACCATCGGCTTCTCGGTCAGCGACGGCACCAAGGCCAGCGCCGTCTACTCGCGCGACATTTCCATCACCGACACCGACCAGACGCCGCTGATCGGCTCGTCGAGCACCGGCTCGGCCGCCTTCACGGCCGGCGACAACGTCACCTCCACGCCGGTGGTGATCGACAACGGCATCGGGCTGAACGACCTCGACAATCCCACGCTGGCTTCGGCCACCGTGCAGATCGGTGCGGGCTTCCATGCCGGCGAGGACGTGCTCGCGTTCACCAACGACGGCTCGATGGGCAACATCACGGCGTCGTACAACGCCGCCACCGGCACGCTCACGCTGACCTCGGCCGGCAACACCGCCACGCTGGCGCAATTCCAGGCCGCGCTGCGTTCGGTTACCTACACCGATACGGCCGTCACGCCCGACACCGCCACCCGCACCATCGGCTTCTCGGTCAACGACGGCGCCAAGTCGAGCGCCGTCCTGACGCGCACCGTGACCGTGGCGGATGTCGACCAGACGCCGCTGATCGGCTCGGGCAGCACCGGCTCGGCCACGTTCGTGGCCGGCGACAACGCCGCCTCCACGCCGGTGAAGATCGACAACGGCATCACGCTCTCCGATCGCGACAACTCCACGTTCGCCTCGGCCACCGTGCAGATCGGCAGCGGCTTCCGCGCCGGCGAAGACGTGCTGGCGTTCACCAACGACGGCGCCACGATGGGCAACATCACCGCCTCGTACAACGCCGCCACCGGCACGCTCACGCTGAGTTCGGCCGGCTCGCTGGCCTCGCTCGCACAATGGCAGGCCGCGCTGCGTTCGGTCACCTACACCGACACCGCCATCACGCCGGCCACCGCCGCACGCACGCTGATCTTCTCGGTCAACGACGGCGTGAAGACCAGCGCACCGTACGTGCGCACGGTGACCGTGGCCGACACCGACCAGACGCCGCTGATCGGCTCGACCAGCACCGGTTCGGCCGCGTTCACGGCCGGCGACAACGTCGCCTCCACGCCGGTGGTGATCGACAACGGCATCACGCTGTCCGACCGCGACAACTCCACGTTCGCCTCGGCCACCGTGCAGATCGGCGCGGGCTTCGCGGCCGGCGAGGACGTGCTAGCGTTCACCAACGACGGCGCCACGATGGGCAACATCACCGCCTCGTACAACGCCGCCACCGGCATGCTCACGCTGAGTTCGGCCGGTTCGCTCGCCTCGCTCGCGCAATGGCAGGCCGCGCTGCGTTCGGTCACCTACACCGACACCGCCGTCACGCCGGCCGCCGCCACGCGCAGCATCAGCGTCAGCGTGAATGACGGCGAGAAGTCGAGCGCCGCGATCTCGCGCACCGTGACCGTGACCGACGTGGACCAGACGCCGGTCGCGACGCCGGGCAGCACCGGTTCGGTGGCCTTCGTGTCCGGCGACAACGTGGTGTCCACGCCGGTGGCGATCGCGAGCGGCATCACGCTGACGGACCGCGACAACGCCACGCTGGCCTCGGCCACCGTGCAGATCGGCGCGGGCTTCCGTGCCACGGAGGATGTGCTCGCGTTCGCCAACGACGGCGCCACGATGGGCAACATCACGGCCAGCTACGACGCCACCACCGGCACGCTGACGCTGAGTTCGGCCGGCTCGACCGCCACGCTCGCGCAATGGCAGGCCGCGCTGCGTTCGGTCACCTACACCGATACGGCCGTCACGCCGAACACGGCGGCGCGCACGGTGATCGTCTCCGTAAACGACGGCGTCAAGACCAGCGCGCCGATCACGCGCACGGTGACGGTCACGGCCACGCACCAGACGCCGGTGCTCGGCGCCGACGACACGCAACTGAGCTACACCGCCGACGGCAAGACCACCTCGACGGTCGCGGTCGGCACCGGCATCACGCTGACGGACCGTAACGGCAGCCCGCCCACCAGCGCCACGGTGTCGTTCGGCGGCAGCTTCGACGCCCGCCACGACGTGCTGAGTTTCGTGCCGAGCGCGGCCACCGGCGACATCCAGGCCAGCTTCAACGCCGCCACCGGCACGCTCACGCTGGTCTCGGCCAGCGGCACGGCCACCGTCGCGCAATGGCAGGCCGCGCTCACCGCGGTCGGCTACACCGACACGCAAGCCGAGCGCGCCGACGGCACGCGCACCATCGTGTTCTCGATCAGCGACGGCACCAAGACCAGCGCCCCGCTCACGCGCACGCTGCAGATCGTGGGCGTGCCGGCCCAGGTGGGCACGGCGATCCTGCCGCAATGGGTGCTGACGCCCGCCGCGAAGACGCTCGAGCGTGGCAGGGCCATCACCACCGACCTGCTGCGCGCCGCGCCGCTGCTCGCCGCCAACACGCTCGGCAGCTCCGACGGCGTGTCGAACGGGTTGATCGTGCTCGACGCGTTCAACGCGGACGCCAACGGCCTCGGCCGCGACGTCGGCGCCATCACGCCGCGCCAGACCTTCACGTTCGCCACCCACGACGCGCGCTCGAACTCGCTTGGCGACACCTTCGTCCAGCCGCTCGATTCGCTCGTGCCGGCCAGCCTCGACGCCACGCCGTCGGCCGCGCACCTGCTGCCGGCCGTGGATGTCCACCCGCTGCATCAGTCGGGCCAGGGCTTCGCGCTCAACGTCAAGCCGCTGCTGCATGCGCCGAACGCCGCCGCCGCGCCGAACCCGGCCGACACCGCCGTCACGCTCGCCAACGGCGCGCCGCTGCCGGCCTGGCTGCACTACGACGCCACCACCGGCGTGCTGAGCGGCACGCCGCCGGCCGGCGTGCACGAAGTGCGCGTGACGCTGATCCAGCACGACGCCGCCGGCAACCTGGTGCGCCGCGAAGTCGTGATGCGTCTCGACGCGCACGGCCCGGCCGCCAAGGCCCCCGCGCATGGCCCGACCCATCAGCCCGCCACGCCGCATGCCACGCCGCATGCCGCGCTGCCGGCCGCCAAGGCATCGCTCGCCGCGCAGTTCGCGAATGCACTCGCTTCACTGCACGTCACGCATCAGGACGCCGTGCCGACCGACCGTCAAGCCGCCGCCATCAACGGGGAACGCCGCTCATGAAATCCGCTTTCGCCAATCCACTCGCCCATTTTTCGAAGAGACCCGCTGACGTGAAAAACAAGACGCTCCGGGGACGCGCACCGCGTCCCGCCCTGCTCGCGGCCGCCCTCGCCGTCGTCTGGCTGTCCGGCTGTGCCATCAAGCCGGCCCCGTTCACCGATGCCGAGCGCGCCGACACGGCCCGCACCGACCGCGTGGCGATGTTCTCGAACCAGCAGGCGGTGAGCGGCCCGATCACGCTCGACGAGGCGATGGCCCGCGCGATCCGCTACAACCTCGACCATCGCCTGAAGATGATGGAAGAGGCGCTGGCCCAGCGTCAGCTCGACCTGTCGAACTTCGACCTGCTGCCGAAGCTGACCGCCGCGGCCGGCTACACGAACCGCAACCACGAACTCGCTTCGTCGTCCGAAGGCCTGTACACGCGCGATCAGTCGTTGATTCCGTCGTACTCGACCGACAAGAACAGCCGCACGGCCGACCTGAACCTGTCCTGGAACATCCTCGATTTCGGCGTCAGCTACTTCGAGGCCAAGGAACAGGCCGACCGCGTGCTGGTGCTCGAACAGCGCCGCCGCAAGGTCGTGCAACTGATGATGCAGCAGGTGCGCGAGGCCTATTGGCAAGCGGCCGGCGCGCAGCGCCTGCATGACCGCATCGGCCCGCTGCTCGACCAGGCCGGCTCGGCGCTCGACGATTCGCGCAAGACGCAGGCGCAAGGCCTGCGCTCGCCGATCGAGACGCTGAACTACCAGCACGCGCTGCTCGACCTGATGCGCCAGCTCGAAGCCGTGCGCGACCAGCTGGAGGAAGCCAAGCCGCGTCTGGCCTCCCTGATGAACCTGGAGCCGGGCAAGGACTTCACGCTGGCCGCCGGCAACGATTTCAAGGTGCCGACCTTCGACATGGCCATGCCGAAGATGGAAGACGTGGCGCTGCAACGCCGCCCGGAACTGGTCGAAGCCAGCTACAACGAGCGCATCAGCGTCAACGAAACGCACAAGGCGATGGCCAAGCTGCTGCCGGGCATCGAGTTCAGCCTCGGCGCGCATTACGACAGCAACAGCTTCCTCGTCTACAACGCGTGGCGTGCGGCCGGCATCAGCGTGAGCTGGAACCTGCTGAACCTGCTGAACGTGCGCAACATCCGCGGCACGGCCCAGGCCCAGCTCGACGTGGCCAAGATGCAGCGCATGGCGCTGAACATGGCGGTGCTCACGCAGGTGCACGTCGCGCGCAGCGAACTGGCCGCCAAGACGCGCCAGTTCGATCTGTTCAAGCAGATGAACGATGTCGACGGCCAGATCCTCGAACACACGCACAACGCCACCGTCGCCAACGCGCAGGGCAAGCTCGAGGAAATCCGCATCGCCACGCAGGCGATGATGTCGGAGCTGCGCCTGTATCAGAGCTACGGCGAACTCGAAAGCGCCTACGGCCAGATGCTCGCGACGCTCGGCCTCGACCCGGTCAGCGACAAGCTGAACGGCCAGGATCTCGCCTCGATCCAGAAATCGATCGTCGAAGCCCAGCAACGCTGGGACGTGATGGCGCAAGGCGGCGACCTGGCCGCCGCCGTGCCGGCCAAACCGGGCCCGACGCTCACCGCAGCCGCCGCGCTCGACGCAGGAGCCGTACAGAAATGAAGCAGTTCCGGCACTACCGGGCAGCCGGCGCAGCCGCGCTGCTCGTGGCATCACAGTTCGTCCTGGCGGCGCCGCCCGCGCAGCCGGCCCCCGCGCCGGTTGCCGCACCCGTGGCGTCGGCGGCCCCCGCCGCCGGCAACGCCGATTCGCGTATCCGCATCCAGCTCGTCTCGCGCGACCAGGTGGACGTGTCGAGCGAAATCTCCGCGAAGATCGCCTCGCTGCCGTTCCGCGACGGCGATGCGTTCCGCGCCGGGCAGACGCTCGTCACGCTCGACTGTTCGCTGTACAACGCGCAATTGCACAAGGCCCAGGCCGATGCCGACGGCGCGCGCGACCTGCTCGACACCAACCGCAAGCTGCTCGCGCTGCATTCGATCGGCCAGCTGGAAGTGCAGCAGGCGCAGGCCAAGCAGAAGGCCAGCGCCGCCGACGTGGCCTACATGTCGGCCACCGTGCGCAAATGCGCGATCGCCGCGCCGTTCGACGGCCGCGTGTCCAAGCGCAGCGCCTCGCCGCAGCAGTTCGCCGAACCGGGCAAGCCGCTGCTGACGATCGTCGACACCAGCCATCTCGAACTGAAGATGATCGTGCCGTCGAAGTGGCTGGCCTGGCTCAAGCCGGGCCACGCACTGAGCGTGCAGGTGGACGAAGTCGGCAAGACCTACCCCGCCAAGGTGGCGCGGATCGGCGCACGCGTCGATCCCGTCACGCAGACGGTGGACGTCACCGCCGCGCTCGATTCGGGCGCGCCGGACCTGCTGCCCGGGATGAGCGGCTGGGCTACTTTCGCGCGGTGACGGCATGACGGCAACACGGATGGCGGACGATGCGGCGCAGGTTCGCATCGACGGCCAGCAGCTCGCGCTGCTCTGGCAATTGTCGGCGCGCACGCGCGCCGCGGCGACCGAGACCACGCTCGGCTTCACGATCGTCAACGAGACGCTGGCGCTGGTGCCGTATCGGCAGGCCGCCTGGTGGCGCGGCGACACGCCCGGTCATGTCGCCGCCGTGTCGGGCTTGCCGCAAAGCGACCCGAACGCACCCTACGTGCAGTGGCTCGGCCAGTTGTGCAAGGCGCTCGCGCGCGGCCTGCAAAGCGCGCCGCCCGAAGCCGCCGGCGCCCGCGTGGAAGGCGCGGGCGCGCCCGTGCTGCCCGCGCGCCCGCGCGTGCGCACCTTCACCGCCGCCGATCTGCAGGCCGATGCGCAGCATGTGGCCGACGAATGGAGTGCGTGGTGGCCGGCGCATGGCGCCTGGCTGCCGCTGACCGACCGCGGCGGCCGCGCCGTGGGCGGCGTGGTGTTCGCGCGCGACGACGCCTGGACCGCCACCGACACCGCCCTGCTGACCGAGCTCGGCCAGGTCTGGGCACATGCCTTCGAATCGTTCGCACCGCGCGCCACCTGGCGCGAACGCGCGCGCGTCCTGCTCAAGCCCGGCCGCCAGCAGCGCCGCGTGCTGATCGGCCTGGTCGTGCTGTGCGTGATCCCGGTGCGGCTCACGGTGCTCGCGCCGGCCGAAGTCACGCCGAAGGACCCGTTCGTGGTGCGCGCGCCGCTCGACGGCGTGATCGACCATCTGTACGTGCGGCCGAACCAGCCGGTGCAGAAAGGCACGCCGCTGCTCGGCCTCGACGCCACCACGCTGCAATCGCGCTACGCCGTGGCGCGCAAGGATTTCGACACCGCGCAGGAAGAATTCCGCCAGACCGCCCAGCTTGCCGTCACCGACGACAAGACCCGCCTCGACATGGCCGAGCGCCAGGGCAAGCTCGATCAGAGCCGCGTCGAACTCGACTACACCGCGCGCCAGCTCGCACGCGTGAGCGTCAGCGCGCAGCGTGCCGGCGTGGCGATCTTCAGCGATCCGAACGAATGGACCGGCAAGGCCGTCGCCGTCGGCGAGAAGATCCTCGTGCTGGCCGACCCGGATCACGTGGAAGTGACCGCGTGGCTGCCGGTGGCCGACAACATCGACATCAAGCCGGGCACCGTGCTCACGCTGTATCCGAAGAGCTCGCCGCTGTCGAGCTACGACGCGCGCATCGATTCGGTGGCCTGGCGCGCCGAGCCGACACCCGACGGCGTGCTCGCCTATCGCGTACGTGCCACGCTCGACGCCGGCGACGCCCATGCGCCGCTCGGCGCGATGGGCACCGCGCGCATCCGCGGGCCGTGGGTACCGGCGATCTATTACGTGCTGCGCCGTCCGTTGACGCTGGCTCGCCAGTGGCTCGGCTGGTAAGTCGGGAATCCGAACCATGTCCCGACTTCCGCCGCTGCGCCAGGAACTGACGCTCTCGCCCGGCGCCGCCACGCCCGAGGGCTCGCCCACCTGGATGCTGCACGACCCCGCTGCCAACCGCTTCTTCCAGATCGGCTGGCCCGCGTTCGAGCTGCTGTCGCGCTGGCCGCTCGACGATCCGCACGCGATCGTCGAAGCCGTCAACCGCGATACCACGCTGACCGTCACGCTCGACGATCTCGAGGCGCTGCTGCGCATGCTGCGCCAGCAGAACCTGCTGGTCAGCGCCAGCGCGGCCGACACCGCCCGCCTCGAACAGCACGAAGCCGCGCATCATGTGTCGCGCGCGATGTGGCTGCTCAAGCATTACCTGATGATCCGGATTCCGCTGTGGCATCCGATGCCGTTCCTGCGCGCCACCGCGCGCTACGTGGCGTTCGCGTTCAAGCCCGCGTTCTGGTACGGCGTGGCCGCCGTCGCGCTGCTCGGGCTGTTTCTCGTGTCGCGGCGCTGGGACGAATTCCTGCATACGTTTCACGGTTACGCCGACTGGCGCGGGCTGGTCGGGGTGGGCATCGCGCTCGGCTTCGCCAAGGTGCTGCACGAGTTCGGGCACGCCTACACCGCGCAGCGCAACGGCTGCCGCGTGCCGACCATGGGCGTGGCGCTGCTGGTGATGGTGCCGGTGCTCTACACCGACACCACCGAGGCGTGGAAGGTGCAGGACCGCCGCGAACGGCTGCGGATCGGCTCGGCCGGCATGCTCAGCGAGCTGGCGCTCGCCGCGTTCGCGACGCTGGCCTGGAGCCTGTTGCCCGACGGGCCGCTGCGCGCCGGCGCGTTCCTGCTCGCCACCACCACCTGGGTAGCCACGCTCGGCATCAACGCCAGCCCGTTCATGCGTTTCGACGGCTATTTCCTGCTGTCCGACTGGCTCGACATGCCGAACCTGCACGACCGCGCGTTCGCGATCGGCCGCTGGTGGATGCGCGAACGGCTGTTCGGGTTCGGCGATCCGCAGCCCGAGCCGTGCAGCGCGCAGCGGCGGCGCTTCCTGATCGGTTTCTCGTTCGCCACCTGGCTGTATCGGCTGGTCGTGTTCATGTCGATCGCGCTGGTGATCTACCACGCGTTCTTCAAGGTGCTCGGCATGCTGCTGTTCTGCATCGAGTTCGGCTGGTTCATCGCGCGGCCCGTGTGGCGCGAGGCGCAGCACAGCTGGCAGCGCCGCGACGAACTGCGCTGGTGCCGCGAAACGCGGCGCAGCGCCTTGATCGGCATCGCGCTGGTGGCGTTCTTCGTGTTGCCGTGGCATGCCGGCGTGAGCGCGCCCGCCGTGCTGGCGCCCGAGCGCGCGCAGGGGCTGTACACCGTCGAGCCCGGCTATCTGGCCGAGACGCCCCCGCCCGCCCGTGACGGGCAGCGCGTAAAGGCCGGCGAGACGCTGGCCGTGCTCGTCTCGCCCGATCTGGAGGCGAAGCTGGCCGCCGCGACGGCCGAGGAAGCGCGGCTGCACTGGGAAGTCGACCAGCAATCGTTCGACGACCGCTTGCAGCAGCAAGGCACCGCGCTCGTGAAGCACTGGGATTCGACGCGGCAGACGGTGGAAGGCTTGCGCGCGGAGATCGCGCAACTGACGATTCGCGCGCCGTTCGACGGCACCGTGCAGGCCAACGACGACGCACAGGCGGCCGGCACCTGGCTGCCGCGCGGCGAGCGGCTGTACGACATCGTGGCGCCTGGCGCCGTAAAGGGCGACGCGTACGTCGATGAGCACGACGTGACCCGGCTGCAAGCCGGGCAGACGGCGACGTTCGTCGCCAACCTGCCCGAACTGGCCGCGCGCCGCTGCAAAATCGAGGCGATCGACAAGGTCAACGTGGCCACGCTCGACGAGCCGACCGTGGCCAGCACCTACGGCGGGCCGATTCCGGCCGAGCAGGACCCGAAGACGCATCAGATCGTGCCGTTGCAGGCCACCTGGCAGGTGCGGTTCGCCGGATGCGACGGCAAGCCGGGGCTCGGGCGCGAGGTGCCGGGCACGGCGCAGTTGGGGGCCGGGCGGGAGAGCTATCTCGGCAGCGGCGTGCGATTCGTGGCGGCGGTGTTGCAGCGGGAAGTGGGGTTTTGAACGCGAAACCGCAATCGCAAACGTTTTAAAAAAATAGGCCGTCGAATATTCGACGGCCTATTTTCTTTCAAATAAATAACGGCTATCAAAACAAAAACGATTGCCGCTCGATTTGCACAAGATAACCCCGCAAACGTCGATAAAACAACCGCACCCGAGATGCAAGAAGTGAATGACGAAGATTATTTACTTCGCGATGCAGAATAATGCGACGCGATATCCGAAAAGAGAACCGACAAAAATGAATAAGCAGGCCAGACTGGGGATGGGGTGCGGGGTGTCGATCGTGGCGCTGCTCACGGCGGGATGCGCCGCCGTGGTAGACGGCGTCCATCAACCGGTGTCCGTGACGATGCGTTCGAGCGATGGCCAGGACATTGCCGACGCCACCTGCAAGCTCTAAAACGCAAAGGGCATCTGGTATGCGACGACACCGGGTTCCGTCGTCGTGCATCGCTCCATGAGCCGTTTGCAGGTGTCGTGCACGAAGCCCGATGCGACGGCCGCGAGTGCCTCGACCGAGTCGCACCTGGACGGCTGGATATTCGGCAATATCGCAATCGGCGGCCTGATCGGGCTGGCTGTCGACCTGGGAACGGGCGCCGGCTTCAAGTACCCCCGCAGCATCACGATCGCCGATCGCAACGACGGCACCGTGCCGCCCGTCGATTCCGCACGCAATGCCGCGATCCTGCCGGCCGTGCGACGCGGCGTTACCGGCGACGCCCCGACCCTGGTGGCGGCACATGCCGACCTCGACGACATGTGCAAGACGAGCGGCGGCACACCGGCCGTGGAAGTGATCGAGACGTCGCGGCACGGCAGCGTCGACGTGCGAGCCGGCCAGTTCATCGGGCCGGACACGCAAGCCGCGCGCGCCTGCCCAGGCGGAAAAATCTACGGCACCCAGATCTACTACCAGGCCAATGCCAATTTCCACGGCCGCGATCGCGTGCGTTACGTCGTGGCGACGGCAACCGGACGCTTCGAGCGCGAAGTGGATATCGACGTCAATTGAACGGGCCGTGTATCAGCCGTAACGATGTGTTTCACCGCAGAGAGGCCCGTTGCGGTTGCAACACGCACGGGCCTCTCCCCGTTCCGATCAAGCCCGTATTTTGCTGTATGCTGAAAGTTCTGCTGTTGAACGTTCACCCCGGATCGCCGCATCTGCCACCACGCCGACCCACAATATCGCGAGGTCGCCATGGCTCAACACCGGTTCAGCATTCCACGCGCGGCACTGACGGCGCTGCATCACGACGTGTCCGAATGGATCGCCACCCGAGGCATGTTTCTACGGGACATGCCGGAGTTCATGATCTCGGGAGCAAGCGATGCGACCTTGCCCATTCTGTACACCGCCCAGCTCGAAGAAGCCTTCTTCCTTGCCTATCCGCATTGGGGGCAATACATCGTCAAGTGAGTGAATCGGCGCCATCGCAATGGATAAATGCAGCAGCGCACCGGGCCTGCCCGTCTAGATCTGGACGTAGTGTTTCAGATATCGAGAGCATGCCTCTCTGAGGAGAATTTGGTTCTCCCGAGCATCGGCAGGAAGCACGTCGAACGCCGTACGCGTCGACAGGAACGACACGACAAACGTCGGACCATACGCGGCATGCATGGCATGTGCGACATGGAACGATGCGTGGATCAAACAGATTCGATCACGCCAGTCGCATTTCATGCCTTGATGGGCAATCCATTCCCGCAACAATTCCACGAGCTGGGTAATGGACAACCACATGTTCAATTTTTGCTTCGCGGCCAACTGAGCAATGACGAGGAAGTACAACAGGCCGACATACCTCATGAACGCACGCTTTCCGGCGGGGCGATAGTTCATATCGATTTCTTTATCGTGACCGTGAAGGCGTTTCAAGGCGACCTGCTGCCGCCAGCCATTCAATCACCGTCGTTTTTTTCAACAAGATGCGCTCGCACACCCATTTGGTTTCGAACAAGCCCGTGCCTTCGGCCGTTTCGATCAAGCCGGCGTAGATATCGACTTCCCGACGCATTGCGCAATGCAAACTGTGCAAGGCGGTCGCACCCTTTTGATCGGCCACACAGGCACCCGCTGGCGTGATCGACGTATCCGACTCGGCCTCGTAATCTGCCTCATCCACGTCGTTGATCCGCCTGACGCACTGACCCAGCAGCCATCGCTGCTCGATCGTCTGATCGAGAACGGCGTCCATTTTCAGACGTTGCTCATCATGCAGCGAAGCACACGCGAGAATCCGTCTCACGCATTGCTCGGTGTGCCCGGCCAGGGCACGCGCCTCATGTAGTCCGTCCAACAGATCGCCTCGACGCTGCGACATGGTGGTCACCTCCAGGAAGGTAGACGATTCGCGACACCAATCAGCCAGACGGGCTCGGCTTGCTTTGCGGATCGGGCGTGATGCTCATTGCCTTTTCAATCGCGGCAATCAGCTTGAACGCATCCTCCCGACCTAGCGTGAAGCCGCGATTGGAATACTCGCAGCCGAACGCATAGTAGGTCGGCAGCAGGGTCAACATGTGGGTGTCCTGATTGAAGTCCACCTCGCAACCTGTCATTGCGAAACACGTCCTGCCTGCAAGGTGCGTCACTTCCATATTCCGCTCCTCAATACAGCTTCCGAGGCGGCATGGCACGCTTGATTCGAGCCCGTTGCCGGGACACCGCGCTGGCGGATTTGCGCTTGCGTTCCGTGGTCGGCTTCTCGTACGCGCAGCGATCCCGAAGCTCCTGAATCAAACCCGTTCTCTGGATTTCCCTTCGGAACCGACGCAGCGCCACTTCGATGGGTTCGTCGACCTTGAGCACGACTTTAGTCATGGCGCCCCCGCATGGAAGCGTTGCGTTTCAGCGATGCACCGCGAGCGCGCGGGATAGAACGAACCACACTCATGCCAACATCCAATTTTCACCGCCATTTTTATCGATGACACCTTCCGCAAACTTGAGCGACGCACGTCGCGCTTCACCTGCGGTCGTGAACGGCAGCGTCTCGTGCAGCTTGAACGTGTCGCTGTAGGTCGCAACGGGGCCGTACCGGCAGATTTTGACGGCGGCGGAAAAGCCATCGTCGTAATTGCGCCCGGAACCCGGCGACGACGCCGTATGGGGGTAAACCAGCGGATAGATTTCAAACCCGCGATACCAATGCATGCTCATGATCGCCTCCTGGCGAACAGCAGTAGCCAATGCCGTGAAGTGAGAAGGATTTTCCGAATGGAGCGGATTCGGAATTTTCGATAGATAGGACGTCGAACAATCGACGAAAGAGCCCCGAGGGAAGGTAACGCACGTCGGGGCAAATCGGCCGGGAGGGAAGGTGTGGCCTGGAACCGTGACTCATCATACACCGCTTGTTCGCGGCGAACGGCGCGAGGCCGGGAATTTATTTCGAACTGCGGTGCTCACCGGGCAAGCATTCGACCGAAGATGGGCGGCCTGAAACGATCGACGATCGGGCTGCGGCACGCTGCGCATGCGCCCCGTGCGGCGGTTCGAGAGCCACGCGGCACGGCTCGATCACGGGGGCCGCCAATGACTTGGGTATCAAAGCTCCCGAGCTGGCTCGCCCGCCGCGGCTTCGCGTCGCGCGGGCCAGTAATACAACGCCGACGAACTGAGCGGACCGGCGCGCTGCAACGACGCCGCCACCTGCCGGTCACGAAACCAGAACGACAGCGACACCACCGGCGTGCCCGGCCTGACGCTCCGATCGAGCAACTCGGCGATCGCACGCATCGGCTTGATCATCAGATAGCACGTCACCGCGTGCGCCTCGGTCAGATCGCATGCGAGAAAGTTGGCATGCCGAAGCGTCAGGTTCGCCAGGTTCCGGGCACGAACCCGCGACACCCAATACGGCAACGGCGAAATCTCGATCCCGCGAATCTCGGCGTGGGGAAATGCGTTGGCCAGCGCGATCGCCAGGGAACCCCATCCAGAACCGAGTTCGTACACCACGGCGCCGTCGGCCAGACCGGCTTGCCTGAGCAGCGCGACCACATCCTCGGCCGCCCGCGCGCTCGACGACAGCGGCGGGACGCCGGTCCGAAGCTGATACAGCAGGAGCGAGAGGCAACCGATCACCACAATCGCGACGGCGGCGACCGGAAGGACCTGATGCAGCACCACGGATGCGAGGGACATGGGATTCGGCGACGATGGATCGATGCGTGACGGCGGAGCGTGTGCATCGTAGCGGATCTGGCGAACCACGTCGCCAGACTCACCCCGGTCGGGGCCGAATCGATCGTGCCAGTCAGTCAGCACACGCTGACGAGCGCATCGGCACAGCGCCGCAGCACGTCGTCGGGTGCCTGCCGCCACCATCGGTCGCGAGAGAAGATTTCCACTTCGGCAAGCCCCCGATAACCGGCCGCCTCGACCTGGCGCCGGATTCCTGCCAGATCGACCACGCCGTCGCCCATCATGCCGCGATCGAGCAGCATGTCGCGCGTGTCGCGCAGCCAGTCGCTCAGGTGGAACGCCAGCAAGCGCCCCGTCGCCCCCGCTTCGTCGATCGAGGCCCCCAGCATCGGGTCCCACCAGCAGTGATAGATATCGGCCGCGACGCCCAGCCAGCGCGCCCCTTCTGGCTCCAGTTCCCGGCAGATCGACAGCGCCTGCGCGAGCGTGTTGACCACCGACCTGTCCGCCGCATACATGGGATGCAACGGCTCGATCGCGACCGGCACGCCCGCTTGTTGCGCGTGATCGAGCAGGCTGGCGATACCGTCGCGCACTTGCGATCGTGCGCCGGCCAGGTCCCGCCCCGTCTCGCCCAGGCCGCCCACCACCAGCACGAAGCAATGAGCCTCCAGCAAGGCGGCCTGATCCAGCGCGCGCCGGTTCGCCTCGATGTTCGCGCGCCGCTCGGCTTCGGTGGCGGCGGGAAAGTACGTCGAGCGGCAGTAGCCGGTCACCGCCAGGCCCAACGCACGAATCTGGGCCGCGATGGCCGGGGCGTGCGCGGCGTCGAGCTCATGCCGCCAGGGCGCGATGCCGCCGAAGCCCGCGCGCGCGATCCGATCAATCGTCACGGCAAGCGGCTCGCGGTGCCCCAGCGTGGCCGTATTGATCGAGCAACGATCGAGCGTCAAGGGCTGCAGGGCCGCCCCGCCCGCGCGCATCGTCATGCGATCCCGAACGTCGCCATCGTGCCGCGCATGCGGTCGACGGCGAGTTCGGGGTCCCGCAGCAGGTTGGCCTGATCGGCGAGCCGGAACACGTCGGCCAGATAGCGCGGCGGACGCATGCCGTGATGGCCGCCAAGCATGTAGGCATGAGGCTGGAAGCCGTTCAGATAGGCGAGAAACACCACGCCGGTTTTGTAGAACTGGGTGGGCGCACGAAAGATGTGCCGCGACAGCGGCACGGTCGGCGCAAGCAACGCGTGATAGCGATCGAGCTGCCCGGCGGCAAGCGCCGCCAGTGCCTGCGAGGCGGCCGGCGCGATCGCATCGAACACGCCGAGCAGCGCATGCGAATAACCCGCCTCGTCGCCGGCAATCAGCTCCGGGTAATGGAAATCGTCGCCGGTGTACATCCGCACCGAGGCCGGCAAGCGACGCCGGAACGCGATCTCCTTGCCGGCGTCGAGCAGCGAGATCTTGATGCCGTCGATCCGGCCGGCGTGCGCCTCGATGATCGACGCGCACACGTCCGCCGCCTCGGCGAAACCGTCATGCCCCCAGTAACCGGCCAGCGCGGGATCGAACGCCTCGCCGAGCCAATGCAGGATCACCGGCTGGTCGCACAAGGACAGCACCTTGGCGTAGACGCGCACGTAATCGTCCGGCGAGGTCGCGACCCTGGCCAGCGCGCGGCTCGCCATCAGGATGATGCGGCTGCCCACGCGCTGCACGGCCTCGATCTGCTCGGCATAGGCGCGCACCACGTCGTCGCAGTCGCGCGCCGCGTAGGGGTCGAGATGGTCGGTGCCGCAGCCGGACGCCACGCGCGCGCCGGGCAAGCCGCGCGTGGCGTCGAGCGTGCGCGCGATCAACTCGAGCGACAGCGGCCACGACAGCCCCATGCCGCGCTGCGCGGTGTCCATCGCCTCGGCAATGCCGAGCCCCTGCCCGATCAGGTGGCGTCGGTAGTCGAGCGTGCGCGCCCAGTCGATGGCGGCCGGCTCGTTCAGTTCGCCGCTGGCGAGCGGGTCGGCCACCACGTGGGCGGCCGAATAGGCGATCCGGTTGAACGGCGCGGACGGCGCCACGACGGGCAGCGGCGTGCCGCGCACGGTGTAGGTGTCGATGCCGCCGGAGCGGCCGGGAAGCTTGATATGCATGATCGGATTCAGAATTTTTGAACGAGAAGCCCGCCATCGACGCGAATCGCCTGGCCGGCGCTGTAAGGCAAGCCGCCGGTGGCGCAGGTGGCCACCACCCGCGCCACTTCATCCGGCGTGCCCCAGCGGCGGATCGCCGTGCCGCCGCCGTCGAGCAGCGTGTCGTAGCGCGCGCTCGACGGCGCCGTCATTTCCGTGGCGATCAGGCCGGGCTGGATTTCGTACACGGCCACGCCGTACTCGGCCAGGCGCAGCGAGAACAGCGTGGTCGCCATCGACAGCCCCGCCTTCGACACGCAGTACTCGCCGCGCGCCACCGACGCCGCCACGGCATTCGACGACGTGATCGTGACGATCGAACGGCCCGGGGGCGCGCTCGCTGCGCCGCTCTCCGCAGCCGCGGCAGCAGCAATACGCCGGCCGAACGCCTGCATCAGGAAGAACGTGCCGCGCGTATTGATGTCGGCGCAACGGTCGTAGCTGGCCGGCGTCACGTCGAGCAGATCGCCGCGCGACAGCACCGACACGCCGGCGTTGTTGACGAGGCAGTCGATCGGGCCGAGCTGCTGCTCGACGGCCGCGAGCAACGCGTCGTGCGCCTCGATGGCCGCGAGATCGGACACCCACGGCTCGCATCGCGCACCGGCGGCGCGAGCCGCCGCGCAGGTCGCATCGAGTTCGTCGGACGCCGCCGCATCGGTCGCCGCGATATCGAAACCCGCCCGGGCCAGCGCGAGCACCACGCTGCGGCCGATGCCGCGCCGCGCGCCCGTCACGACCGCCACCGGGCGCCGCGTCGCGGCAGCCGGGAGCGCGCCCGCACCGCCCATGTCGTGCGGCGCGCTCATGCGCCGACCGCCTGCGATTCGCCTGCCGTGGCGCGCGTGCGGGACGGCCGGATGAAGCGCATCAGCACCCACGTCACGACATAGGCCAGGCCGCAGATCGTGAACAGCACGTTGTAACCGCCGTTGATATTGCCGAGCAGCCGGAAGTGATCGAGCAAGGCGCCCACGAACAGCGGAAAGATCGATGCGCCGATCGCGCTGCCGAGGCCGCCGATGCCGGTAACGGATGCGACCTGCTCCTTCGGAAACATGTCGGAGGCCAGCGTGAACATGTTGGCGGACCAGCCCTGGTGAGCCGCGACCGACAGGCTCAACAGCCCGACCATCACCCACATGTTGTCGATCCATGGCGCGAACACCATCGGCACCACCAGCAGTGCCAGGCACAGCATGGTGAACGGCCGCGCCTTGCCGATCGGCCAGCCGCGCGCGATCAGCGTGGACGACAGCCAGCCGCCGGCAATGCTGCCGATCGACGTCGAGACATACACGATCACGAGCGGCAGGCCGAGATTGCGCAGGTCGAGATGAAAACGCTCGCTGAAATACGACGGCAGCCAGAACAGCAGGAACCACCAGATCGGATCGGTCAGCCCCTTGCCGATGAAGATCGTCCACGTTTCGCGCAGCCGGAACAGTTCGCCCCAACCCGCCTGCGGAGCCGGCTGGCCGGCGGCGGCACGATCGGCGCCGATCAGCGCCAGCTCGCGCGCGCCGACCTTCGGATGCGTGCCGGGCGACGCGTAGCGAAACTGCCAGAACGCCAGCCAGACGAAGCCGGTCAGGCCGGTGATCACGAACGCCGCCTGCCACCCGTAAGCCACCGCGAGCCACGGCACCAGCGCCGGGGCCGCGACCGCGCCGATGCTGGTGCCGGCCGTCACGATGCCCACCGCGAGCGCCTGCTCCCTGCGCGGAAACCACTCCGAGACCGCCTTGACCGCCGACGGAAAGCTGCCCGATTCGGACAGGCCGAGCAACGCGCGCACCCAGGCGAAGCCCACGGTGGTGGTGACCAGCGCATGCGCGCACGACGCGACGCTCCACACCAGCACGGACAAGCCATAACCGCGCTTGACGCCGATCCGGTCGATCAGCTTGCCGACCAGCAACATGCCGACGCCGTAGCTCATCGCGAACACCACCACCACGTGGCTGTATTGCGTCTCGCTCCAGTTGAAACGCAGCGCCAGGTCCGGCTTCAGAATCCCGAGCACCTGCCGGTCGAGATAATTGATCGTCATCGCCGCGAACAGCAGCAAGCAGATCTTCCATCGATAGCTGACTTCCTTCATTGCATGTCTCCTCTTGTCCTCTTGATATGTCCTGGTGTGAAACGTGTTCGGTCGCGCCGGCTTCGGGTGAACTCAGGCGGCCTCGCGCGCGATCAAGCCGAGCCAGTCGGCCATCGGCGCCACGGCCTGTTCGAGCAGGTGCCGCCCCGGATGCGTGCGCAGGCCGCGCGCCTCGGCGGCGGCGAGCAACGGCGTGCACGCGGGCTTCATGATCAGATCCGCGACGAGCGCGTCGGGCGCCGCGGCCGACAGGTCGATCGGCACGCCATCCCCGGCGCGCATGCCGACCGGCGAGGCGTTGATCACCAGCCGATGCGCCGCGTTGGCCGCCGGCTCGCCCACCGCGAACGCAACCTGCGGATAGCGCTCGGCCAGACGGCGCGCCAGCGCATCCGCCGCATCGCTTCGGATATCGAACAGATCGATCGCAGCCGCGCCGCGCTGGGCCAGCGCATCGGCCAGCGCAATGCCCGCGCCGCCCGCCGCGCCGACCAGCAGCGCGCGCGTCCCGGCGACCTCGTGGCGCTGCGCGGCGAGCCCGGCGACGAAGCCCTCTCCATCGAAGTTGTCGCCTTCCCAGCCGCCGTCGCCGGTCCGCCGGATGCAATTGATCGAGCCGATGGCGCGGGCGCGTGGCGTCAATTGCGCGACCCAGCGAGCGGCCTCGATCTTGTGCGGCACGGTTACCACCACGCCGGCCAGATTGCGGATCGCCCGCAGGCCGTCGAGCGCCACGCCGAGTTCGTCGGGATGGACATGCGCCGGCACCAGCACGGCATGAATGCCGTGCCGCGCGAAATGCGCGTTGAACAGTTGCGGCGACTGCACCTGTGAGACCGGGTCCGCGACGATGGCGACCCAGCGCGTGTCGCCGTCGATCGCGCCCGATGATTCGAATGACATGTCTGGCTCCTGTGGCGCGTGCCGCTCAATCGAACCGCGCCGCGCGCTTCTCGCGAAACGCGGCCACGCCTTCCACGGCGTCGGGGGTGGCCTTGCAGGCCGATGCCGCGAGTTCGTGCAGCACGTCCGCGCCGCCGTCCGCTTGCGCGCCCGCGCGCAGCACCCGCTTCGCCACCGATTGCGAGACCGGCGAGCGCGTGCGCAACGTGGCGCACACGGCCGCGACGCGCGCGTCGAGCTCGGCGTCCGGCACGGTGTCGTTGACGATGCCCCATTGCGCCGCCCGCGCGGCATCGATGCTCTCGCCGAGCAGCACCATCTCGCGCGCCCTGCCCACGCCTGCCAATGCCGCCAGGCGAGTGCCGCCGAGCCAGCCCGGGATCGCGCCCACGGCAGCCTCGGGAAAGCCGAACCGAGCCGAAACCGCCGCGTAACGCAAATCGCAGGCGAGCGCCAATTCGAGGCCGCCGCCGAGCGCACTGCCGTTCAACACCGCGATGCTCGGCACGTCGAGTTCAGCGATGCGCCGGAACACGCGGTTGCCGGCGCGGATGAAGCGGGTGCCCATCGCGGCGGGATCGATGTCGCCCCACTCGCGAATATCGGCGCCGGCGCAAAAGAACCGCTCGCTCGCGGAGCGCAACAGCAACGCACGCACCGGCTCGGTTTCGAGCGTCGCGAGCGCGCGGTCGATCGCATCGAGCATGCCGAGCGTCAACGCGTTGTGCTTGTGCACCCGGTTGAGCGTGATCGTCGCGATCCGATCGTCGTCGATCGTGAATCGGATGTCGTCATCTTGCATAGCAATCCTGATTAATAGGATGAAAACGAATCTTCGGTGAACCCGGATCAGGCAGGTTGAGCGGCACGCCTCACGCCCGCGCGCCCCTCGGGCGAGCGCAGCGCCGCATCCAGCAGCGGACGAAAACCCATGCGCGCCAGCACGTCGCGCTCCAGGTCCGCGCCATCGGCCAGTTCGATCAGGCGCACGCCGTCCGGGTCGAGCCGGAACACCGCGCGCTCGGTCACGTACAGCACCTCCTTGCCGTCCAGGCGCGCCTGCGTGCCGCTGAACGTCACGTGGCGCACCGTCTTGACCAGCTTCGGCACCGCGCCCGGCGCGAGGATTTCCAGCGCGCCGCCGGCACTGCGCCGCACGTCGAGCCCCTTGGCCTCGAACGCCCCGCAGAACACGATCTTGCGCGCGCCCTGCGTGATGTCCATGAAGCCGCCCGGGCCGACCACCGTGCTGCCGAGCATCGACACGTTGACGTTGCCGTCCTCGTCCATCTCGCCCATGCCGAGGAACGTCACATCGATGCCGCCGCCGCTGTAGAAGTCGAACTGATCGACCATCGGCACGATCGCATCGGCATTGCGGGCCGCGCCGAACATCGCCCCGTCGAGCATCGTGCCATTGTGGATGCCCTGTTCGACCGAACCCCAGTAGTCGTTGGCCCGCCCCTGCGCGGCCAGGATCGCCGGAATCGCCCCCGGAATGCCGAAACCGAAATTCACCGACTGGCCGTGACCCAGCTCGCGCGCCGCACGCTCGGCCACCATCAGGCGCAGGCCGTCGGGCATCTCGGGCGCGGGCAAGACATCGGTGCGCGCCTCGCCGCTGATCGACGGGTCGTAGTCGGCGATCGCGCATTGGCGTTGCGCCGCCACTTCCACCGTCATGTCCACCATCACGCCGGGCACCCGCACCAGCCGCGCCGGCACCGGCGCCACGTCGCGGCGCTTGACCTGGGCGATGACCTTGCCGCCCGAGTTGTGCGCCGCCAGGGCCACCGCGAAGATGTCGAGATCGGCGGGCTCGTGGCGCACCGTCAGGTTGCCGCGATCGTCCGCCGACGAGCCCATCACCAGCGCGAAATCGATCTTGAACGGACGGAAGCGCAGGTATTCCTCGCCGTCGATCTCGATCAGTTCGACCAGATCCTCGGTGGTCGCCGCGTTCATCTTGCCGCCGCCGATGCGCGGATCGACGAAGGTGCGCAAGCCCACCCGCGTGATGACGCCCGGCCGGCCGGCCCCGATCTCGCGGAACAGCGTGGCGATCACGCCGCCCGGAAAGCTGTAGCCCTCGATCAGGCCGGCTTCGGCGAGCCGCTGCATGTCCTTCGACCAGACCCAGTGGCCGCCGATCACGCGCTTCACCAGCCCTTCGTGCGCGAACCGGCCCAGGCCGCTGCCCTGCCCGTCGCCGAGGCCGAGCGCGTGCACGATCGTCAGGTCGCGCGGGCTGCCCGTTTCGCGGAACCGCCGCAGGATCGCCGAAAACAACGCGTCCGCTTCGAGCAGGCCGCCGCCCGAGCCGGTGATCGCGATCGTCGCGCCGTCATGAATCTGCGCGACGGCCGCCTCCCTGTCTGTCCATTTCGTCACGTCCGTATCTCTCCATTCGATTGACCGGTCAGATTAAATACCGAACCGGTTCGTTACTTGAGAGAAATGTTGGCATACGTAACGAAACGGTTCAAGCCGAATCGTGCGAACGCGGGTTTACGATGAGCGAGGCGGAATGCCGGGCATACCGGCGGCGGATAGGCGATGCAGGCCAGGCAGGCCAACCATGACGGTTTGCCTTCCAGCCCCGATAATGGAGGTTTTGCCGACACCCATCACCATGCCGACTTCCAAAGACTCGACGTCCCGGTCAGCGTCTGCCAAGCGCGCGCGCGACCCCGCGCAGACGCAGGCCCGCATCGTCGCGGCCGCGAAGGAGGAATTCTCGGAGGTCGGCCTCGGCGGCGCCCGCATCGATTCCATCGCGGAGAAGGCCGAGGTCAACAAGCGGATGATCTACGAGTATTTCGAGGGCAAGGAGAAGTTGTTCCAGGTGGTGCTCGAAGAGGCGTACACGCAGGTGCGTACCGCCGAGCGCAACCTCGGCCTCGATGATCTTCCCCCGGTCGAAGCGATCTGCAAGCTGATGCGCTTTACCTGGGAGCACTATCTGAAGCACCCCGAATTCATGTCGCTCGTGAACAGCGAGAACCTGCATCGCGCGCGGCATGTGAAGCAGTCCGCCTTGTTCGCGGAACTGCACGTGGGCTTTCTCGACATGGTGCAGCGCATTCTCGATCGCGGCGTCGCCAGCGGCGAGTTCCGCGCCGGCGTGGATGCGCGCCAGCTCTACCTGACGATCGCCTCGGTGGGCTACTACTACCTGACCAATCGCTACACGCTCGAAGTGATCTACGGCGTGGAATTCACCTCGCCGGACGCGCTGCAGGCGCGTATCAATTTCAATATCGACACGCTGATGCGCATTCTTCGGCCGGATTGAACCGGCAGGCCGCCCGCCCCGTCAGAAGCGCTGGATCATCCCCACCTGCACGCCCTTGACCGTCGCGCCCGGATACGCGGGCGTCAGCCCCGTCACGTTCACGCCGCGCAGCGTGAACGTGCCCGTGCCGCGATTGCGCAGCCAGCCCGCGCTGGCATACAGCAGCACGCGCGGCGACAGATCGTATTCGGTCATCGCGCTGAACTGGTCGGCGTCGTTGCCCTTGCCCGACCGGTCGCGCAGGTACGCATAGCCGAGCGCCGCCCGCCAGCGCGACGACACCGCATAGCGCACCGACACGGCCGCGCCGTCGTCGTGATAGCGCGGCGTGCCGCCGTCGCCGTTGAACATCGAGACGAAGCCGGTCAGCTTGCCGACCGTGTACGACACGCCGCCCATGTTCGAACGCAGCGCGCCCGAATCGTTGGTCTGCTGATGCGCGAACGCGATCCGGAACGGGCCCTGCCGGTACGCGAACGTCGCGATCGTGCCGCCCAGCCCGTTCGCGCCGCCGGCCGACGGGTCGCGCATCGACACCATCACGGTGCTCGTGAAGCCGTGAAAATCGGGCGATAGATACGTGATCGCATTGCTCTCGTACGGGGTGATCTTCGAGAGGTTGTTGAGGCCCGACGCGATGGTGCCCGCGCCGAACGCATCGATCTGCCCTTTGAACGGAATGTAGATCGGCGAATACTGCCGCCCCACGCGCAACTCCCCCCAGCGTGAGCCCACACCTACCCAGGCCTGCCGGTTGAACAGCGTGCCGGCGGTGGACAACGTGCCGTCGTTGGAGCCGAAGCCGCTCTCGATATCGAACAGGATGCGCACGCCGCCGCCGATCGGCTCCGCGCCGCGCAGGCCGATGCGCGAGCCGCGATACGCGCCGGAATCGAGCCGCGGCACCCAGCCCGAGCCGGGGTTGGTCACTTCGATGCTGGTGTCGATCACGCCGTAGAGCGTGACCGAGCCTTGCGCGAGAGCATGCATCGCGGGCACGCACAGCGCCGCGAACGCCAGCACGCGCACGCGGAAACGAGTCGAACGGCCGGACGGGGTGGCGCGCATGCTTGCGCGCGCAACGAAATCGTGACGCATGAACGAGAGGAACGGTCGTTTCGCCGGAACGCGTATCCGCGATCGACGGCGGCTCGCCCGCATGGGCGTCGAGCCGTCATCGGCCGTGGATACGCGGCCAGGTCGAACATGAAATGGAATGGAAAACCGCTGCGCCGGAAGCGAAACCGCCGGCGGGAAACCGGCCCGAAGGCCGCCTCCCGCCGGCGTCGATTCCAGCGCGGCGCACCCGAATGGCGTGCGCCGCATGCCGGGTTACTTGCTGTCCGGCAGCGCGTAGGCGATCACGTAATCGCCGAGCTTGGTGCCGAACGAGCCATGGCCGCCCGCCGCGATCACGACGTACTGCTTGCCGTTGACCTCGTAGGTCATCGGCGTGGCCTGGCCACCGGCCGGCAGGCGCTGTTCCCACAGCAGCTTGCCGTTGTTGGTGTCGTAGCCGCGGATGTAGTTGTCCGCGGTGGCGCCGATGAAGAACACGCCGCCGGCCGTGGTGGCCGGGCCGCCAAGCATCGGCATGCCCATGCGGAACGGCAGCGGAACCGGCGAGCTGTCACGCACGGTGCCGATACGGCGCTTCCAGACGATCTGGTTGGTCTTCAGGTCGATCGCCGACACGTAACCCCAGGCCGGCTGCTTGCACGGCAGGCCGAGCGGCGAGAGGAACGGGTTCAGCGTCACGCCGAACGGCACGCCGTATTGCGGCTGGATGCCCGATTCGGTGCCGCTGCCCTTGGCGCCGGCTTCCGGCTCCATCGGGTTGCCCGGCCCGCGCGGGATCAGCTTCGAGACGAACGGCAGCGCGATCGGGTTGGCGATGGCGATCTGGCGATCGGTATCGACGGCAATGCCGCCCCACTCGAACATCCCGAGGTTGCCCGGGAACACCAGCGTGCCCTGCTCCGACGGCGGCGTGAACGTGCCTTCGTAGCGCAGGCGATGGAACATCACGCGGCACACGAGCTGGTCGAACATCGTCGCGCCCCACATGTCGGCGTCGGTCAGCTTCTGCTTCGGACGGAACGTCAGGTCCGAGAACGGCTGCGTGGCCGATACGTGGTCGCCGGTCGCGGCGCCCTGCGGCACCGGCAGCTCCGGCGCCGGCACCACGGTCGCGCCGGTACGGCGGTCGAGCACGAAGATGTTGCCGGTCTTGGCCGGGGCGTACACCACCGGCACCTTGTTGCCGCTCTTGTCGGTGATGTCGGCCAGCGTCGGCTGGGCCGGCTGGTCCATGTCCCACAGATCGTGGTGCGCGGTCTGGTAGAACCAGGCCAGCTTGCCGGTCGATGCGTGCAGCGCCAGCAGGCCGCTCGCATAACGTTCCTGCTCCGGCGTGCGGTGGCCGCCCCAGATGTCCGGGGTGGTCACGCCCATCGGCAGGTAGACGATGTCGAGCTTGGCGTCGTAGGCGGCCGGCGCCCACGAGTTCGGCGAGTTCCAGGTGTAGTGCTCGCCCGGGCCGGGGATGTGGTTCGGGTCCTTCGCGCCCGGATCGAACGCCCACAGCAGCTTGCCGGTGCGCGTGTCGAAACCGCGGATCACGCCGGACGGCTCGCGCGTCGAGAAGTTGTCCTCGACCGAGCCGGCCACCACGATCACCTTGTCGGTGACGATCGGCGGCGAGGTCGGCTCGTACATGCCCGGCGTGGTGACCGGTTGCAGATGCTGCAGGTCGAGATCGCCGTTGCTGCCGAACTCGGCGCAGCGCTGGCCCGTCTGCGCGTCGAGCGCATACAGGTGGCCGTCGTTGACCGGCAGGTAGATGCGGCGCGTGCAGGCGCCCGGCGAGGTGTCGACGGCGGCGGTGGCCGGGGCCGACGGTGCGGCCGGCGCGCTCGCGGCGGCATCGGTGGCGCTGGCGGCGCTGCCCGATGCGGCGGCCGTGTCGGCAACCGAAGCAGCCGATGCGCCCGAAGCGGCGGCAGCGGACGCATCAGGCGTCACGCTGGCCGCGGCCTGCGATTGCGCGTCGGCCGAGAAGTCGTGATACGACACGCCGCGGCAGGTCACGTGCTGGAACGACGGATCGTTCTTCAGGCGCGGATCGAACTTCCACGCCAGCTTGCCGGTGGCCGCGTCGAGCGCGAACAGGATCTGGTGCGGCGAGCACAGGTACAGCAGGTTGCCGATCTTGAGCGGCGTGACCTCGTTGGTGATCTCGCCCGGATCGTTCGGGCCTTTCTTGTCGCCGGTGCGGAACGTCCACGCCACTTGCAGATTTTTCACGTTCTCGGGCGTGATCTGCTTGAGCGGCGAATAGCGCGTGCCTTCCTGGGTGCGGCCATAGGCCGGCCAGTCGGCGTCGGCGATACCGGGGATCGGCGAGGTTTGCGCGGGCGTCTCGGCCGCGAGCGTGCCGTTCAGTTCCTGCGGATCGTTGAAGTTCGCATAGACCAGCACGCCGGCCCAGATCAGCAGCGACACCGTCAGCGCCCAGCCGTTCGCGGCGCGCGCGCCGTTCAGCTTGCGCGTGACCAGCACCAGCAGCCAGACGCCGAACACCACCAGCACGCCTGAGCGCGGCGCGAGCGCCCAGAAATCGAAGCCGGATTCGCCGACCGACCAGATCGCGGTGCCGACCAGCAGCAGCGCATACAGCGTCAGCGCCACGGCGCGGCGGCCGCGAATCAGCCAGGCGAACACCAGCAGCACGATGCCGGCGACGATGTAATACACGGAGCCGCCGATCGCAGCGAGCCAGGCGCCCCCGACCAGCAGGTAAAGCCCTGCCAGCAAGGCGAACAGCCATGTCAGGCCGCCGATGACACCGAGCGACGAGGATTGTTTTGTCATGATCCCAACCTTTTGTTTGAGACGGTTTATCAACAGATCTGCGCGTGCGAGCACGCAGGTCATCCTCCATCGTTGTTTTTTGTTATGGCGACTACGGCAACGCGAAACGGCAAGCCCTACCGCCAGCGCGCTGCGCGCATGCGGTACGGCGGAATCTGGGAACACACCACGAAGCGTGCGACGCGTCCGGCCGCGCGAGAAGAAAATCGCTGCGACGACGGCGCGTGCATCATGTCGGCGGCAGCCCAGCCCCTCGCGTGCGTGAAGCAACGCAAGGCCCGGCTACCCGAAGAAACGCCCACCCGGTTTGCCTGATTGTCATGTCCTTCCCGTCACGTGAATGCCTGGCATACACATCGAATACGGAGACGCCGCGCGCATGAAGCGCGAGCCGTCAACGCATGAAAGACTTCTGAAACATTCGGCTCATATCGTTTAGGGTCGCAAATATAACGGGTTTTCCCGCAATCTGCACGTTCGCGGGGCCGGGGGTGCGCACCTTGCGGCGTCGAAACCGGCCTCGGCTTCGCGCCGTTCGGCTCACCGCAAAACCCGTTCCCGCTCAGTGATAACCGGCGTCGCCCTCTCGTACCTTGCCGTGGAAAACGCGGTACTGCATGAAGTTGTAGACGAGGATGATCGGCAGCACGATCACCGTGCCGACCAGGATGAACCACTGGCTTTCGGGCGGCGACGAGGCATCCCAGATCGACAGCGACGGCGGCACGAGATTCGGCCACATGCTGATCACCAGCCCGCTGTAGCCGAGAAACAGAATGGCGAGCGTCAGCACGAACGGCTGCACGTCGCGGCGCCGGTTCACGGCGCGGAGGATGCCGAAGGCGCAGGCCAGCACCAGGATCGGCACCGGCGAGAACACGATCAGATGGCTGCCGCCGAACCAGCGCTCGGACACGGCCGGCAGCCCGATCACGGTCCATGCGCTGACCAGGAAGATCGCGCCGAGCAGCAGCAGGCACAGCGGCTTCATCAGGAAATAGGCCTTCGCCTGCAGCGCGCCCTCGGTCTTCCAGATGATCCAGCCGCAACCGAGCGTGGCATAGGTGATCAGCAGGCAGAAGCCGCAGAACACGCTGAACGGCGACAGCCAGCCGAACGGATCGCCGGCGAAGGTGCCGTCGACGATCGTCGTGCCTTGCAGCAGCGAGCCGAGCACCACGCCCTGGCAGAAGGTGGCGAGCATCGAGCCGCCGATGAACGCGAGATCCCAGAGGTTCTGCGTGCGCGTGGCCTTGGCGCGCAACTCGAACGCCGCGCCGCGGAAGATCAGCCCGATCACCATCAGGATCAGCGGCAGGTAGTTGGCCGGCAGCAGCGTGGCGTACGCCACCGGGAACGCGCCGTACAGCACCGCGCCGCCGAGCACCAGGAAGGTTTCGTTGCCGTCCCACACCGGCGCGACGGTATTGAGCATGACGTGCCGTTCGCGCTCGGCGTCGAAGAACGGAAACAGCAGGCCGATGCCGAGGTCGAAACCGTCGAGCATCACGTAGAGAAACACGCCGAGCCCGACGATGAAGGCCCACAGCACGGGAAGATCGAGAACCATCGCGTCACTCCTGGTCGATCGCGTCGCCGGGCCGCGACAGCGCCCGATTGTGCAGCCCCGGATGGGCTGTCTGCCTGTCGTCCGCATGGCCGTGGCCCGACGATGGCCCCTTGCGCATCAGCTTCAGCATGTAATACACGCCGGTGCCGAACACCAGGAAATAGACGATCACGAACAGCAGCAGCGTGACGCCCACCTGCTGGCCGGTCAGCGGCGACACGGAATGCTCGGTGCGCAGCACGCCATACACGGTCCACGGCTGGCGGCCCACCTCGGTGGTGATCCATCCGGCCAGCAGCGCGACGATGCCCGACGGCCCCATCCACACCATGAAGCGCTGGAACAGCCGCGATTCGTAGAGCCGCGCGCCGCGCCGCAGCCAGCAGCCGAGCAGCACCGCGAACAGCATCAGGAAGCCGAGCCCGGCCATCACGCGGAACGTCCAGAACACGATCGGCGAATACGGGCGATCTTCGCGCGGAAAGGTCTTGAGGCCGCGTATTTCGCCATCCCAGCTATGCGTGAGGATCAGGCTGCCCAGATGCGGCACCTGGATCGCGTAGCGCGTGACCTCGGCGTCCATGTCGGGCAGCCCGAACAGGTTCAGTGCGGTGCCGCCGTGCTCGGTTTCCCAGATGCCCTCGATCGCGGCGATCTTGGCCGGCTGGTATTCGCGCGTGTTCAGGCCGTGCGCGTCGCCGATCAGGATCTGCAGCGGCACGAGCGGCAGCAGCAGCCACAGCGCCATCGAAAAGCTGCGCGTGACCGCCGCGTCGCGCCGCCCCTTCAGCAGATGCCACGCACCGCAGGCCGCCACCAGGAAGCCGGCCACGATGAACGCGGCCACCGTCATGTGCAGCAATCGATAGGGAAACGAAGGATTGAAGATGATCTTCCACCAGTCCACCGGCACCAGCCGGCCGTTCTCGATGCCGAAGCCCTGCGGGGTCTGCATGAAGCTGTTCGAGGCGAGAATCCAGAACGTGGAGATCAGCGTGCCGAGCGCGACCATCAGGGTGGCGAAATAATGCGCGCGCGGGCTCACGCGCTGCCAGCCGAACAGCATCACGCCGAGAAAACCGGCTTCCAGGAAGAACGCCGTCAGCACTTCGTAGGTCAGCAGCGGGCCGGTGACGTTGCCGGCGATGCGCGAGAAGCCGCCCCAGTTGGTGCCAATCTCGTAGGCCATCACCACGCCCGAGATCACGCCCATGCCGAAGCCCACCGCGAAGATCTTCGACCAGAACAGGAACATGTCCTTGTAGGACGAATCGCCGGTTTTCAGCCACATGCCTTCGAGCACCGCGAGGAAGCTGGCCATGCCGATGCTGATCGCCGGAAACACGATGTGAAACGACACCGTGAACGCGAATTGCAGACGCGCCAGATGCAATGCGTCGAAGATCTCCATGCGGCCTCTCCCTGCGCCGGCACCCGGGACGGGCGCAGGCTGCATGCCGTGCTGTCTGCGATCGTGGCGGCGGTAGCGCCCGCTGAATCCGGGATGCCCGCCGCGATGGTTGCCCGTGCATCGAATCGGCCGTTATCAAGCAGCGCGAAACAATCGGGTCCGTTGAAACGCGCCATCCGCTTCGCAGCGGGCGGCGCGGCCTCAACAATAAACCATCCTCGGGAAAGGTAAAAGGCGCTTGGAGGAGCGAGCCACCATCATGGAGCGGCGGGCAGCCTTCGTGCCTGTAAGGAAAATCGACAGGGCGCGCGCCCTGCCCGCCGCATCACGCCTTGGCGCGCGATGACACCAGCCGGTACGCGGCGATCGAGCCGCCCACCGCGATCAGCACGGGGATCAGGAAATCGTGGCCGACGCGCGTGAATTCCACCATCAGCACGATGGCCGTCAGCGGCATCTGCATCGAGGCGGCCAGGAACGCGGCCGCGCCGACGATCGCGAACGCGCCGGTGTCCGCGCCCGGCCAGACCAGGCTCCACACGCCGCCCAGCACGATCGCCAGCAGCGCGCCGTTGGCGAGGCCCGGCGTCAGCAGCCCGCCTTCCGCCCCGGCGCGCAGGCTGCCCCATTCGATCGCCACCTTCAGCACCAGCAGCGTGGCGGCCGTGCCGATCGTCAGCGCGCTGTCGAAGCCGAGCGCGGCCGGCCCCTTGCCGTTGCCGAGCAGCGCCGGCAAGGCGATCGACAGGCCGCCGATGATCGCGAAATTGAGTACCGACAGCACCGGCAGCCGCCAGTCGCGCGGCGCGGCGGCACGCGCGGCCGTGGTCAGGCGCGTGAAGCCGTAGGCGGCCACGCCGAACACCGGCCCGCACACGGCGGACCACACCACCAGCGAGGCATCGATGGCGAGCGGCCCGACCGTGTATTGATGTTCGTTCCCGAGGCCGATCCAGGCCACCACGGCGGCGATCGCCGAGCTGGCCAGCGCCGGCACGGCGGCCGACCAGCCGAAGCTGCCGAGCAGCACTTCCATCACGAACACCGCGCCGCCGAGCGGCACGTTGTAGACGGCGGCCAGCCCGGCGCCCGCGCCGCAGGCCACCATCAGCCGCTGATCGCCGGCCGACAGCCCGGCGCGATGCGCGATCCAGCCGGCCCACAGCGAACCGATCTCGCGCGGCGCCACCTCGCGGCCAAGCGGCGAACCGAGCGCCACCGTCACGATCTGCAGCAGCGCATGCACGGTCGTGCTGACGATCGGCATGCGCGGGTCGGCGGCCTTCACCGCGCGCTTGATGCTGACGAGCGGCTTGCCCCAGCGATACAGCGCCCACCAGCCGAACCCGGCCACCAGGCCGCAGCCGGTCAGCACCAGCACGCGGCGCAGCGGCGAGGCCTGCGACACGCCCTGCAGGAAGCTCTCGTTGCTGATCACGTGGGCAACGCTGTAGCCATAGGCCAGATGCTGGATCGCATGCAGCAGCAACGCCAGCAGCATGCCGCCGAGGCCCGCGCCCACGCCGGTCAGCACCGTGACCAGCGCGAGGCGCACCAGCGGGCGGCTCGCGGTTCGCGGCGCCTCGGCGACGGGCGCGGCCGAAGCGGCGGACGGACGGGACGAGGCGGCGGGACGGGCAGCGGGAGAGGACATGGTTCGGTGATCGAAGAAAGGGCGAAGGCCGGCGGTTGAACCGCAACATAAACGCGGGCGCACGCGCCCGCAATGATCGACATGCTAGACACCGCCCCTTCATGAAACAAATGGATTTTTCTACTCGATTCATTTGTTCGATGCATATCTCGAAAAGCGCCCGCGTCAGAACGCCCGACCCCGCGTTTTCCCTGAGCAGGCCAATCTTGACGCCGACACGCGAATCGACAACACTGCACATCGACACAGTGTGATCACAGATCAAACCCGGAGAGTCCCGCCTTGGCCCCTCGTATCGCCCCGCCCGCCCTGCAAGCCGTCGAATCGGAAACGATGGCCGATCAGGTCTATCTGCAACTGCGCGAAGCGCTGATGAGCGGCCGGTTCGCGCCGGGCCAGGCCCTGAGCCTGCGCGGCGTGGCCGAGGCGGTGGGCTCGTCCACCATGCCGGTGCGCGCGGCGCTCACTCGCCTGCGCGCCGAACGCGCGCTGGTGGACGGCCCGAACCGCGCGATGGTGGTGCCGCCGATGACGGTCGAGATGCTCGAAGAGTTGCGCGACGTGCGGATCGCGCTCGAAGGCTGCGTGGCGGCGCGCGCCACCGCGCGCATGAGCGATGCCGAAATCGAGGAAGTGCGCGCGCTTTGCGAGGTCATGCACGGGCACGCCGAGGCCGGCGACACGCGCGAATACCTGCGCGGCAACTTCGCGTTCCACCGCGCGATCTACCGGCACGGCGCGAGCGAAAGCACGCTGGCCATCGTCGAGAACCTCTGGATGCGGATCGGCCCGTTCCTGAACATGGTGGCGCCCGACATCCCCCACATGCGCCGCTCGATGGTGGCGCACCGCGCGATCGTCGATGCGCTGGCCCGCCGCGACAGCGCCGGCGCGCGCGCCGGCATCGCGCTCGACATCGATGGCGCCGCACACGACCTCACCGCCACGCTGAACACCGCGCAGGCCACCCGACTCAAGCCCGTGCGCGCCTGACGGCGCACCGGCAACGCGGCATCGGCGGCACCCGCCGCCGCGGTCGCGACAACCCTCAGTAGAACGAAACAGGAGACCTAACGGCATGGCCATTCTCGATCTGCTCAAACCCTATTCCGGCCTGCGCGTGCTCGTCACGGGCGGCGCCGCCGGCATCGGCCTCACGATCGCCGACGCGTTCGCGGAATGCGGCGCGCGCGTGCATGTGTGCGACGCCTCCGAGGCCGCGATCGCCGCGCTGAACGACCGCCCCGGCAAGCCCGCGATCGGCGCGACGCTGGCCGACGTGGCCGACCCGGCCGCCATCGACCGCGTGTTCGCCGACGTGCGCGCCACGCTCGGCGGCCTCGACGTGCTCGTCAACAATGCCGGCATCGCCGGCCCCACCGGCGGCATCGACGAGATCGATCCGGGCGACTGGGAACGCACCATGTCGATCAACCTCGACGCGCAATACCGCTTCGCGCGCCAGGCCGTGCCGATGCTGCGCGATTCCACGCACGGCGGCTCGATCATCGCGCTGTCATCGGTGGCGGGCCGGCTCGGCTATGCGTTCCGCACGCCCTACGCGGCCACCAAGTGGGCGATCGTCGGCCTCGTCAAGAGCCTCGCGATCGAACTGGGGCCGGCCGGCATCCGCGTCAACGCGATTCAACCCGGCATCGTGCGCGGCCCGCGCATGACCGCCGTGATCGACGCGCGCGCCAAGCAGCTCGGCCTCGGCTACGACGAGATGGAAACGCGCTACCTCGAAAAGATCTCGCTGCGCCGCATGACCGACCCCGACGAGATCGCCGCCACCGCGCTGTTCCTCTGCTCGCCCGGCGGCCACGGCATTTCGGGGCAGGCGCTGTCGGTGTGCGGCAACGTCGAAGTGCTGTAAGCGCGCGCCCCAACGATCCGATCCACGAACCTCACGAGAATTCCTGCCATGGCCAAAGCCCGCAAGGTCATCATCACCTGCGCCCCGACCGGCGCGATCCACACGCCGTCGATGTCGCCGTACCTGCCCGTCACGCCGCGCGAAATCGAGGACGCCGCGGTGGCCGCCGCCGAAGCCGGCGCCGCGATCCTGCACCTGCACGCGCGCAACCCGTCCGACGGCAAGCCCACCCAGGACCCGGCCGTGTTCGCCGAATTCCTGCCGAACATCAAGGCGCGCTGCGACGCCGTCATCAACCTGACCTCGGGCGGCAGCCCGCACATGACGATCGCCGAGCGCCTGCGCCCCGCGCATCACTTCCAGCCGGAAGTGGCCTCGCTGAACATGGGCTCGATGAATTTCGGCCTGTATCCGATGCTCGACCGCTTTCCCGACCTCAAGCACCCGTGGGAGCACGAGCACCTCGCGAACAGCCGCGACCTGGTGTTCAAGAACACCTTTGCCGACATCGAAACCATCCTGACGAGCTGCGGCGCGAACGGCACGCGTTTCGAATTCGAGTGCTACGACATCTCGCATCTGTACAACCTCGCGCACTTCGTCGATCGCGGCCTCGCCAAGCCGCCGTTCTTCGTGCAAAGCGTGTTCGGCCTGCTCGGCGGGATCGGCGCGCACCCCGAGGACCTGATGCACATGCGCCGCACGGCGGACCGCCTGTTCGGTTCGGATTACGAATGGTCGATCCTCGGCGCGGGCCGCAACCAGATCCCGCTCGCGACGATCGGCGCGGCGCAGGGCGCGAACGTGCGCGTGGGGCTGGAGGATTCGCTGTGGATCGGCCCCGGCAAGCTTGCCGAATCGAGCGCGGCGCAGGTCACGAAGATCCGCCAGGTGCTGGAAGGGCTGTCGCTGGAAATCGCAACGCCGGCCGAGGCGCGCGCCATGCTCGGCCTGAAGGGCGGCGACGCCGTGAACTTCTGACGCGCGGCGGCCCGGGCCCTGAGCGCTGGCCGCCCGGCCGCCCGGCCGCCCCGTTCGCCAGCCCGCGCTCGCCGAGCGCACCCCACCGATAAACGCGCGACCGGCACGCCCGCGCAGGCCCTTGACCGTGAACCCGCACGCCGGGCTGGCCCCGTGTGCCGGATCGTTGCAGATGGAGACCTTTCGATGTCAACGCACACCGCTTCCCTGTCCGCCGTCGAAGGCGACGCCCGCGCGTCGCTGAACCGGCTGCTGTTCCGCAAGCTGATGCCGATCCTGATCGTCGCCTACGTCATCAGCTTCCTCGACCGCACCAATATCGCCTTCGCGAAGCACGCGATGGGCGTCGACCTCGGCATTTCGTCGGCGGCCTACGGCCTCGGCGCCGGCCTGTTCTTCCTGACCTACGCCGCGCTCGAAATCCCCAGCAACCTCGTGCTGCACCGCGTGGGCGCGCGCTTCTGGATCACCCGCATCATGATCACCTGGGGCCTGCTGTCGGTCGCGATGGCGTTCGTGCAGGGCGAAACCTCGTTCTACGTGATGCGCCTGCTGCTCGGCGCGGCCGAAGCGGGCCTGTTTCCCGGCGTGATGCTCTACCTGACCTACTGGTTCGGCCGCGAGGAACGCGCACGCGCCACCGGTTATTTCCTGCTGGGCGTGTGCGTGGCGAACATCGTCGGCGGGCCGCTGGCCGGCGCGCTGATCGAACTCGACGGCGCGCTCGGCCTGCACGGCTGGCAATGGCTGTTCGCCATCGAGGGCATTCCGGCGATCCTGATGGCCTTCGTGGTGTGGCGCAAGCTGCCGGACCGGCCCAGCACCGCCACGTGGCTGCCGCCTGAAACGGGCCGCGCGCTCGAACGCTCGCTGCTCGCCGAGCAGCAGGCCGGCAGCGCCGCGCAAGGCGGCCATTCGTTCGGCCTGGCGGTGCGCGATCCGCAGATCTGGCTGGCAATCTTCGTCTACTTCTGCCACCAGTTGACGATCTACACGATGATCTTCTTCCTGCCCGGCATGATCTCCGCCTCGGGCAAATTCTCGCCGTTCGCGGTGGGCCTGCTCAGTGCAATGCCGTGGGTCGCCGCCGCGCTCGGCGCCGCGACGCTGCCGCGTCTCGCCCGCGATTCGAAGCGCTCGCGCACGCTGCTGTGCACCGGGCTGGTGGTGATGGCGCTGGGCCTGGTGTGCGCTGCCTATGCGAGCCCGGCGCTCGGCCTGCTGTGCGTGTGCGTAGCCGCCGCGATGTTCTTCGTGGTGCAGGCGATCATCTTCACGTTCCCGGCCTCGCGGCTGTCGGGCAGCGCGCTGGCCGGCGGCCTCGGGCTCGTCAACACCTGCGGCCTGCTCGGCGGCTTCGTCGGCCCCACCGTGGTGGGCGCGATCGAACAGGCCACCGGCAACGCCAAGAACGGCCTGACGCTGCTGGCCGTGGCGCTGGCGATCGCGGCCGTCGTAGCGCTGCGCCTGAAGCACGGCAACGAGTAACGCCGACGGGCGGGCCGAGGCCCGCCCATCTCCACTCGGCGCAACCGCTGCTTCCCGATCAGAAGCGGTGCGTGATGCCCGCCAGCACCGACACCTGATTCGGCGTCGACGAGGCCGTCAGCCCGTTGATGTTCGCCACCGCGGCCTGCCCCGTCGAATCGGTGCCCGACGCGTGCTGGTACAAGCCCACCAGATACACCTGCGTGCGCTTCGACAGGATGTAGGTCGCTCCGATGTCGCCCTGCTGATAGGTCACGTGATTCGCGCCATAGCCGCGCGTGTAGTCGTAGGCCGCGCCGAGCAGCCAGGCCGGCGTCAGGTAGTAGCGCAGGTTCAGCTCGGCGTTGTGGAACGCCGCCGCGCCGCGATAACCGAGCGGATCGAGCGCCGCGTGCGCGCCCAGCTCGCCGAAGCGCGTGTTGGTGTACACCGCGCCGATGATCGCCGGGCCGGCCGTATAGGTGCCGCCCACCGCCACGATCTGCTCGTTGCCCGCCGAGGCATAACCCGAATACACGCGGCTGGCCGCCATGTTGCTGCCGGTCGCGCTCGACGTGCTGTTGTTGCCGAAGTACGAGAAGTTCGGATCCTTCACATGCACGTAGGCCGCGCCGAGCACGAACGGGCCGCCCGTGTAGCCGAGCCCCAGCGACCAGATCGAATTGCGCCCGAACTGCCCCGGCGTGCCGCCGAAGCTGTACAGCCCGCTCGCGCGAAACCCGTTCACCGTCGGCGTGGTGTACTTCACCGAATTGTTCGAACGGTAATCGTTGTTGGTGTTGTCGAGGTCGCCCGGGTGGCCGCCCAGGTAGGTGGCCCATTGCGTGCCGGCGATGAACGGCCCGATGAAATCGACCGAGGCGTCGTACTGCCGTCCCACCGTCAGCGTGCCGGCGCGCTGCGACGCCAGCCCCATCCAGGCTTGCCGGCCGAACAGGTCGCCGCCCTGCTGGAAGCCGCCCGTCGTCGACGAATAGCCGTTCTCCAGGTCGAACACCGCGCGCAGGCCGTTGCCGAGATCCTCCGAGCCGCGCAGCCCCCAGCGGTTGCCGAGCACGTTGCTGCTGTTCATCTCGAACTGGCGCTTGCCGCCCGCGTTGTTGGCATAAACGATCGCCGTGTCGATCGTGCCGTACAGCGTGACGCTCGACTGCGCATGCGCGCTTGCGGCGGCGCCCAGCGCCGCGCCGGCGGCGAGGCTCGACGCCAGATGCGCGGCGAACAGGCGCCGGGTGCGCGAGCGACGCGGCGGCTGCGAATGACGCGGGTGGCGTGAATGGCGCGAAGGGTTCATGCGGGCTCCTCTTGGTCCGTCGGGCGGGCCGTTTCGTGGTGTCGTATCGTCAAATTAGTCAGGACTCCGACTCTCCCGGCACGCGGCGCGAACGCCGTCGCAGGCGGTGGTGAGGCGCGGGCCGATGCCGCGTTCGGATGCCGAAGTGTTGCCCAGCCCGCTCGCTTCGCTCCAACAAGAAAATAAATTCGCGTCAAAAAGTTTTTGCTATCGAACCGGCCGCGACGCAACGCCCGCCGCGCATCGTGCCTTCTCGAAAAATGGCCGCGCTATCATCGGGACCATTCTCGCCACGCCCGACCTGCCCCAATCTGCCCCGATTTGCCCCGGCCCGCGCCGCGCGCGCAGGCTCCGCTTCCGCCCCGTTTTCCACTCCGCATCATGAATATCCGTTTTCTCGAAACCTTCATCTGGCTCGCCCGCCTGCAGAACTTCCGCCTGACCGCCGAGAAGCTACACACCACGCAGGCGGCCGTGTCGAGCCGCATCGCCGCGCTCGAAGAAAGCTTCGACGTGCGGCTGTTCGACCGCAATTCGCGCTCGGCCACGCTCACGCCCGCGGGCCGCAAGATGCTCAGTTATGCCGAGCGGATCGTGCGGCTCGGCGACGAGATGCGCCGCGAGGTCGAGGACACCGACGGCGACGCCGGCCTGATCCGCATCGGCGTGATCGAATCGATCGTCCACAGCTGGTTTCCGGCGCTGATGGCGCAGATTCGCGAGCGTTTTCCGAGGCTGGAGGTGGAGGTGACGAGCGACACCACGATCCATCTCGTGCAGTGGCTGCGCGCCGATGCGGTGGATCTGATTCTTCAGACTGATACGCTGGCCGACCGCGAATTCGTCAACGCGCCGCTGTGCGAATTCCCGATGCGCTGGGTCGCCAGCCCCGCGCTGGGCCTGGGCAGCGAGCGCATCACGCTCGAACAGTTGGCCGAGCACCCGGTGATCAGCTTCTCGCGGCATTCGGGGCCGCATACGGCAATCGAGCGCGAATTCGCGCGCGCCGTGGAGCGGCCGGTGCGCGTGAACTGCATCAGCTCGGTGGCCGCCATCGTGCGGCTGGTGGCCGACGGCTTCGGCGTGGCCGCGCTGCCGCCCGCCATCATCGAGCGCGAGCTGCGCGACGGCTCGCTGGTGGTGCTCGACGCCGACAGCAACTTCACGCCGATGCCGCTGGTGGCCTGCCATCGCCTGCCGCATCCGCTGTCGGCGCGCATCGCCGAGCTGGCGGCGGATACGGCGCGCGCATTCATGGCCGCGCGCGGCCCCGAGCCCGACGACGCCTCGCGCCGCGCGCCGAAACGATAAGAAAACCTGTTCAAACCGTATTTTTTTTCTTGTTGGACCGACCCGGCCCACCCTCGCCACACTGCGCCTGTCCGAAACCTTACGCAGGAACGCCTCGATGAGCGATCAGCCGACTTCCCGGCCCGGCCAGCTTTGCATCTGGACCGACACCGACCCCAGCACCGAAGACGACTTCAACGCCTGGTACGACCGCGAGCACATGCAGGAGCGCGTCGGCATCGCCGGCTTCACGCATGCACGGCGCTTCCTCGCCAACGACGGCGCGCCGCGCCGCTATCTGGCGCTCTACGAAACCACGGCGCTCGACGTGTTCCATAGCGCCGCCTATCAGCAGGCGTTCACGCGGCAGACCGAATGGTCGCTGCGCAGCTTCGCCCGGATGCGCGACAACCAGCGCCGCGTCGGCGCGCTGACGTTCGCCGCCGGCAACGGCGAAGGCGGCCGCCTCGCGCTGTTCACGGCCACGCCGGCCGCGATCGCCTCGCCGGCCTGGCGCGCCGCCGCCACCGCCGCAGCAGCCACCACCGGCGTGCATGCGGTGCGCGTGTTCGCGACCGACGCCACGCTGTCCGCGCCGATCGCCACCGGCGCAGGCGCGCCCACCGCCGCGCTCGCCGATGCGCTGATCCTCGTCGAGGCCAGCTCGGCCAGCGCCGCGCGCGACGCCGCGCAGCATCTGGCCGCACTCGCCGATCTCGAACCGTCGCAGGTGCGCGGCTTCGACCTGCTCTGGCGGCTCGCGGCCTGAGCCGCCCGCCCCACACCACATCACCGCCGCATCACCGCCGCTACCCTGATGGAGAACAACATGAACAGCCTCGCCAGCCGGTCCCCGATGGCCGGACAGCCGAAAGCCGGACGCGGCCGCCTCGCCAGCGCGAGCATGATCGGCACCTCGCTCGAGTGGTACGACTTCACCGTCTACAACACGCTCGCCGCGCTCGTCTTCAACCACCTGTTCTTCCCGTCGGTCGACCCGCTCGCCGGCACGCTGCTGGCGTTCTCGACCTACGCGGTCGGCTACGTGTCGCGCCCGCTCGGCGGCCTGATCTTCGGCAACCTCGGCGACAAGCTCGGCCGCCGCGCCGTGCTGATGCTGACGCTGGTGCTGATGGGCCTGACCACCGCGCTGATGGGCGTGCTGCCCACCTATGCCACGGCCGGCATCCTGAGCCCGATCCTGCTGGTCGCGCTGCGCTTCGTGCAGGGCATCGCGCTCGGCGGCGAATGGGCCGGCGCGGTGCTGCTGGCGGTCGAGCACGGCAATCAGAAGAAGCGCGGCCTGAACGCCTCGTGGGCGCAGGTGGGGCCGTCGTTCGGCACGCTGCTCGGCACCGGCTGCATCGCGCTGCTGACCGCGGCCGTGTCGTCCGATGCGTTCCTCGACTGGGGCTGGCGCGTGCCGTTCCTCGCCAGCATGCTGCTGGTGATCTTCGGCATGTGGGTGCGCCGCAGCGTCGGCGAGACGCCCGCGTTCGAGAAACTCAGCGAATCGCACGCCACCGCCAAGGTGCCGGTGGCCGAGGTGTTCACGTTCCACTGGCGCCGCCTGCTGCTGGCCGGCGGCTCGCGGATCGGCTCGGATGTGCTCTACGCGCTGATCGTGGTGTTCACGCTGACCTACGTCACGACGGTGCTGAACCTGTCGCGCTCGCTGGCGCTGACCGCCGTGCTGTGCGGCACCGCCTGCAACGCGCTGACCGTGCCGCTGTTCGGCGCGCTGTCGGACCGCTTCGGCCGCCGGCCGGTGTATCTCGGCGGCGTGCTGGCGGCGATCATCTGGGCCTTCGCGTTCTTCTCGCTGGTCAACACTTCGCAGCCGGGCCTGATCGTGCTGGCGGTGGTGGTCGGCCTGGTGATTCACGCGGCGATGTACGGCCCGCAGGCGGCGTTCGTCACCGAGCAGTTCCCGACCCGCGTGCGCTATGCCGGCTCGTCGCTGGCCTACACGCTGGCCGGCATTCTGGGCGGCGGCTTCGCACCGCTGATCATCGTCGCGCTGTTCCGCCAGTGGCATACGACAACCGCCGTGTCGCTGTACGTGACGGGCGCGCTGGTCATCACGTCGATCGCGCTGCTGGCCGCCCGCGAAACCGCGCATCGTCCGCTCGAGGACTGACCCTCAAGCCCTTCGCGGCCCGCGTGCCGCACTCCCCGCCGGCGGCGCCCCGGCGCGCGCCTTCCAGCAAGGCCGCGCGAGGCGGCGCCGGCTCCCGCACTTCCCGATTCCGATCATGACTCTGCTTTCCTTTACCGTTTCCTCGCTCGACAGCGAGCCGCGCACGCTCGACGTCGCTCTCGACGCGCTCGTGATCGCCGGCTGGGCCGGCCGCGACGCCGCCGCGATCCAGCATCACATCGACGAACTCGCCGCGCTCGGCGTGGCGCCGCCCACCAGCACGCCGTGCTTCTATCGCGTTGCCGCCGACCAGTTGACGCAGGCGCACGACATCGAGGTGCTCGGCGGCGACACCAGCGGCGAGATCGAATGCGTGCTGTTCGACAGTCCGCTCGGCACGCTCGTGACGATCGGCTCCGACCACACCGACCGCAAGACCGAGGCGTACAGCGTCGCCGTGTCGAAGCAGGTGTGCGCGAAGCCGGTGGCGCGTGAAGCGTGGCGTTACGCCGACGTGGCCGCGCATTGGGACCAACTGGTGCTGCGCTCGCGCTTCGTGGCCGCCAACGGCACGACGCGCCTGTATCAGGAAGGCGCGGTGGACGGCCTGCTGCCGCCCGCCGCGCTCTGGCAGCGCTATGCCGAACGCGATGCGGCGGCACTGCCGGCCGGCTGCGCGATGTACAGCGGCACGCTGGCCGTGCGCGGCGAGATGGCGGCGATGACCAGCGGCGACGCGTTCGAACTCGAACTGCACGATCCGGTGCTGGGCCGCAGCCTGCACCATCACTATCGCGTCGAAGCGCTGCCGGTCGTCGCCTGACGCATCCGCCCCCGGGCGCGCCCGCCGCGCGCCCGTTTCCCTATTTCGCACACGATAAATTTGCCGGAGACGCCCCGATGACCTTCGCTCCCGCCACCCCGCTGCTGCAACTGGCCGCCCAACTCGATGCCGGCGCCACCACCAGCCGCGCCCTCGTCGATACCGCGCTCGACCGGATCGCCGCCGACGGCGGCCACGGCGCGCATGCGTTCTGCCATGTCGATGCCGACGATGCCCGCCGCCAGGCCGATGCGCAGGATGCGCTGCGCCGCGCCGGGATTCGCCTGTCGCCGCTGGCCGGGCTGCCCGTCTCGGTCAAGGACTTGTACGACGTGGCCGGCCAGCGCACGCGCGCTGGCTCGCGCGTGCTGGACGACGCGCCGCCGGCCGCGCAGGACGCGCCGACCATCGCGCTGATGCGCCGCGCCGGCGCGGTGCTGATCGGGCGCACCAACATGAGCGAATTCGCGTTCTCGGGGCTTGGCGTCAACCCGTGGTACGGCACGCCGCGCTCGCCGTGGCAGCCGGACGAGCCGCGCGTGGCGGGCGGCTCGTCGTCGGGTGCGGCGGCCTCGGTGGCGCAGGGCATGGCGGCCGCCGGGCTCGGCAGCGACACCGGCGGCTCGCTGCGGATTCCGGCCGCGTTCTGCAGGCTGACCGGCTTCAAGCCCACCGCGCGGCGCATCACGACGCGCGGCATGTTCCCGCTGTCGACCACGCTCGATTCGGCCGGCGCGATCGCGCCGAGCGTGGCCTGCTGCGCGCTGGTGGACCGGCTGCTGGCAGGCGAATCGATCCAGGCCGGTGGCTTCGCGCTCGACGCCGCGCCGCTCGAGGGCCTGCGTCTCGCGGTGTTGAGCCACTACGTGACGGATCAGATGGACGACACGGTGGCGCGCGCCTGGGACGACGCGCTGGCCCGCCTGTCGCGCGCCGGCGCGAAGCTCGTGCCGCTGCGGCTGCCGGTGCTCGACGCGCTGCCGTCGATCAACCGCTTCGGCTTCTCGCCGATCGAGGCCTACGCGACGCATCGCACGACGCTGGCCACGCGCGCGGGCGATTACGATCCGCGCGTGCTGGCGCGGCTGCGGGTGGGCGAGCCGGCCGGCGCGGCCGACTACCTCGACCTGCTGGCCGCACGCGCCGATGCCATCGCGCAGGCGCGCGCGGCGCTCGACGGCTTCGACGCATTCCTGATGCCGACCGTGCCGGTGGTGCCGCCGCCGATCGCGCCGCTCGAATCGGACGCCGCGCGCTTCGCGGCGGCGAATGCGCTGGCGCTGCGCAACCCGTCGGTGATCAACTTTCTCGACGGCTGCGCGGTGTCGCTGCCGTGCACGCCGGCCGGCGCGGCGCCGGTGGGCTTGAGCGTGGCCGGCCTGGCGCTGGACGACGCGCGCGTGCTGCGCGTCGCGGCGGGTATCGAGCGGGTGTTCGGCGGCTGATGTCGGGCTTGGGCTTGGCTTTGGCTTGGCTTGGGCTTCGGCTTCGCTCAGAGGCTCGCGCTTCGCACTTAGAAACTCGGGCCTCGGGCCGGGCCCTCCCCCCTCAGCGCCCCTCGATCTCCCGCTCCACCATCAGGTCTTCGTAGAACGCCCCGAAACCCCGCGTCTTGTGACGTATGTGCATCTCCAGAATCCAGACGTGGGCGCTCGGCACCACGTCGGCCGTCGACAGCGTGCCGGCGAACTTCGGTTCGTGCGGAAAATCGGCGATCCGGTGCCCCGACATCCGCTTCAGGTTCAGTTCCCAGCCCATCGCTTGCGCCTCGCGCGTGGCGAATTCGTACAGCGCACGCCCCGTGATGCGCTCCGCGCGCCAGAGGTCGTGCACCGTCTGCCAGAGCCGGAACACGTCGGCGCGCGCCCGGTGCATCTCGGGGTCCGCGCCCACCACGAAGGTTTCGCCCGCGTCGCCCTCCCAGCGGTCCCACACCGGGCCGATATCGATGAAGAAGATGTCGTCGGCCGCCAGCACCACGCCGGGCGCGGACGGATTGCCGTATTCGCGCACGGTGTTCGCGCCGAAACGCACGATGATCTTGTGCCAGCCGCGCAGCAGGCCGTGCTCGCGCAGCACCGTGCGCGCGGCGCGCGTAGCGTCCTCCTCGCGCATGCCCGGTGCGATGCGCGCCGCGATCGCATGCACGGCCGCGCGGCTGCGGCGGCGCACGCCGAGCATGCCCGCGATGTCGAAATGCGGGCCGACGTCCTCGTAATCCTCGCGGCGCATCATCGCGCCTCCTGTTGCGCACACGCTGTATCGCCCTGCGGGGGCGCGCCGGGCAGCACCACGTCGGCATGATCGAACGCGCGGTCGAGCCGGAGTTGACACGCCAGCCGCGTGGCGGGGGCCGTGCCGAGAAAGTCGAGCAGGTCTGCTTCTTCCTCGCCCGGGGGCGTGATAGTGCTCTCGCTTGCGCGGCCGTCCTGGCGCGCGGTCACCGTCACGGCGCACGTCGCGCACACGGCGTTGCCGCCGCACACGTGCTGGAGCGCGATCCCGCCGCTCATCAGCGCGCCGAGCAGCCGTTGCCCCTCGGCGGCCATCAGGTAGCCTCCGCCGCCATCGGGCCAATGCAGGTTCAGGCGGATCAAGGCGTCTCGCGCGGCATGCCGTACGACGGGCGGCGAGAACGGATCGGCGAAGAAACGCTCGGCCCGCAAGCCGCGCGCGCCGACGAGTCCCGCCTTCGCGGCCTCGACCATCGCGGGTGCGCCGCAGGCGTATACGTCGACGTTGGCGAGCGACGCGAAATCGTCCATCACGGCGGCGACCATCGAGCCGTGCCGAACGCCGTCGGCGGCAGCGTCGTCGCCCGACAGCACCGGTACGTAGCGAAAGTGCGGATTGCCGGCCGCCCACGCGCGGCAGCGCGCGTCGGCATACAAATCAGCGGCCATGCGCCCGCCCCAGTAGAGATGCACAGGGCGCTCGCCCTCCCACAGCCGCTCGGCCTCGATCATCGCCGCGAGCGGCGCGAAACCGGTGCCGCCGGCCATCAGCACCACCGGGCGCGCGGCCGGCGAGCGCCAGCCGAATTCGCCGAGCGGCCCTTCGATGCCGACGATCGCGCCCACCGCGCGCTGCCCGCCGCCCGCGAACAGCCACTCGGTGAAATCGCCGCCCGCGACCTTGCGCACATGCAGTTCGAGCGTGCGCCCGCCATCGCACGCGCGCGCCAGCGAAAACGGCTTGCAGCCGTTCGCCGACCAGCGAATCGACACGCATTGCCCGGCCTCGTACATGAACGGCGCGGCGTCGAGAAGATCGAGCCGCACCACCGCGATATCGGCGGCCACCGGCTCGACAGCCTCGATGCGCGCGGCGCGCACCGCGCTCGACGCATCGCCTGCTTGCGGCATGCGGATCGCGAGATCGGAACGCGGGTAGGTCTGGCACATCAGCACCGGCTCGGGCGCGCCACCAGCCGCCACCTCGCGCAGCGGGCCGTCGCGGCCGGCCGCGTAGCAGCCGGCCAGCACCTCGCCGCGACACTGGCCGCAAAAGCCGTCGCGACACGAGAAGCGGATCGGCGCATCGGCGTTGATGGCCGAGGTCAGCACATCCTCGTGCGGCCCGGTCGGAAATTGCAACTGCGTGGGGGAGTCCGTGATCTTCACGACTGTTTTTCAATCCCTCGATATCGGCGATGGCGGCATCTTGCCGTGTCGAAACCCGGGCAGCAATGATTCCGAGCCACCGCGATGTGCGATTTGTTGCGCTTATGTGGTCTGGAACGCGTATTGGCTCATGCGGCAAAATCCGCCGACTCGGCTGCGCACGTTCACCAACACGCTGACAGCCGTTGCCGCGCGGCAGGCGCTGACGCTGCCCGCCCGCACGGAGAGCGATCAACCCAACTGCGCATAGGCGATCCATTCCGGCTCACGGCGCAAGCTCACGCGTCCTTCGCGGCGAGCGCTGGCGCGGCGCTAAACCTCGGCCGCCTGCGCAGCCAACGATCAACCCGCCTGCGGATACGCGATCCGCTCCGGCTCGCGACGCAGGATCACGCGCCCCGCGCGCACCGACACGAGCGGCTTGACTTGGCGGCGCACCGCGTCGTAATCGCTCACTGCATCGAGCACCAGCAGGTTCGCGGGCCGCCCGGCCTCCAGCCCGTAGCGCTCGCCGAGCGACAGCGCCTTCGCGCTGTGATCGGTGACGAAATCGAGGCAGCGCTGCAGTTCGTCGTAACCCATCATGTGGCAGATATGCAGGCCGGCATCGAGCACCCGCAAGATGTTGCCGTTGCCGAGCGGATACCACGGGTCCTGGATCGAATCCTGACCGAAGCACACGTTGATGCCGGCGCGATCGAGCTCGCCCACGCGCGTCACGCCGCGCCGCTTCGGGAACGTGTCGAAGCGCCCCTGCAGGTGAATGCTTTCGGTCGGACAGGAAATGAAGTGGATGCCCGAGCGCTTGAGCAGCCGGAACAGCTTCGAGCAATAGGCGTTGTCGTAGGAACCCATCGCCGTGGTGTGGCTGGCCGTCACGCGCGCGCCCATCCCGCGCACGCGCGCCGCCTCGGCCAGCACTTCGAGAAAGCGCGAATGCGGATCGTCGGTTTCGTCGCAATGCACGTCGACGAGGCAGCCGTTGCGCTCGGCCAGATCCATCAGGAAGTGAATCGAACTGACGCCCTGCTCGCGGGTGTTCTCGAAGTGCGGAATGCCGCCGACCACGTCCGCGCCCATCTCGATCGCGCGCGTCATCAACGCGCGGCCGTGGTCGAACGATTCGATCCCTTCCTGCGGAAACGCGACGATCTGCAAGTCGATCAGCCCGCGCGCCTCCTCCTTCACCTCGAGCATCGCCGCGAGCGCGGCCAGCGTCGGATCGGTCACGTCGACATGGGTGCGCACGTGCTGGATGCCGTGATCGCGCAGCATCGCGATCGCCGTGTGGGCGCGCGTCTTGGTGTCCTCGTGGGTGATGGTGGCCTTGCGCTGGCTCCAGCGCTCGATGCCCTCGAACAGCGTGCCGCTGCGATTCCATTCGGGGTCGCCCGCCGTCAGCACCGCGTCGAGATGGATGTGCGGCTCGACGAACGGCGCGATCGCGAGCCGGCCGCCCGCGTCGATGTCGTCGCCCGATGCCGTGACCGAGCCCTCCTGCGGCACGATTCGCGCGATCGTCGCGCCGTCGAGTTCGAGGGTGTGGAGGCCGCTGCGGCGGCGCAGCGTCGCATTGACGATCTTCATGGACGTTCCTGTGGTGGGGCGGGCGGCATTCATTCTAATCAATCGACTCCGCGCCAAAAAAACGCCGCCACTGTTGCGCGATCCGGAAGGCTGCCCTCCGCGCTGCCCGGTGTTTCCGTCGGCGGCCGCTCCCTACACTGCAGTCATTGGTTCGGCGCTTGCAACAACGATGCCGGCCACCCACCCGCAAGGAGTCACACCATGAAGAAGATCGTCGTCTCGACCGCCGCCGCCATGCTGATTGCATCGCCCGCCCTGGCCTTCGCGCAAACCGCGCATCACGGCCTGACCCGCGCCCAGGTGATCCAGGAACTGGTCGATCTGGAATCGGTCGGCTACTCGCCGTCCAGCGGCAACGATTCGGCCTACCCCGCCGACGTGCAGGCCGCGCAGGAACGCCTCGCCACCAAGCGTCTGGCCGCGAGCCAGGCCGCCAAGCAGTCGTATGGACCGAACGGTGCGGCCGTGTCGGAAGCCGGCAAAGCGGTTCGGGCCGACTAAGGCAGTCGGCGCGTCCGAGCCTAGGCGCTCAAGCAGTGCAGGCAGTAATAGCAAACGGCGCGGCCACAGCCCGCGCCGTTTTCATTGGGAATCCGAATCGACAGGAGTGGACGCCATGCTTCGATACGCTCGCGCCCATACCCCGCACCGCCGCGTTGCCGGCGGTACCCGATCAGCCCGCCGCACCAGCCTTGACGCGACGCGACGAGGCCACGGCCGCCTGCATGCGCGCATCGAGCGCGGCCAGCAGCGCCTCGTCGCGCGCAAGGCGATCGGGCATGTCGGCGCGCAGGAATTCCACCCACGTGCGCACCTTCGCATCGACGAAGCGGCGCGACGGATACAGCGCGTAGATGTTCATGCGCTGCAGCGTGTGGCCCGGCAGCACACGCATCAGCGAGCCGTCGCGCAGCAGGCCGATCGCCGCGTACAGCGGCAGCATGCCGATGCCCACGCCCGCGCGGATCGCGATCGCCAGCGATTCGGCCGTGTTGGTCTGCACCGGCCCGCTCACGCGAATCTGCTCGACCTGGCCGGTGCGGCTTTCGAGCAGCCAGTCGTGAGTGGGAAACGCGGGCGTCTGCAAGGTCAGGCAATCGTGGGCGGCAAGCGCCGCCGGATCGGCCGGCGCGCCGCGCGAGCGCAGATAGGACGGCGACGCGCACAGGATGCTGAAGGTTTCGCCGAGCTGATGCGAGACGAGTTCGGAATCGGGCAGCGACGAGGCCGTGACCACCGCCATGTCGTTGCTGCCATCGAACAGGTCGGGCATGCGCTGCGACAGCGACAGCTCGACCGAAACATCCGCATGCTGCTCGCGATACGCGTTCAGCGCGGGCAGCACGTAATGCTGGCCGATGCTCGCGTAGCTGTGCAGCCTCAGCACACCGGACGGCCGCTCGTAGGCGCCGCTGGCTTCTTCCTCGGCGGTATCGACGTCGGCCAGGATCTGCCGGCAGCGCAGCAGATAGTTCTCGCCGGCCGGCGTCAGCGACAGGCGGCGCGTCGAGCGGTTCATCAAGCGCGTGCGCAGCCGCGCCTCGAGTTCGGAAACGGCGCGCGACATCGCGCCGGTGGTCGAGTTCAGCGACATCGCGGCCGCCGTGAAACTGCCTGCCTCCACCACGCGGGCGAACACCCGCATGTTTTGCAACGTGTCCATTGTTATTCAGTACGGCAGAAGAAGCCGACATTGTCCGCCCGTCGTCTTGCCCGATTGTTGCCAGCCCTGCAACTCTGGTTTCCCCTAGGATCGATTAATGGCGGAATATCGTCCTCCTACAATCTGCGCCGCAGCGGGCCGGGCTGCGACGTCACTCCGGCCCACCTCCGTCGAACCCCGCGCGCCCGTCTCGCCCCCGCCTTGTCGTGATGAAACTCCCGTCCGCGTCTGTCCGTGTTGCCGCCGAAACCCGGCGCTGGTCGGCCCGGCTCGCACCCATGGCCCACCTTCTGCGCGAGTGGGCCTTCTCCGACGGCCTGATCTGGCTCCATCTGGCCAAGACCGTCGCCGCCGCGTTGCTGGCAATGGGCATCGCCATGCGCCTCGAACTTTCGCAGCCGCGCATCGCCATGACCACCGTGTTCGTGCTGATGCAGCCGATGAGCGGGATGGTGTTCGCCAAGGCGTTCTACCGGACTATCGGCACGGCCGTGGGCCTGGCCGCCGCGCTGGCGCTGGGCGGCCTGTTCGCGCAGCAGCCCGAGCTGTACATGGCCGGCATCACGCTGTGGGTGGGCGCCTGCATCGCGGCGGCCGTGCGCAACCGCCATTTCCGCTGGTACGGCTATGTGCTGGCCGGCTACACGGCCGCGCTGATCGGCATCCCGGCCGTGATGACGCCCGACGCGCTGTTCCTGTCGGCGCTGACGCGCGCGGCCGAGGTGACGGTGGGCATCGTCTGTTCGGCCGCCGTCAGCGGGCTGGTGCTGCCGCTCAGTTCGAGCCGCGCGCTGATGCGCTCGCTGAACGCGCGGCATGCGCGCTTCGTCGCGTTCGCGGCGGCGGCGCTCGGCGGCACGCTGGCGCGCGGCGAATTCGAGCGGCGCTTCGCCGATTTCGTCGACGACATCGTCGGCTTCGATGCGATCCGCGCCTATGCCTCGTTCGAGGACCCCCGCATCCGCGCGCGCAGCCGGCGCCTCGCGCGGCTCAACGGCGAATTCGTCAGCACCTGCACGCGCCTGCATGCGCTGCGGCAGTTGCATCGTCGGCTCGTGCATCGCCGCGCCGCCACGGTGCTGGCCGCGCTCGCGCCGCCGCTGGAACGGCTCGCGGCGGCGCTGGCGGCGTTGCAGGCGGGCGCCGCGCCGGGCACGGCCAAACACGGCGCGGCGCTGCGCGCGTTGCGCGAGCTGCTGACAGCGCTGCCGCAACTCGCTCGCGACGCACGCGCCGCGATCGCCACCGGCCCGGCCGACGACCTGCTCGATTTCGACACGGCGATCGAACTGATGACGCGCTTCGTCGACGAATTCGCCGGCTACGCACAAACCCACGCCTCGCTCGCCACCGATTCGCACGCGCTCGAAAACACCGCGCCGCGCTATACGGTGCGCACCAACAACGTGTTCGTCGCGTTCACGTTCGTGCGCAGCGTGGTGGTGCTCGGCATCGTCGGCGCGTTCTGGCTCGCGACCGCCTGGCCGAGCGGCGGCCTCGCCACCATCGCCGCCGCGATCGCCTGCGCGCTCAGTTCCACCTCGGCGCGCGCGCCGCGCTTCGTCGCGCAGATGGCCGCCGGCGCGGCGGTGGCGACGCTCGCGGGTTACCTGGTGGTGTGCTACCTCTACCCGAACATCGACGGCTTCCCGCTGCTGTGCGCGACGCTCGCGCCGCTGCTGGCGGCCGGCGTGTTCGTGACCACCCGGCCCGCGCTGTCGGGCTACGGCGTGGGTTACATCGTGTTCTTCTGCCTGCTGGCCGGGCCGGACAACGTGACCGTCTACCAGCCCGACCTGCTGCTCAACAACGGCATGGCCGTGGTGGCCGCGATGCTGACGGCCGCGCTGGTGTTCGCCGTGATCTTCCCGACCGAGATGCCCTGGCTGATCGAGCGCATCCAGCGCGACCTGCGTGCGCGCGTGCGGCTTGCCTGCGAGGCGCCGCTCGACGGCCTGCACGGACGCTTCCAGTCGGGCGCGCACGAGCTGACCTCGCACCTGCGGCAACTGCTGATGAAGCGCTCGGCGCGCCATCGCGCGAGCCTGCGCTGGTTGTTCGTCACGCTGGAGATCGGCCACGCCGTGATCGACCTGCGCGGCGAGCTGACGCCGTTCGACGCGGCGCGCGCGGCCGGCACGCTGCGCTGGCTCGCGCCGGTGCGGCACATGCTGGCGATGCTGCCCGACCTGTTCGATGCACCCGACGCGCGCAAGCTGTTGCGCGCGCAACGATCGGTGGCATTGGCGATTCGCGCGATCCTGCGCGCGCGCCCGGCCTGGGAGGCCTCGTCGGCCGACAGCCGGCGCATGCGTCGCGTGCTGGTGGGGCTGCATTTCATCCGCGCCGCGCTGCTCGATCGCGACGCGCCGTTCGTGCGCGCACGGCGCCGGCCGCGCCGCCTGCGCCGACACGGCGATCTCTCCTGAATCTGGAAGAATCCTGCCCAAGACAGGTGGTTAATCCCGAAGCGGGGCGCTCCTATAGTGACCTCAACGCCGCAACCGCGGCACTTCCTCAGGAGAACCAACATGAAGCCGATGCAACTCGCGATCGCCGCCCTCGCCCTTTCCGCCGCCTGCGCCGCCCACGCCCAAACTGCCTCGGGCAACGCGCAACCGGCGCCGCAGCAAGCGCACGGCACGCAGCGCGCCCCGCAACAACCGGCGCAAACGCCCGCCGATTGCGTCGGCCCGGCCAGCTTCTGCAACATCTATTTCGGCAGCTGATTCGGCTTGATGCATCGTAACGATGCAGTACCGAGAAAGCAGGCAGCACGCATCTCAAGTCCGACGAATTCCTTCCTGAAATATTTCGGAATTCTGACTTTTTGCTGTCAAAGTCGTCTGCGACACTCGCGGCTCGAATTTCCTCCCGCCCGCGAACATGACTGCCCTGACGACCCGCGCGACCTGCGTCGCCCTTGCCTGCTTCCTCGCCGCCTGCGGCTCCGACGACACCCCGCAAACGGCCGCCACGCCGCCGGCCACCCAGCCGGTCACGTCGCCCGTCACGGCCGCCGCGCCAACCTATTACCAGACCAAGACGCCGTACCAGCCGCAGCAGGATCCGGCCACCTACGAGGCCGCGCCGTCAGGCTACGCGCCCGTCTACACCGAACTGGTGGCGCGCCACGGCTCGCGCGGGCTGTCGAGCTTCAAGTACGACGGCGCGATCTACGCCATGCTGCTGAAGGCCGACGCCGACGGCGCACTGACCGACCTCGGCAAGCAACTGAAGGCCGACACGTTCACGATGATGAAGGCCAACGCACTGCTCGGTTACGGCGTAACGGGCATCTCGACGCCGGGCTACGGCAACCTCACGCTGGCCGGCATCCGCGAGCATCAACAGCTCGCCGCGCGCCTGCTGCAACGCATGCCCGCGTTGTTCGACGGCTCGCGCAAGGTGGTGGTGGTCAACTCCGGCCAGGATCGCGCGGTCGACAGCTCGACCTACTTCTCGGGCGCGCTGGTCACGAACAAGCCCGTGCTGAGTGCCGCCATCACGTTGCCGGCCGCGCCCGCGCCCTATCCGGAAGGCGCGCCGGTCGCGCAGCCGGCCGGCACCAACCGCTTCCTGCTCTACTTTCATGCGCTGAAGGCCGCCACCGACTTGGTCACCACCACGACCGACGCGAACTACGCCACCTATCGCGACAGCCTCACCTATCAGGCCTATTCGAGCGACGCGACCGTCACCGCCAAGCTGGCCGACATCAACGCGTCGTCCGCCGCCAGCGACGCCGCGCAGGCCGTGCTATCGAAGCTCGTCACGCCGGCCTTCCTCGCCAAGCTCGGCACCACCGGCTATACGTTCGCGAACACCGGCACCTACACGTTCGCCTCGTCGGACGCGCTGTTCAGCAACACGCTCAAGGGCGACGGCAAGACCACCATCAAGACGGCCGTCGATGCCGTCAACGTGCTCTACAACCTGCTGCAGGTCGCCCCGGCGATGACGGCCGAAACGGGTGGCGTGACCATGGAGAAGTACATCGCGGCGCCGCAGGCCCGCTACCTGGCCTATCTGCAGGACGCGGCCGACTTCTACCAGAAGGGGCCGGGCGTGCAGGAAGCGAACCCGGTGACCTACAAGATGGCGACCATCCTGCGCGACGATTTCTTCGCGCAAACCGACGCGATTGCCAAAGGCGACCTGACCAACGCCGCCAAGCTGCGCTTCACGCACGCCGAGGAAATCATCCCGTTCGCCTCGGTCATGAACCTGAAGAACGTGTTCGTGCCGGTGCCGGCCGCGCAAACCTACACCTACGACAACAACCCGTGGCGCGGCGATCAGGTGTCGCCGATGGCGGCGAACGTGCAATGGGACGTGTACCGCAACGGCGCGAGCCTGGCCGTGCGGATGCTGTACAACGAGCGCGAGACCGATTTCCAGGCTGCCTGCGACGGCGCCAAACTCGCGCCGACCAGCCATTTCTACGATTACGCCAAGCTGAAGACCTGCTACGGCTACCTGTGATCGGCCGCGCGGCCCGTGGCTCCGGGCCGACGCCAGCCGTATCCGCCCCTCGCGCCCGCCCGGTGGATTACGCCGCGGCGGGCGCGTTTTTTTCGCGGCTTTTCCGCAACGCTTCATCAAACCGAAGAATCCGTCGAAGCGAAATCGTTGACAACGCCCGGCCTCAGGCATAAATTCGGGTTTACACCTAGGTGTTAACCCGCAAATTCTCTTGGATTGATCATGTCGAGCGCCAAGCAAGTCCGCACCCCGTCCCGCAAGTCCTCGTTCCTGTCGCAAGTCGGCGCAGCGCTGCGCAGCGTCTGGGCGATGTTCGAGCTTCAGTCGCAACTGCAGATGCAGGCCGCCATGAGCTACGCGCGCGGCCCGGTGCCGGCCCGCGTCGTGGCGCGCCGCGATCGCCGCATCTGAATTCCCGCGTTTTTCCATCTCGTTTGAATCCGGCTCGCGCCTGAACGGCGCGCCGGGTGGCGGGCGCGCCATTCAGCACGCTCCACCGCCGCCGCACGGTTCTGCTGCTTCGATCCCGTCTCAAATGAACACGGCCCGGTTATGCCGGGCCGGTTGTCGTGACGCGTCATGCATTGACATTGGGCGCGGCCGACATGCTCCCGTTGCGCTGGCGGGGCGTGCGGCGGCGTCAAAAGACCAGGATTGGCGAATCCCGGAACGGCTGCCTTGCCCGGCAGCCGGCAAGGCAGCAAACGCTCAGGCGGCCTGACCCACGGCAGGCGATTCGGTGTCGGATTCGGCCCGCGAGTTCTCCGCAAACCGCGACAGGTCGCGATACGCCGCGCCCGGATGCCCCTCTCCAAGCCGCGCCCCCTCGCCGAACAGCTTCTCGCGCAACGTGCCGGGCCGGTAGGCCGTGGGATACACGCCACGCCGCTGCAACTCCGGCACGAGATAGCCCACCACGTCCTCGAAACTTTCGTGCGCGAGCGCGTAGGCCAGGTTGAAGCCGTCCACGCCGGTTTCCTCGACCCATTCCTGCAGGATGTCAGCCACCGTCGATGGCGAACCGACAAACACCGGCCCCAGCCCGCCGATGCCGCCGAAGCGGGCCAGTTCGTCGATCGTCCAGGCCTTGTCGCCGCCGGCCAGATGCTCGACCGCCGAGACGATCGCATTGGTTTCCACGCGCCGCACCAGATCGGTGGGCGCGTACTCGCCGAAATCGATGCCGGTCCATCCCGACATCAGCACCAGCGAGCCGTCGTACGACACATAGCGCTGGTATTCCTCGAACTTGGCCTGCGCCTTCGCATCGGTCTCGTCGACGACGATCGTCACGAGCGTGTAGATCAGCAGCTTGCGCGGGTCGCGCCCCGCCTCGGCCGCGCGGCGGCGGATATCGGCCACATAGTCGCGCAGCGTCGCGCGCGTGGGCGCGGCCACGAACACGCATTCGGCATGCTGCGCCGCGAACGCCTTGCCCGCGCCCGACGCGCCGGCCTGATACAGCACCGGCGTGCGTTGCGGCGACGGCTCGCACAGGTGATAGCCGGGCACCTCGAAATGCCGGCCCTTGTGGCGGATTTCGTGAATTTTCGACGGATCGGCGAAGATCCGCCGCTCGCGGTCGCGAAGCACCGCGCCGTCCTCCCAACTGCCCTCGAACAGCTTGTAGAGCACCTCCAGATACTCGGCCGCGATCTCGTAGCGGTTCGAGTGATCCTCCAGCCCCGTCTGCCCGACGTTGCGCGCGCCGCTTTCCAGATACGACGTGACGATGTTCCAGCCGACCCGGCCCTGGGTGTGATGATCGGCCGTGGAAAGCCGCCGCGCGAACGTGTAGGGATGCTCGAACGAGGTCGAGGCCGTGATGCCGATGCCCAGATGCTCGGTGGCCAGCGCGATCGGCGCGGCGAGCTGGATCGGATCGTTGACGGGAATCTGCACGCCCTGATGCAGCGCGTGATGGTTGCTGCCCTGATAGACGTCGTAATAGCCGATCACGTCGGCAATGAAGATGCCGTCGAAGAAGCCTTTCTCCAGCGTCTTCGCGAGGTCGGTCCAGTAGTCGAGATCCTTGTACTGCCACGAACGGTCGCGCGGATGCGCCCACAGGCCCGGCGACTGATGGCCGATGCAGTTCATCTCGAACGCGTTGAAACGGATGGCTTGGCTCATGATTCGATGGCTCCGGTCGGACGATGCGCCGTGCGCACGGCAATCCGATGAATCTATCGAACCGGCTGGAACGCTTCCAATATCGATTCCGGCAAACCTTATCGATGCGGCGGGGTTTGCTTATCGGCGCGGGCGGATTGTGCTCGGCAAGTGCATGGCGCAACGGCAGCCGTGGCTGCTGTCTCGCGAACTGCAACGGAATCGAGCGGTTGAATGGCCAGGCGCAGCCCCATCGCCTTGAGGATCGCCATCATGCTGGCCAGCGACGGATTGCCTTCGGGCGAGAGCGTGCGATAAAGCTGCGTGGGGTTGAGTTCCGCATGCGCGGCTACCGCCTGCATGCCGCCAAAAGCCTGCGCGAGCTGGCGCAGCACGCTCAACAACTCGGGCTGATCGCCGTCGCCGAGGATATCGTTGATGACTTCGAGCGCCAGCGCCGGATCGCGCCGATACAGCTCGGACATCGCTTCGTCATGGGATTTGCTTCTCATTCGTCCAACCTCCATTGCCAATCGAGCCAGTAGCCTGATCTGTTAGGCAATCACCTTCGTTTATAGACGAATCAGTGTCAAGAAGAAGGCGCCCCAAAGATTGGGCTTGCGCAACCATCCGAGCAAGCTAGCCGATCGACCAGCGCGACCGCTTTGGGGTATGTCAGCGTGGAGTTGCACCTTAGCGACCAGCCCGCTTCGCTGTTCGAGTGGAAGTGGCTGTTCGCGGCACAACCCAAGGGGGAGCCGCCAGCTTTTCGGTGATCCAGTTGGAAAAGGCGCGAGTCTTGGACGGCGTGCCGGCCGCCGCCGGCGTGACCACATAGACCGCCCCGCGATCGAGCAGCGCCCAATCGGGAAGGATTTCGACCAGCCGGCCCGATGCCAACTCGCGGCCGGCATACCAGTCCGATGTGTACAGGATGCCTAATCCACCGACAGCCGCTTCGACCAATAGCTCCGCATCGTCCGACGCCAGTGGCCCAGACACGGTGACGCCAAGCGTCCCGCCTCCGGGCTTGATGAAGTTCCACCGATAGGGATCGTGTCGGCCGGTGAAGCAGAGGCACGGATAGTCGGCCAGGTCGTGCGGCGTCTGGATGGCCGGATGCCGGGCGATGAAATCCGGGGACGCGCAGATCAACCGGCGGCGCTCCGCGACCTTGCGAGCGACCAAACGCGAATCGGGAAGCTCGCCCAAGCGAATGGCGAGATCGAAGCGTTCGCCGATCAGGTCGACGAAGCGATTGCTGGTGTCCGCCTCGATGGTGACGCGCGGATGCATGCGCAGGAACTCCACGATCAGCGGTGTCAACCACAGGCGACCGAAGTTGCCCGGCAAGGTGATGCGCAGATGGCCGCGCGCCTCGCCATCGGCGAACGCAATCGCTTCGCGTCCTGCCGCCTGCAGGTCGTGCAGCAGCGGCCGAATCCGTTCGAGATAGGTTCGACCGGCCTCGGTAAGCGCGACCTTGCGCGTGCTCCGTTCGGCCAGCCTGACGCCCAGGCGCGCCTCCATCGCACTCAAGCGGCGAGAAACGGCAGTGGGATCGCGCCCGAGCTGCCGACCGGCCGCGGCAAACGATCCCGTATCGGCCAGTGCCACGAAAGCCGCCAGTTCGTTCAAATCGGAGAATAGAGATTGCTGCATATTTCGCAGGTATGAACTGTATTTTCTCCATATTCTATATAAAAACGCCGTGATTTACAGTGGCTTGCCTTCAGGAGAAAACCACATGCAATCCATTCAAATCACGGCACCTTCGTTCGATGCCTTCCGTCGGGTCGCGCTGCCCGAACCCACTCGAGCTGGCACGGGACGCATCCTTGTCCGCATGAAGGCCGGCAGCGTCAACTTCGCCGATCTCGCCGTAGCTTCCGGCCACTACCCTGGCGCCCTGTATCCCAACATTGCGCTGTCCGACGGTGCGGGAGAGGTCATCGCTGTCGGTGAAGATGTCTGGCAAGTTGCCGTCGGCGATCGCGTCGCCATCCACGTCAAGGCGCACTGGATCGCTGGCCGGCCTGGCGCGGAACTCGCCAACCCGATGCGTGGTGCGACGCTGCCCGGCTCGCTGGTCGAAATCGCCGAACTCGATGCGGCCAGCGTCGTCAAGCTGCCGGACTATTTGAGCTGGGAAGCCGCGGGCACGCTCCCGATCGCCGCGATGACGGCATGGCGGGCGCTGGAGTCGGCGCAGATCGGCCCGGCATCCACGGTCGTGCTACTGGGCACGGGCGGGGTGTCGATCTTTGCGTTGCAACTGGCCAAGGCGCGCGGGGCGCGGGTCATCATCACCTCCTCGTCCGACGAGAAGCTGGCACGCGCCAGCGCTTTGGGCGCCGATGAAGTCTTCAACTATCGAAAGGATGCCGCCTGGGAGGCGTTCGTTCTGGAACGTACGGGTGGCGTCGGTGCCGATCTGGTCATCGACCCGATTGGAGGGGAAGGTGTCACTCGCTCCGTGAGCGCTGCACGGCACGGCGGCACCGTGGCCGCCATCGGGTTCCTCGGCGGTGGGACTACGCCGCTGGATTTGCTGTCGGTGATCTTCAGGGAAGTGCGCGTTCAAGGCAGCAACGGCGGGTCGGTGGCGGACTTGGCGGGAGCGGTGGCGGCCATGGCTGCACATCGCATCGAGCCGGTCATCGACCGCACGTTCGGCCTCGACGGCTTGACGAAGGCTTACGAGCTGATGGCGCAAGGCGGCCACTTCGGAAAAATTGCGATTGGCTTCGATTGGTAATGGCTTCCGCTTCCCGCCGCGCGCCTCTGCCGCGAACAGCTTGCCGATCAGTGCGACGAAGCGCGTGGTTGGCGGATCCGGCGTGCGTGTGGCCTTTGGCGCCGACATCGGTTGGACCCACCCGATTACTTGATAAACCTGCTGCATCGAGTGGCGGCGTGGTTCAGCCAAATGCGCTGCTGGCGTCAGCGTGAAACGAAAAAGCGACGCCGGCCCCTCGGGACCGACGTCGCTTCCTACCTCCCCCTTCAAGCGGCGCTACCCGCCGCCCGCTTGCGTCAGGCCGTCGCGTTCAACGCATCGGCCAGCGCACCGACCAGATCGTCGATCTCGCGTGCCTCGGCGATGAACGGCGGCGCGAGCTGGATCGTGTCGCCGCCATAACGCACGTAAAAACCTTTCTCCCAGCAGCGCATCGCCACTTCGTAAGGCCGGCGCGCCGGCTCGCCCGGCAGCGCCTCGATCGTGATGCCGGCCGCCAGCCCGAAGTTGCGGATGTCGGCCACATGGCGTACGCCCTTCAGGCCATGCACGGCGTTCTCGAAATGCGGCGCCAGCGCGCGCACGCGGCCCACGCCGTCTTCCTTGACCAGCAGATCGAGCGCGGCATTGCCGGCCGCGCAGGCCACCGGATGCGCCGAATACGTATAACCGTGCGGGAATTCCAGCATGTACTCGGGGCCGCCGGCCGCCAGGAACGTGTCGTAGATTTCCTTGGTGGCCACCACGCCGCCGAGCGGCTGCGTGCCGTTCGTGACCTGCTTGGCGAAGTTGAGAAGGTCCGGCATCACGCCGAACGCATCGGCGCCCGTCATCGCGCCGGCACGGCCGAAGCCCGTGATGACCTCGTCGAAAATCAGCAGGATGTCGTGCGCCGTGCAGATGTCGCGCAGACGCTTCAGATAGCCCTTCGGCGGCACCACCACGCCGGCCGACCCGGAGAACGGCTCGACGATCACGGCGGCGATGTTCGACGCGTCGTGCAGCGTGATCAGTTCGAGCAGGCGGTCGGCCAGTTCGGCGCCCTGATCGGGCAGGCCGTGCGAGAACTTGTTTTGCGCCAGTTGCGTGTGCGGCAGGAAATCGGCGTCGATGCCCTGGCCGAACAGCTTGCGGTTCGCGGCGATCCCGCCCACCGAAATGCCGCCGAAGTTCACGCCGTGGTAGCCCTTCTCGCGGCCGATCAGGCGTGTCTTGGTGCCCTTGCCCTTGGCGCGCCAGTAGGCGCGCGCCATCTTCAGCGAAGTGTCGGCGGCTTCCGAGCCCGAGCCCGTGAAGAACACGTAATCGAGGCCGGCCGGTGTCAGATCCTTGATCCGGTTGGCCAGCTCGAACGATTGCGGATGGCCGAACTGGAACGCCGGCGCGTAATCGAGCCTGGCGATCTGGCGGCTGACCGCCTCGACGATCTCGGTGCGGCCATGGCCGAGGCCGCAGCACCAGAGGCCCGACAGGCCGTCGAAGATCCGCCGGCCGTCGGCGCTCGTGTAATAGGCGCCCTTGCCCTCGACGATCAGGCGCGGGTCCTGCTTGAACTGGCGATTGGCCGTAAACGGCATCCAGTGGGCGTCGAGCCAGGCGGCGTCGGTGCGGACGCCGTCCTGTTGCGGGGTGTGCTGGGTGGCGGTGATCTCGGTCATGGCGGTCGGCGCGGCGCGCTCCTCATCGGTTCGTGTGTTGCGCATTGTTGGGTCGCCAGATAGTCTTGTGAATACCGCAATATCAATGTTTACTTGAACATTCATGCAAGTAAGAACTCCCCGCCAGCGCGCCCTGCTCGGCCAGTTGAGCGACATGGACCTGCGCCTGCTGCGCGTCTTCAAGGTGGTGGTGCAATGCGGCGGGATGGCCGCGGCCGAACTGGAACTGAATATCGGCATTTCCACCATCAGCCGTCACGTCAAGGATCTGGAAACCCGGCTCGGCCTGGTGCTGTGCCGGCGCGGCCGGGCCGGCTTCACGCTGACGCCCGAGGGCCAGACCGTCTACGAGGAAACGCTGCGGCTGCTGGCTTCGCTGGAGGCGTTCCGCGCCCGCGTGGACGGCATCCACGACCGGATGGGCGGCGAACTGCACATCGCGATGTTCGACAAGACGGCCACCAACCCGGCTGCGCGCATCGCCGAGGCGATCCGCCAGTTCGCCGAAGCCGCGCCGGACGTGACGCTGAACCTGCACGTCGGCTCGATCCAGGAGATCGAGCGCGGCGTGATCGACGGCAGCTACCAGATCGGCGTGATTCCCGAGCACCGCAGTTCGGGCAGCCTCGTCTACACCGATCTGTACGACGAACGGATGCTGCTCTACTGCGGCGCGGGCCATCCGCTGTTCGGCGCGGCGCACGACAAGCTGAGCTGGGAACGGATTCGCGAGCAGGGCTTCGCCGGGCTCGGCTATCACTCGCCGAACCTGCAGCTCACGCACCGCGCCAAGCTCACACGCAGCGCCACGGCGTCGGATCAGGAAGCGGTGGCCACGCTGATCCTGTCGGGCAAGTTCCTCGGCTTCCTGCCCGATCACTACGCGGAAAGCTTCGAGCGCGCCGGGCGCATGCAGGCCGTCGCGCCGCGCCGGTTTCACTATCGTTGCCGGTTCGTGAGCCTGTTGCGGCGCTCGCCGCAGCCGTCGCGGGCGGCCTTGCTGTTTCAGGAATGTCTGACGACGGCCCACGCGGGCCAGATCAAGGCGGCGAAAGCCGGCGCGGCGAAGCGCACGGCTGCCGGAGCGGAAGGAAAAGACTGAAACCGCGACATCTTGAAAACGGCGGCGCGGCTGCGTTCTGCAACGCTCGCCGCACCGCCGCCGCAAGCCGGCCCGCCACCGGCGGCCCAACACGCCGGAACGGGCCACAACCCTCACCTCAATCGTGCGGCTTCACGGCCAGATGCGTATCGAGGAACGCGATCATCGCCTCGTAGAACTCGTACTGGTTCTCCTCGTTGGCGAAGCCGTGCCCTTCGTTCTCCTTGAGCATGTACTGCACGTCCACACCGCGCGAGCGCAGCGCCTCGACGATCTGGTCGCTCTCGGCCTGCTTCACGCGCGGATCGTTCGCGCCCTGCGCGACGAACAGCGGCGTGACGATGCGATCGACGAAGAAGAGCGGCGACGCGTCGTGCAGCGCGCGCTTGCCTTCCTCGGTGTTGGGGTTGCCGATCTGCTCGTACATCATGTCGAGCAGCGGCTTCCAGTAGGGCGGCACCGATTCGAGCAGCGTGAACAGGTTCGACACGCCCACGTAATCGACCGCCGCCGCATAGCGCTCGGGCGTAAACGTCACGCCGGCCAGCGTGGCGTAGCCGCCGTAGCTCGCGCCGTAGATCGCGACGCGCTTCGGATCGACCACGCCCTGCGCGATCAGCCAGTCCACGCCGTCGTCGATGTCGTTCTGCATGGCGCGGCCCCACTGGCCGAAGCTCGCCGCCCAGAACGCGCGCCCGTAGCCCACCGAGCCGCGGAAATTCATCTGCAGCACCGCGTAGCCGTGATTGGCCAGCATCTGCACCTCGGGGTTGAAGCCCCATTGATCGCGCGCCCACGGGCCGCCGTGCGGGTTGACGATCAGCGGCAGGTTCGCCGCCTTGGCCGCGCCCTCGCCGTCGAGCGAATGGCCGGCCGGCAGCGTCAGGTAGCCGTGAATGCGCAGGCCGTCGCGCGAGGTGTATTCGATCGGCTGCATCGGCGCCATGTCGGCCGGATCGAGCCAGGGCTTCAGGTCTTCAAGCTGGGTCAGCTCGCGGGTGGCCACGTCGTACAGCCACACCGCGCCGGGCGAACGATCCCACGCGTTGCGCACGATCATCCGTGATTCGTCGCGCGTGATGCTGGCGATGCTCGATTCGCCGCCGGGCAGGCGCGCGTCGAGATCGGCATGGATGTTGCCGATATGCGCGTCGAGGTGATGCGCGCGCACCTTGTCGTCCTGGTACCAGATGGTGGTCAGCACGCGCCGCGTGTGCGAATGGCCGAGGCCGGTCACGTCCACTTCGTCGTGCTCGAACAGCAGCGTGCCTTCCAGCGCCGTGCCGGGATCGAACTCGAAGATCGCCGTGCGGTCGCGGCCGCGATTCGACGCCACGTACAGCTTGCGGTCGTCGAACGTGAACAGCAGCGGCGCCAGCATGTCGCGAAAGCTCGTGGTGGCGAGCGGGCGGAACGGCTCGGCCTCGTCGTCGCGGTACAGCAGGGTCTGGTTCACGCCGTCGCCCGCCACGGCAACCCGCAGGCGGCCCGCGTGATCGGTCATCCAGCCGAGGATGTTGCCGGGGTTCTCGGCGATCACGGTTTCCTCGCCGCTGGCCACGTCCACGCGCACCACGTCGAACACGGTCGCGTCGCGGCGGTTGTGCGAGATCAGCACGAAGCGGTCGTCGTCGATCAGGCTGTCGACGATGCCGGCGCGCACGGTTTCGTACGGCGTCAGGTCGACGATCGCGCCGCCGTCGATCGGCACGGACAGCACGTGGTAATTCTCGTCGCCACCGAAATCCTTGACGAACAGCACGCGGTCGTTGCCTTTCCAGAAGTAGCCGCCGATATCGCGTGCCGATTCGCTGGTCAGCGCGCGCGCCTCGCCGAGCGGGCGGCCCTTGTCGTCGATCGCCTGCACGAACACGTTGAGGCGGCCGTGGTGACGCGCGAGAAAGCTCAGGTGACGGCCATCCGGCGACAACTGGAAGGCGGTGCGTTCCGGGCGGCGGAAGAAATCGCGGACGGCGTGGCGCTTGACGTTGGCGTGCTGCGGGGATCCCTGCATGGACTCTCCTGTTCCGGTGATGCCCGAGGCGCGGTTCGCGCCGCGCTCGCGGGCGGACCGGACATTCTAGCCTCGCACGCGCAAACGGTTCGTCAGGCCTCGGCCGGCGCGGCGCGCGCCTGGCGGTCGGCCGCGTCGAGCCGCTCGCGCAGCGTCTCCAGCGCGCGCAGCATCCGGCTCGACAGCCCCCACTCGGAACGATGGATCAGCCACAGCGTATCGAGCACCGCCGCACCGCACTCGATCACGGCGATCGATTCCTGGCGCGCGAACGCCTGCCGCGCATAGCGCGGGATCACCGTGAAGCCGAGCCCGCGCGACACCGGTTCGAGGATCAGCGCGACCTGGTTGGTGAACGCACGGCGCGGCAGCCCGCGCACGCCGGGGTTGTCGGGAAAGCGCCGGCTCAACAGGCGGCTGGCCATCGCCAGCCCGTCGGGGTGATCGATGAAGCCGAGCCGTTCGAGATCGGCCCAGCCGTGCACGTAGTCGCCCGCCGGCACCACCAGCTCCAGCGGCTCCTCGGCGAAACGGCGCGCGGCGAGCCGCTCGTCGTCGGGCTTGAGCGTGACAAAGCCTACTTCGTAGAGATTCGACAGCACCGCGTCGAGCACCTCACGATCGGGCGCGAAGCGGTGCCGCACCACCAGGCCGGGCGTCTGGAGCTGCATGTCGAGCAGCCAGGGCGCCATCGCGAGGCCGATGCTGCCGGGCGTGATCAGGCTGATTTCGCCGCAATCGGCATCGGCTTCGGCCAGCCGGCCGCGCAGGCGGCGGTCGGCGCGGCCGAGTTCGGCGCAATAGTCGAGCATGATGCGGCCGGTGGGCGTGATGTCGATGCCGCGCGAGCGGCGGATCACCAGCAGGCCGAGCTGATCCTCAAGATGGCGCAGATGCTGGCTGACGGCCGCCTGCGTGAGGCCGAGCCGCTCGGCCGCGCGCGTGAAGTTGCCGGTTTCGACCAGCATCACGAAGGTGCGCAGCCATTGGGGATTCAGCAGCGTGGTGCCGGCGATGATGCCGGCCGGCGATATGGTCATGGCGGGGCGCGGGAGGGAAAACGGGAGCGGCCCAGTTTAGCAGGTCGTCCGCGCCCGGCCTGCCCCCGTCCCGCCCCGGCTCACACCGCCCGCTTGCTGCGCCGGAACTGGTCGAACAGCACCGCCAGCAGCAGGATGCCGCCGCGGATCAGGTACTGATAGAAGGTCGGCACGTTCATCAGGCTCATCGCGTCCTGCACGGCGCCCATGATCAGCACGCCCACCAGCACGCCCGCGATGGTGGCCACGCCCCCCGTCAGCGACACCCCGCCAAGCACGCAGGCCGAAATCACGCCCAGTTCGAGGCCGACCGAGGTTTTCGGGTCGCCGAGGCTCATCCGCGAGGCCAGCATCACGCCCGCGAAACCGGTCACGAGGCCCTGCAGCACGAACACCGCGATCTTGATGCGCGTGACCGGCAGGCCCGCGAGCAGCGCCGCCTCGCTGTTGCCGCCCACCGCCAGCACGTTCTTGCCGAACACCGTCTTCTTGAGCAGGAAGCCGAACACCACGAAGCCGACGATATTGCTCCAGATCGGATACGAAATGCCGAGGAACGCGCCGCCGCCCAGCTCGAAGAAGCGCTCCTCGGAGATCATCACGGCATCGCCGTTCGAGGTCAGAAACGCCAGCCCGCGCACCGCCTCCATCATCGCCAGCGTGGCGATCAGCGAATTGATGCGGAACCGCGCGATCAGCACGCCGTTCACCAGGCCGACCGCGCCGCCGGCCAGGATGCCGGCCGCCACGCCGATCACCACGCTGTGCGTGGCGGTGATCACGGTGGAGGCCACCACGCCCGAGAACGCCACGATCGAGGCGACCGACAGGTCCACCTCGCCGAGCGCCAGCACGAACATCATGGTCACGGCGATCGAGCCGATCAGCGTGACCGACAACAGCAGGCCCTGGATATTGCGGACCGTCAGGAAGTCGGGCACCGTCGCGGACAGCACCGCGAACAGCACGACGAACACCACCACGATGCCCGACTTGTTGATCATGTCCCAGGCGCGCGCCCGCGAGGGCGTGATGGGGGCGGCGGCGTCGTTGAGGCTGGGGGTACTTTTCTGCATGGCTCGGTTCATCTCTCGTCCATCGGTTCAGCCGGGCGACGCGGCGCGCGCAAGCGCGGGCCGGCGCCCGGAATTCAGCGCGGCAGCGCCAGCTTGATCAGTTCATCGGGCGAGGCGTCGGCCTTCGCCACCACCCCGGCGATGCGCCCCTCGCGCATCACCACGATGCGGTCGGCCACGCCGATCACCTCGGCCAGATCGCTCGACACCATCAGCACCGCGCGCCCCGCCTCGGCCAGCCCGTACAGCAGGTGGTAGATCTCGGCGCGCGCGCCCACGTCGATGCCGCGCGTGGGCTCGTCCATCAGGAACACCTCGATCTGCTCGGCCAGCCAGCGCGACAGGATTACCTTCTGCTGATTGCCGCCCGACAGCGTGCCGATCGGGGTGTCGCCGTTGCGCGTCTTGATCGCCAGCTTCTGGATGTAGTCGTGCGCCAGCGCGCGCTCGCGCTTTTCGTCGAGCAGGAAGCGCGCCGGGCTGAAATGGCGGCGCGCGCTGATGTTGAGGTTGTCGGCCACCGACGCGATCGCGACGATGCCCTCCTGCTTGCGATCCTCCGGGCACAGCGCCACGCCGGCGCGCACCGCGTCGCGCGGGCTGGCGAAGCGCACCGGCTTGCCGGCCAGCTCGACATGGCCCGCGCTCGCGCGCACCGCGCCGTAGATCAGCTTCATCAACTCGGAGCGGCCCGCGCCCACCAGCCCGAAGAAGCCGACGATCTCGCCACGCCGCGCCGCGAACGACACCGGCTCGGCCAGCCCCGGGCCCATCAACCCCTTCGCCTCGATCAGCACCTCGCCGGCCGTGCGCGGCCGGTAGCCGTACACGTCGGCGATCGAGCGCCCGACCATCGCCGAAATCAGCCGGTTGCGATCGAGCTCGGCCACCGATTCGAACGTCTCGATGCGCCGGCCGTCGCGAAACACCGTGACGCGATCGCACAGCGCATACACCTCGTCCATCCGGTGCGTGACGTAGATGATCGCGCGGCCCTCGGCGCGCAGCGCGCGAATGATCCGGAACAGGTTCTCCGTCTCGCGCGCCGACAGCGAACTGGTGGGCTCGTCGAACGCGATCACGCGGGCGTCGCGCATCAGCGCCTTGCCGATCTCGATCATCTGGCGCTGGCCGATCGACAGTTCCTTGACCGGCGTGCGCGGGTCGATCCGCTCGCCCAGCCGCTGCAGCTCCGCCATCGCGCGGCGCACCAGCGTGCGCTCGTCCAGCACGCCGAACCGGTTCGGCAACTGGCCGAGCATCAGGTTGTCGGCCACCGTCAGCTCGGGCACCAGATGCAGCTCCTGGTAGATGATCGCGACGCCCGCGTCGATCGCCGCGCGGGTGGTCGCGAAGCGCTGCTCGACGCCGTCGAGCCGCAGGCTGCCCTCCTGCGGCTGGTTTACGCCCGACAGCACCTTGAGCAGCGTCGATTTGCCCGCGCCGTTCTCGCCCATCAGCCCGTGCACCTCGCCCGCGCGCACCGCGAGCGACACGCCGTCGAGCGCGCGCACGCCCGGAAAGCTCATGCTGACGCCGGCCAGTTCGAGATAGGCAACGGCCGCGACGGCCGTGGTTTCGTTGGTCGGATCGTTCATCGGATCGGGTCTCCCGCTGCGCCGTGCCGGCTCAGATGCCCAGCTCGGCGCGCACCGCCAGCCAGTTCTCGCGCGTCATCAGCTTGCCGGTCGTTTGCGTGTCGGCCGGCGGCTGCTTGCCGCTGCGGACCCAGTCGATCAGGTTCTGCGCGCTGTCCTTGCCGTGATTGGTCGAGCTGACGGCGATCGTGCCGTAGAAGCCCGTCGGCTGCTTCTTCTGGAACTCCGCGAACGCCTCGCCCGCGCCGTTGATGCCCACGCCGATCACGTCCGACGACGGCAGGTGCAGTTGCTCGGTGGCGCGCACCGCGCCCAGCACGCTTTCCTCGTTGAGCGCGAAGATCACCCACTTCTTGATCGTCGGATGCTGGGCCAGCACCGGCGAAGCGGCGTTGAAGCCGCCTTCGTCGTCGGTGGTCTTTTGCGGCGCGTCGAAGATGTTGTCCTTCTTGAAGCCGCTTGCCAGCAGCGATTGCGTGGCGCCGTCGGTGCGCAGCTTGGCGGTGGGCAGCTCGTAATCGGTGATGCGCAGCGCGCCCACTTCCTCGGGCTTCCAGCCGCGCTTCTTCATCTCGTCGGCGAGCGCCTGGCCGACCTGATTGCCGATCTTGAACGCCGACATGCCGAGGTGCGGCACGCCCGCGAGCGGCTTGCCCGACGAATCCACCAGTTGGTCGTCGACCGTCACGAACTTCATGTTGTAGTGCTTCGCGCGAGCCTGGATCGCCGGGCCGAGGCGCACGTCGGGCGCGCAGATCACGAAGCCCTGCGCGCCTTGCGCGCCGAGGTTGTCGATCGCCGCCAGCACCTTCTCGCCGTCCGGCGTGCCGATGTTGACGACCGAGAAATTCTCCTTCTTGCCGAGCGCGGTGGCGGCCTTCTGTTCGTTGATGAACCAGGCCTGCTCGGGCATCTTCACGAGGAAGCCGATCTTGGCGGGCGCGTCGGCCGAGGCCGGCAGCGCGGCGCCGAACGACGCGAGGCACAGGCCGGCCAGTACGGCGCGGAGGGTCATGCGGCGGGTGTCGGTGAAGCGGGTCATTCGGTGTCTCCTCTCTCTGTTGTCGGCGGTTGCCGGTATGGGTCTCGTTATCGGAACTGGGTCGATCAATGGCCGAACGGCTCGACGGCGATCTGCCGGCCCAGCAGGAACGCATCGGCCACCAGGCGAAGCGGGCTGGTATCGACGTCGTCGGCGCCGTGCGCGATCAGCCAGTGGAAGCGTTCGTAGAGCGCCGCGTATTCGCGTTCGGGGCCGAGCGCGACCGGCGCGCCGCCGATCGTCAGGCGCTTGCCGCCTTCGGCGAGGCGGAGCGGGCCGTCGTCGGTATCGACGTCGATCTCCCATTGCTCGACGGGGCCGTGCCGCCAGTCGAATTCGGCATGTACAGGCGCGCCCATGGCGTCCACGCCGTCGAGTTCGGCCGCGATCGGCGTGGCGCAATCGGCCGGCACCCGCAGCGTGGCGGCGCGCAGCGCCACCTCGTGCGGCAGGATTCGCGTGACGATCGACAGCGCGTTGATGCCCGGATCGAACACGCCGAGGCCGCCCGGCTCCCAGATCCACCGCTGGCCCGGGTGCCAACGCCGTACGTCTTCCTTCCAGCGCACCCGCACCGCGCGCACGGTGCGACCGGCCAGCCATTCGCGGGCCGGTTCGACCGCGCTCGCGCAGCGCGAATGCCAGGTCGCGAACAGCGTGCGGCCCTGCTGGCGCGCCAGCGCACGCAGGGCCTCGACCTCGCTGAGGCTCGCGCCGGGCGGCTTTTCGAGCATCACGTGCTTGCCGGCCAGCAGCGCGGCGCGCGCCTGCGCGTAGCGCACCTGCGGCGGCGCGCACAGCGACACCGCGTCGAGCGTCGGCTCGGCGGCCAGCAAGGCGTCGATGTCGGGGTAGTTGCGCACGCCGTGGACCTGCGCATTGCGGCTCGCGGCAGCGGCGAGCGCGAAGCCGGGGTGGCCGGCGATGGCCGGCAGGTGCTGGTCGCGCGCGATCTTGCCGACGCCGACGATGCCGAGGGTGGTGACGGGCGGATTCATCGGCGTCATTTGCCCCAGCGCAGCACGAGCGGATCGAGCCGGCGCGCGATCGCGATCAGTTCGGCGCGCGTCTCGGGATGCATGGCCGGCAGCGGATGGCGCGGCAGGTCGCAGTCGATCACGCCGCCTTCCTTCATCAGCGCCTTGCAGGCCAGCAGCCCGGCCTGGCGGTTCTCGTGGTTGATCAGCGGCAGCCAGCGCTGATAGGCGTCGAACGCGGCGTCGAGCTGGCCCGCGCGATGCGCGTCGACGATGGTGCGGATGCCGTCGGGGAAGCCGCCGCCCGTCATCGCGCCGGTCGCGCCGGCATTCAGGTCGGCCAGCAGCGTGATGCCCTCCTCGCCGTCCCACGGGCCTTCGGCCGCGTCGCCGGCGAGCCGGATCAATTCGCGCAGCTTGTTGGCCGCGCCAGGCGTCTCGATCTTGAAATACGACACCTGCTCGATCTCGCGCGCCATGCGCGCCAGCAGCGGGGCGGACAGCACGGTGCCGCTGGCGGGCGCGTCCTGGATCATGATCGGGATCTCGATCGCATCGGACACGCGCGCGTAGAACTCGACGATCTGCGCCTCCGGCACGCGAAACGTCGCGCCGTGATACGGCGGCATGATCATGACCATCGCCGCGCCCTGCTCCTGCGCGCGCCGGCTGCGCGCCGCGCACAGCCGCGTGCCGTAGTGCGTGGTGGTGACGATCACCGGCACGCGGCCGGCCACGTGGTCGAGCACGGTGCGCGTGAGCGTCTCGCGCTCGTCGTCGGACAGCGAGAACTGCTCGGAGAAGTTCGCGAGGATGCACAGCCCGTCCGAGCCGGCGTCGATCATGAAATCGACGGCGCGCTTCTGGCTGGGCAGATCGAGTTCGCCGGTTTCGGTGAAGGTGGTCGGTACGACGGGAAACACGCCGCGGTAGCGGGGCGTCGGGTTCGAGGTCATGAGCTTCGTTCCTGCTTCGGAGTCGGGTTCGGGTTCAAACGTTCGGCTGGCGGCTGGCTAGGTGCGGCTGGCTTCGGTCTTCGGTCTTCGGTCTTCGGGCTTCGGGCTTCGGGCTTCGGGCTTCGGGCTTCGGGCTTCGGGCTTCGGGCTTCGGGCTTCGGGCTTCGGGCTTCGGGCTTCGGGCTTCGGGCAGCGCGCGATGCCCGGGCGACATCGCAGCGCTCAGGATTCGCGGGCATAGGCCGCGTGCCCGCCGTCCGCGCGCGGCCGCAGCGCGGCGCGCACCGCGAAGGCCGCCAGCACCGCGACCAGCAGCGTCGCCGCGAGGAAATACAGGCCGGCCGCGAGGCTCCCCGTTGCGTCCTTGATCACGCCGACGCCCCACGGGCCGAAATAGCCGCCGAGGTTGGCCAGCGAGTTGATCGTGGCGATCCCCACCGCGGCGCGCGCGCCGCTCAGGAATTCGCCGGGCAACGCCCACACCACCGCCTGGATCGAATAGATCGAGAACGCGGTCAGGCTGATGAACAGCAGTTGCAGCACGGGCGCGCGGAACCAGGCGCTGGCCGCCAGCGTCAGCGCGGCGAACGCCGACACCACGACGATGTGCCAGTGCCGCTCGCGGCGGCGATCCGAGTGGCGCGGCACGATCAGCAGCCCGGCCACCGCGAACAGATACGGCACGGCCGACAGCAGGCCCGCCGTGGCGTCGCCCACGCCGAACGCCTTGATGATGGTGGGCAGCCACAACGACAGGCCGTAGATGCACAACGGGAACGGCAGGAACAGCACGGCGAGCAGCAGCACGCGCGGGTCCTTGAGCGCCGAGAACGGGCTGCCGTGCGACGCGGCGGCAGCCGCCCTGTTGTCGGCGCCCGGTTCGAGACCATATTCACGGCGATCGGCCGCGAGCGCCTGTTCGATCCAGCGGCGCTCGTCGGCATCGAGCCAGCGCGCCTGCGCCGGCGAATCGGGCAGCAGGCGCAGCGTCGGCAGGCACAACAGCACGGCCGGCAGCCCGCTCAACACGAACAGCACCTGCCAGTTGGCGAGGCCGAAAAAGCCGTGGGTTTCCAGCAGCGCGCCGGCCACCGGCCCGGTGACGATGCCCGCGATCGGCTGCGCCAGCACCAGCAGGCCGATCACGCGGGCGCGATGACGCATCGGGAACCACTGCGTGAGGAAATACAGAATGCCGGGGTACAGCCCCGCCTCGGCCGCGCCGAGCAGGAAGCGCAGCACGTAGAAGCTGCGCGGGCCGCTGACGAACGCCATCGCCATCGTGATCGCGCCCCAGGTGAACAGGATGCGGGCGAACCAGACGCGCGCGCCGAAGCGCGTCAGCGCCAGGTTGCTCGGCACCTCGCACAGGAAATAGCCGATGAAGAACAGGCCCGCGCCGAGGCCGTAGGCGGCATCGCTCAGGCCGATCGCGGCGTTCATGTGCAGCTTCGCGAAGCCCACCACGGTGCGATCGACATAGGCCACTACATAGATCAGCGCGAGGAACGGCACCAGCCGGCGCGCGATATGGCCGACGATGCGGGTTGCCTCGGCGTTGGCCGCCGAATCCTGCGCGTGCGGGCCGGCCTCGCCGGGGCGCACTGCCTGCGAATTGCTCATTGCGTCTCCTTCCACCATGTCATTGGCCCGCGTCGCGTCGTGCGCGCGGATCTCGTCGGGCGCCGATCGGCGGCGCCTGCCGCTCCCGGCTCTGCCTTCGTGCGGTCGGTTGGCCGGCCGTCGGTGCTGTTTTGTCGTGCTGTCGTGCTGTCGTGCTGTCGTGCTGTCGTGCTGTCGTGCTGTCGTGCTGTCGTGCTGTCGTGCTGTCGTGCTGTCGTGCTGTCGTGCCAGACCCTGCCCCGCCGCCCTGCTGCCCGGCCGTGGCGGACCAACCATTACGGGGCCGCCCGGCGCGTCGTGCCACGCCGTTCTGCTACCGAATCTTGGCGGCCCCGACCATCACGGGCCGCCCGACGCAGCCGGCCCCACCGTTACGTCAATGCGAGTGGCGCGGCACCTCGGCCCCGCGCATGCCGACCAGGAAATCGAGGTCGCAGCCTTCGTCGGCCTGCAGCACGTGATCGACATAGAGCCGCGCATAGCCGCCGCGCCCCTGCTGCTCGGCCAGGCCCGGCGCGGCGGCCGGATCGACGTCGCTCAGGCGGCGCTGCAATTCCTCGTCGCTGATATCCAGATGCAGCCGGCCCGCCTCGCAGTCGAGTTCGATCCAGTCGCCGTTGCGCACGGCCGCCAGCGGGCCGCCCGCCGCCGCTTCGGGCGCGACGTGCAGCACCACCGTGCCGTAGGCGGTACCGCTCATGCGCGCGTCCGAGATCCGCACCATGTCCTTGACGCCCTGGCGCAGCAGCTTGGGCGGCAGGCCCATGTTGCCGACCTCGGCCATGCCCGGGTAACCGCGCGGGCCGCAATTCTTCATGACGAGGATGGAATCCTTGTCGACCTCGAGCGCTTCGTCGCCGATGGTCGCCTTGTAGTGGTCGAAGTTCTCGAACACCACCGCGCGGCCGCGATGCCGGAGCAGCTCGGGCGACGCCGCCGACGGCTTGAGCACCGCGCCGCGCGGCGCGAGATTGCCGCGCAGGATGCAGATCCCGCCGTCGGCGATCAGCGGCCGGTCGAGCGGGCGGATCACTTCCTCGTCGTAGTTGGGCGCCTCGCGCACGTTGTCCCACAGCGATTTGCCGTTGACCGTCAGCGCGTCCGGGTGCGGCAGCAGCTTCGCCTCGCCGAGCCGGCGCAGCACGGCCGGCAACCCGCCCGCGTAATAGAACTCCTCCATCAGGAAACGGCCCGACGGCTGCAGGTCCACCACCGTCGGGGTGCCGCGGCCGATCCGCATCCAGTCTTCCAGTTCGAGCGGCACGCCGATGCGACCCGCGATCGCCTTCAGGTGGATCACCGCGTTGGTCGAGCCGCCGATCGCGGCGTTGGTGCGGATCGCGTTCTCGAACGCGGCGCGCGTGAGGATCTTCGAGAGCTTCAGGTCGTCGAGCGCCATCTGCACGATGCGGCTGCCCGACAGGTGCGCGAGCACGTAGCGGCGCGCGTCCACGGCGGGAATCGCCGCGTTGTGCGGCAGCGCCACGCCGAGCGCCTCGGCCATGCAGGCCATGGTGGACGCGGTGCCCATCGTGTTGCAGGTGCCGGCGGAGCGCGACATGCCCGCCTCGGCCGACAGGAAATGATGGAGATCGATCTCGCCGGCCTTCAGCGCCTCGTGCAGCCGCCAGACGGCCGTGCCCGAGCCGATGTCCTTGCCTTCGAGCTTGCCGTTCAGCATCGGCCCGCCGCTGACCACGATGGCCGGCACATCGCAACTGGCCGCGCCCATCAGCAGCGCCGGGGTGGTCTTGTCGCAGCCGGCCAGCAGCACCACGGCGTCGATCGGGTTGCCGCGGATCGCCTCTTCCACGTCCATGCTGGCCAGGTTGCGGGTGAGCATCGCGCTCGGCCGCAGGTTCGATTCGCCGTTCGAGAACACCGGGAATTCCACCGGGAAGCCGCCCGCCTCGTAGATGCCGCGCTTGACGTGCTCGGCGATCTTGCGGAAGTGCGCGTTGCACGGCGTCAGTTCGGACCACGTATTGCAGATGCCGATGATCGGCCGGCCGTCGAACTCGTGATCGGGGATGCCCTGGTTCTTCATCCAGCTCCGATACATGAAGCCGTTCTTGTCGTTGGTGCCGAACCAGTGGTGGGACCGCAGCTTGGGTTTGGTTGCCGTCATGCTCGTCGTGGGGTAGCGGGATTTGCGAGCAGTCTAGAGAGAAGCTTGATAACCTACTAATGAATTATCGGATGTCTCCGATACCTGTTTTTATATCCTCGTAAACACCGAAACGATGGTCGACGCGAACCCCTGGTACATCCGCACCCGCCTGAAAACACGGCAATTGCTGCTGGTCGTGGCGCTCGCGGAGGAAGGCAACATCCACCGCGCGGCCGCCGTGCTCAACATGACGCAGCCGGGCGCCTCGAAGCTGCTGCGCGAGCTGGAGGACATGCTGGGGACGGTGCTGTTCGATCGCATGCCGCGCGGCGTGCGGCCGACGCTGTATGGCGACGCGCTGATCCGCCATGCGCGCGCCGTGCTCGGCAGCCTCGAACAGGCGCAGGAAGAGCTCGACGCGCTGAAGGCCGGCCATCTCGGCCACGTGGCGATCGGCACCATCACCTCGCCCGGCGTGCGGCTGCTGCCGGCTGCCATCGCGACGGTCAAGCAGCGGCATCCGGCGCTGCGGATCTCGGTCGAGATCGAGGTCAGCAGCGTGCTGCTGGAGCGGCTCGCGCACGACAAGCTCGATATCGTGGTGGGCCGGCTCTCGGCCGAGCACGACAAGCTGCCGCTGCATTACGCGTCGCTGGCCGACGAACCGGTGCACGCCGTGGTGCGGCACGGCCACCCGCTGCTCGGCCGCGATGCGCTGACGCTGGCCGACGTGCGCGATCTGACCTGGGTGGTACCGCCCGCCGGCAGCGTGCTGCGCCATCGCTTCGAGCGGATGTTCCAGCGCGCCAGCCTGGCGCCGCCCGCGCGGATCGTCGAGACGGCCGCGCTGCTGTTCATCACGCGGCTGCTGGAGGAAAGCGACATGATCGCCGTGCTGGCCGCCGACGTGGCCGAGTACTACGCGGCGCATCGGATCGTCGAGATCCTGCCGCTGCCGATGCAGTGCCAGATGGACGACTACGGCCTGATCACGCGCTCGGACCGGCTGCCGACGCCGGCCACGGCGATCGTGATCGAGGCGTTGCGGGCGTCGGGCGGGCTGGGAGCGGAGGGGGGATGAGCCGGGACGGCGGTGGCGGGTAACGGCCGTCATGGCATCGACGGCCGCAACGGCCACGCTCGCCACCGCGACAGCGGCACCAGGAATCGCATAACGGCACGATTGCGGCAACGAGAATCGCTGCACGCGCAACCCCGCCCGCCGCGCCCGCCGCGCGCTGCGGCAACGCAAGCCCGCCCCGCGTGCCCCCGCCTCACGGACCGCGTAACGCGCTAGGATCGACGCTCCTCATCCCGCCGCCCCGTCCACCGGCCAGCGGCGCAACCCGGAGCGCCCCGATGACCCAGAACATCTACGACGATCCGTCGTTCTTCGCCAACTACGCCAAGCTGAACCGCTCGCAGCACGGCCTCGACGGCGCACCCGAGTGGCCGGCGCTGCGCGCGCTGCTGCCCGAATTGGCCGGCCGGCGCGTGGCCGATCTCGGTTGCGGCTACGGCTGGTTCTGCCGGTGGGCCGCCGAACAAGGCGCGGCCAGCGTGCTCGGGATCGACGTGTCCGAGCGCATGCTGGAACGCGCCACCGCCTCCACGCGCGGCACGAGCGTCGCGTACCGGCGCGGCGATCTCGAACGGCTCGACCTGCCCGCCGAGGCGTTCGACCTCGTCTACAGCTCGTTGGCGTTCCACTATCTGGAGAATCTGGCCGGGCTGTTCGCGGCGATCCGTCGCGCGCTCGTTCCGGGCGGCCGGCTGGTGTTCTCGACCGAGCATCCGATCCTGACCGCGCCGCGCCACCAGGGCTTTCGCACCGATGCCGACGGCTGGCGCTTCTGGCCCATCGACGGCTACCAGAACGAAGGCCCGCGCGTCACCCATTGGCTGGCCGAGGGCGTGGTCAAGCAGCACCGCACGCTCGGCACGTTGCTGAACCAGTTGATCGGCGCGGGCTTCACGCTCGATCATCTCGACGAATGGGGGCCGACGCCCGAACAGATCGCCGCCCAACCGGCGCTGGCCGAGGAGCGTGAGCGCCCGATGATGGTGCTGATCGCGGCCACTCGCCAGGCGCGCTGACGCCCCCCGCCGCGCTCACGGCGGCGGAAACTGCGCGGCGGTACGCTGCCCGTCCACATTGGCCACGCGCTGCCAGCGCAACAGGCTGCGCCAGCCCAGCACGCTCGATTCGCGCGAACGCTCACGCACGATCAGCATCAACGGCCGCCATGTCGCGCGCATCGCCAGCACCTCGTCGATCGCGCGCCGCGCGGCCTCCGCGCCGGCCGCATCGCCGCGTTGCTCGGCCAGTTCGGCCAGCGCGCGGTAACCGTCGATCCACACGCCCGCCTCGCCTCGCATCGAATAATTGACGTTGTAGTGGCAGTAATGGCTCGTCTCGCCGAGCCCGCGTATCTCGCGCTCGAAATCGCCGAGCAGGATCGCGGCGCGCTCGCGGTTCGCGGGCGTGTCCTTCTCGCCCGACGCATCCGCGTCGAGCGTCTCGATGCAGCGCATCAGCCAGGCCTCGCGATTGCCGTCGATCTCGGCCAGCATCTCGCGCGGCGTGGCGTAATGGCGGTCGAGGTCGGCGTCCTGCTTGTCGCCGATCGTGAACGGCGAGATTTCGTGCTGCGCCTTGATCCACGCCAGGTCGCGCGTCACGCCGATCTGCATCGGCACCGATTCGCGCTGCACCGCGCCGTGCCGGCCGCCCTCGCCGACCGGCACCGACTGATTGGTCAGCGGTGCGAAATTCAGGTTGGCCGCGACGCCGGCGCGCTGCTGCGCCGTATCGCCCTTGGCGTTGCCGATCCGCACCTGCCCGCCCGTTTCCGAGCGTTTGTCGCGCGTGCGTTCGGCTTCGACGAACAGCGAGGCATCCGCACCGAGCGTCTGCGCCACGCCGTGCGCATCGTTGAAGCGCGCCGACGGCAAGCGGGCCGACAGGCGGCCGGTCAGCGTCTGCGTGCGGGTCACGGCATCGAGCTGCGCCACCACCACCGCCGGATTGCGCGCGAACACCGCTTCGAGCGGATCGCGATAGGCCCGGCCGCGCGCCGGCTCGATCAGATCCCAGCGCACCAGGCTGTCGAGCGCGTTGACCATGTTGGCGCGCATCTCGTCGTCCTTGTGGCGGCTGCGCAGAAAGCGCACCACCGTCGAATGCGTGTCGGTGCGCTGGCTCGCGGCGCGCGCCGTGAACGCCGCCTGCAGCGCCACGCCCGGCGCGACCTGCGGCCCGACCGCCACGCCGGCCGTGGCCTCCTGCGCCGACGTGTGCGCGGTGCCGAACGACATCTCCATGCCGAGAATCGGCATGAACATCTGCACGAACGCCTCGTCGCCCACCGATTTCTCGGCCGTGAAGATCGGCGAGACGATCGGCGAGCTCGCGCCGTAGGGCAGCGTCGGCAGGTTCACGCCGAGCGTGCCGCCACCGCCGATGCGCACGCGGTCGCGCAAGCGGCTGTTGGCGATGAACGGCTGAAAGAACGCGAGGATGTCGGTCTTGTCGGCGAAGCGCTCGGATTTGAGCAGGCGCAGCGCGGCGTCGAGGCCGGCGTCGTCGGCCGTCTCGCCGGTTTCCGCTCGCAGCGATGCCGGCAGTTGCTCGGCCAGATGCGTCTCGATCCGGTCGATGGCCTCATAGGCGCTCAGGCCGCTGCCGCAGGCCGTGTGCATCGGCTCGGGCAAGTCCACCGCCTGCGCCTTGCGCAGCCGGTTCGGCTCGCCGTTGCGCGCGGCGCGCGCGCCACGCTCGCGCCGCGCCTGCTCGCCGAGCACCCGCCCGATGCCGGTGCGATCGCCGGCGTCGAGCCGGATCTGCGACGGATGCCGCCCGCGCTGCTGCAACTGCTTCAGGTATTCGACGGTTGCCTGCGCCGCCGCGGTTGCCCGACGCAGCTCGGGCGAGCCGCCGTGGGTGCGGCATGCGGCCAACGTGCCTTCGAGGTGCGCGATGCGCTGCCGCACATGCTGGTCGACCTGAATCCGCGCGGACTGCATGCCCATGCTCTCGCCGACGCGATAAGCCTGGTTCAGCACGCGCCGCCGGAACGGCGTCTTGTTCAGATTGGGCATCGCGCGCCGCCATGCCGACGGTCGCGCCCCGGCCACCACGTCCGGCGCCGACGCGCCCGCGCGCACCACCCATTCGGTGATCGCCTTGTTCAGGCGATCGACGTGCTGCGCATACGGCGAGCCGGGCGCGTTGCTCAGGTAGCCGTTGCGCACCGCGTTGTAGGCGGCGTAATCGACATCGTCGAACACCTCGGCCGGATCACCCGCCAGATGGCCGCGCGCGACCGTCTTGGCCTGTTGGAGCCATGCGGCGATATCGGGCGAAACGGCCTCGGCGCGCTGTGCCTCGTCGGCGTTCCAGAACACGCGCAACACCTGCGAGCGCGCCGCGTCGGGCGGTGCGGCGCCTTCGCTCGACAGCGCGTGCAGCAGGTCCGTGCCGCGCGGCAGGCTGGCGAGCTTGCGGCATACGGCCAGCGCGGCAAGGTCGAGCGGATCGGACGACGCCGCTGCGCTGGTTGTTGCAGCGCAGGTCGTTGCAGCGCTTGCCGTTGCCGTACTCGCCGCCGCCGCGCCGGCCGTTGCAGCACGTTCCGGCAAACCGGCCGCCAGCGACACCCAGTGCGCGGCCGGCTGTCGCCCGAGGTGCGCGAGCAGCGGCGCGGCGTTCGACGCTTCGACACCGGTGTCGGCCATCGCGCGCGTCACGATCTCGATCGTCATCGACGGCGGCAACGGCAGCGGCGGCGCGGGCGCCGTCAGCCGTTCGGCCAGCGTGCGCAGCGCCGCCTGCAACCCGGCCGGCGCCTCGGCGCCGTACACGTTGCCCGCATCGATCAGTTGCGCGACCTGGGCCTCGCGCGCCGCCGCAATCGCGGCCTGTTCACGCTGCGCGCCGGTCGAGCCGGGCGCGGCATCGGGCGACGCCTGCGCTTCGGCGCGCTCGACGCGATCGGCCTGCTCGCCCTGCTCGGCCAGCACCAGCGACGCCTTCAACAGCGACGGCACCGCGCGGTCGGCCGCCTGCCAGCGCGCCTCCACGCGCGAGCGCTCCTGCATCAGCTTGGCGATGTCGGCGTGCCGCTCGGAGAATTCACCAAGCCGCGCCTCGCAGCGCGCCTTCTGCGCCTGCGCCTCGGCCAGCACACCGCGCGCCGCGCCGATCTGCTCCGAGATCCGCGCCACGACGATGCCCGCTTCGACCGAATCGGCTGAATCGGACGAGCCGTCGGCCAGCGCCGCCTGCTGCTTGCCCAGCGAATCGATGCGCGCCTGCGCCTGGCCGAGGATCAGGTCGATGTCGTTCATCTCGTCGCCGAGCGTGACCAGCGTTTCGGCCTGCCGGGCATGCAGCCGCAGCGCGATGTCGATTTCCTTGCGGCGCGAGCCGGCGTCGTCGCGCAGCGTGTAGATGCGCGATTTCAGATCGTCGAGCCGGCGCAGCGCGAATGCGTGCGTCTGATCGGCGCGATCCGACAGATGGCCGAGGCTGACCAGCTCGAGCAGCTCGGTGCCGTGGATCGCTTCGTGCAGCGCGTGACCGGCATCGCGCGCGGCGAGTTCGGCGATGCGCAACCGGGTGCGGGCGGCGGCTTGCGCGGCGAGGGCGAGGTTGGGGGTCGGGTGGGTTGTCGGGTGGGTTGTCGGGTTGGACGTCGCTTTGGACGCCGCGCTGGACGTCGGGTCGGGCCTCGCGTTGGACGTCGGGTCGATCGCCAAGTTAGACGTCAAGCGGGCCGTCGGGCCGGACGTCGGGTCGGTCGCCAGGCTGGACGCCAAGCGGGCCGTCGGGCCGGACGTCGGGTCGATCGCCAGGTTGGACGCCAAGCGGGCCGTCGGGTGGACCGTCGGCGTAGCATCGCCGGCACCAGGTGAACGGCCAGTCACCCCATTCGGATTCGGCACGGTATCGGCACCGGATGAACCGCCCACGGCCTCCCCCTGCCCGCCGGTCGTTCCCGCATCGGCTGCACGGCTCGCCGCCGCCAGCACGGCAGCGTCGCTGGCCGCCAGCGCAGCGCGCGCCGCGCCGACCTCGGTCACCGCCGCGTCGAGCGCCGTGCGCCGCTGCGCGAGCCCTTGCAACAAGCGCCGCGCCTGCTGTTCGTTGTCGAGCCGGCCACGCGCGAGCACCGGGTCCTTGCGCGAGCCGAGCGGCGACAGCCGCATGCCGCGCCCGGCCGAGAAACTGGCGATATCCTTCAGCGGCGTTGGCGCGAGCCACGGCACGAGCCGTTTCGCCGCGCGGTTCGCGGCCGATTCGTGCGGCCGCTCGTAGACGGTGATCGACGGCTGGTCAAGGCTGCCGGCCATCGCATCGGCCAGCGCCAGCAGCTTGCGGGCGTCGTCGAGCACCGGATCGCGATCGGCGTCCGGCGTCGTTGCCACCGGCGCGCCGAGCGGCCCGGGCGGCCCCGCCACGCCGGCATGCGTCTGCCCCGGCACGCCCGCGCGCAGCGGCCCATTGACCGTATGGCTGGTGCCGGGCACGCCGGCCGTCACCGCGAACTGCCGTCCCGTCAACGCCCCGGCCAACCGCGCCTTCAGCGACAGCCGTTCGGCCTCGGCCGGCTTGCCACGCGCGCGTTGCAACGACGCCAGCGCGTCCGGCCCGAGCCGGTGCACCACCGGCCGCGCCGCACCGTCACGCGCCGGAGGCGGCGTCAAACCGGCCGCTGCCTCCGAGCCGGCGGCCGTCTCGCCGGCCGACTCGGCCGGCGACGTCCCGAGCGGCGCCCCC
>NZ_BAAILN010000012.1:94403-103257 GCF_054589155.1 Burkholderia sp. 3C
GACCGAGCGAGGCAATACGGAACACAGGGCGCGGCAACTGAGCGGACACATCGAAACAGCTCCAGATCACAAGGGGTGTGACCGGAACGGTAAACGCTCGCGAAACGCTCGGTTATAACGAAAAATGCATTGAAAATCAGCGACATACGGGCATGCATTTCAATGCGAAGTGATGTCCCGAAATACGAAGAACGACGGCTCGTGCGTCACTTCGCGCAACTGACATCGCCCTCCTCGCAATGCAGATGCTTGTCGAGCAGCCGGGTCTGCGCCTGCGTGAGTTGGTCGACGCATTGCGCCTGCACCATCGGCGCCACGCTGCCGCCATTCACGCCGCCGACCTCGAACGCGCATTGGGCGTCGCGCCAGGCCACCCAGCGGCGCTGCGCTTCCCTGAGCCTGGTGGCGGACGTCGCGTCGAGCCGGCCGAGCAGATCGCGGTAGGTCCGGTTCAGTTGCGCGTCGGATTTCACGCTCTTGCTCGCGGCACAGGTGTTCATGTCGAGTTGCGTGGTGGCGCTGTCCATGCAATCCGGCGCTTTCGCGAACGTTGCGCCACTCGCGGCGAACAGGAAACAGGCCAGCAGGGGCTTGAGCGTCATCATCGGGTTCCGGAAAAAAGACGAAGGGAAAATTCGGTTCGCGCACATCGTGGCGGGGCAGGACGGAACGATCAAGCGCGCGGGCCGCGCGGCCTCGGATTTCGGCGCACGGCTTCGTGCAGCCGCCAAGACGGTCGTCGAACAATCTGGCGAGATTCGGTGATTTGTTCGCTTGCCAACAACAATCTCGGCATTTTATACGACGACCCGCGGCGTTTCAGCCACAGCGTATTTGCCGCGAAAGTACCCATCACGCAACAGATCGTCCCGCCGCCAAAACGGTCGACCCGCTTGCTAAACACGCTGCCGGCCCTGCGCTCCGCACCCGCATGCCCCCGGCATATCCTTCTGCGACAAGCCTTTCCGGCCGATTCGGGCTTCACCCCAGCGCTCTGTTTCGCCACGAAACGAAACGAAATGCCGCAAATCCTGTCGCCCGATTTTGCCGCCCCGGGGGGCCCGTTGATTTTGGTTAAACCCAGGTCAGACATCGGCATGTCAAAATTGAACCTGCGAAAAAGCAAATCGTTACAAATCCGTATATATTCCGCCGATGGACCAAAGAAAATTCATCGCGCCGCCGCCTCCCCGCACGTGGGATGCGCGGCTCGCGCGCCGGCTCGTCACGCCGCTCGTCGACACGCCCGTCACCCCGAATCATCTGACCACGCTGCGCCTGCTGATCGGCCTGGCGGGTGCCGTCTGTCTCGCGCAGGGCGGCTTCGGCTGGATCAATGCCGGCGCGTTCCTGATCGTGCTGTCGAACTTCGTCGATCACACCGACGGCGAACTCGCCCGCATCAGCGGCAAGACCAGCAAGATCGGCCACTTCTACGATCTCGCCAGCGACGCGGTGATCACCATCGCGCTGTTCGTCTGCATGGGCGCGGGCGTGGTGGCGCAAGGCGGCCGCATGTTCGCGCCGCCGGTGCTGCTCGGCACGTTGGCCGGCGCGGCCGTGGCGCTGATCTTCTTCCTGCGCATGCGGATCGAATCGTTCGCGGGCAAGGCCGGCACCAAGCAGGCCTCGATCGGCGGCTTCGAAACCGAAGACGTGCTGTATCTGCTGCCCATCGTCACGCTGCTCGACGGTGTCGAGCGCTTTGTCCTGGCCGCCGCGATCGGCGCGCCCGTGTTCGCGGCCTGGGTCGTGATCGATTACTGGCGCGTGGTGCGCCGCGGCGCCGTGCCGGCGGCCGACAGCCCGAAGGCCTGACCATCCCATGAGTACCCAAACCGAAGCCGGATTCGAACCGCGCGCCAGCGCCCCGACTGCCGGCCACGCCGCCCCGGGCAACGCCGATGGCGCCGTCTCCCGCGCCGCCGCCGCGCTCGATACCGATCACCTGCATCGCGAATTCGACCGCCAGGGCGCGTTCATTCATCTCGAATCGTTCCTGCCGCCCGACGCCTCCGGGCGCCTGGCCGACCTCGCGCGCGCGCTGCTGCCCGACGTCAACCGGAACTACCTGCCCGGCCACAAGCAGGGCGGCAGCGTCAGCCGCCACACGATCGACGAGAAGGCGCCGTTCATCGCCGAGCTGTACCGCTCGCCGGCCCTGATCGCATTCCTCGAAAAGCTGACCGGCGACACGCTGCAGGTGTCGCCCGCCGACGATCCGCACGCCTACGCGCTGTACTACTACACGAAGCCGGGCGACCACATCGGTTGGCACTACGACACGTCCTACTACGACGGCCGCCGCTACACGCTGCTGATCGGCGTGATCGACGAATCGACCTGCCGCCTCGATTACGAACTGCACACGCGCAACCCGGCCGTGGCCGATGAACCGGGCACCACGCAAATCCCCGACGGCGGCATCGTGCTGTTCGACGGCGACAAGCTGCGCCACCGCATCTCGCCGATGGGCGAGAACGAAATGCGCGTGTCGCTGACCTTCGAATACGTGACCGACCCGGGCATGCGCCCCTGGAAGCGCTTCATCTCGAACATGAAGGACGCGATCGCGTACTTCGGCTTCCGTCAGGTCTTCAAGCAGCTCGCCACGCGCCGCCCCGCACAGAAATGACTCGCGCTGGAATCATCCTGCTGTCCATCGGGACGGCATTGTTCATCGCCCTGCTGTCCTGGCAGGGTTTCGGCGCGGTCGTCTCCACGCTGGCCACGGCCGGCTGGGGCCTCGCGCTGGTCGCCGCGTTCCATCTGATCCCGCTCGTGGTCGACGCCCGCGCGATCGCCGTGATGTTCCCGCGCGGCACGCCCGGCGTGTCGACGCGCGAGATGCTGTCGGCGCGCTGGGTGCTCGAATCGGTCAACAGCCTGCTGCCGGCCGGCCAGATCGGCGGCCCGGTGCTGATGGCGCGCTACCTGTCGCAAAAGGGCATCCCGATGCCGCACGCGGCGGCGGCCGTCACGGTCAGCACCACCATGCAGGCGCTCGCGCAGATCCTGTTCGCGCTCGGCGGCATCGCCGTGTTCAGCTTCGGTGCGAACAGCGCCGCGGCCACCCACCTGCGCACGCCGGCCCTGATCGCCACCGCCCTGCTCGGCGCCTGCGCGTTCGGTTTCTATCTGGCGCAGCGGCGCGGCCTGTTCGGCCGGGGCCTGCGGATGGTGTCGAAGGCGCTCGGCCCGCGCGACTGGCCGTCGCTGGCCACCCGCGCAGACGCGATCGATTCCGCCGTCGGCGAGCTGTACGGCAAGCGCGATCGCGTGATCGCCACGTTCTGGTACAGCTTCGGCGGCTGGCTGCTCGGCACCGGCGAGGTGTGGCTCGCGCTGCACTTTCTCGGCCATCCGGTCAGTTGGGTGGATGCGCTGCTGCTCGAAAGCGTCGGCCAGGCGATTCGCGGCGCGGCATTCATGATTCCCGGTTCGCTCGGCGCGCAGGAAGGCGGCTATCTGCTGCTGGCGCCGCTGGTCGGGCTGCCGCCGGATGCGGCGCTCGCGCTGTCGCTGTCCAAGCGCGCGCGCGAGCTCGCGCTCGGCCTGCCCGGCATTCTGTATCTGCATTTCAGCGAAAGAAACTGGCAGCGGCGCCGTGCGCCGCAGCTCGCGGACTAGGGCCAGCCCGCGCCGTGCCTGGCGGGCGAACCCTCGGCCGGACCGCATCCGGCCAAGTAACCATTACATAGCGTGGAGTATTCAATGCGAGCCATCATCCTGGCCGCAGGCCTCGGCCTGCGCCTGCAACTGCCTCCCGAAGCGCAGTATCCGAAGTGCCTGCTGCGCTTCGACGACGTGTCGCTGCTCGAGCGCCACCTGCGTCTGCTCGAATCGCTCGGCGTGACCGAAATCGTCCTCGCGCTCGGCTTCCAGCACGAGAAGGTCGAGGCCGAACTGGCCCGCCTCGGTCGCCAAGCCGAAATCGTCCTGAACCCGCGCTTCGATCTCGGCAGCGTGCTGACCGTCCACACCGCAGCCGACGCGCTCACGCGCGGCGGCGACGTGCTGCTGATGGACGCCGACGTGCTGTACGACGACAGCATCATGCAGGCGCTGGTCGCGAACCCCGAGCAATCGGTCGACCGCCTGCTGATCGACCGCGATTTCGAGGCCGGCGACGAGCCGGTCAAGCTGTGCGTGAAGGACGGCGTGCCCGTCGAACTGCGCAAGCAACTCGCCGTCGACCTGCAATACGACACCATCGGCGAATCGGTCGGCTTCTTCCGCTTCAGCGAAGGCACGGCCAAGCGCCTCGCCGAGATCGTCGCCGGCTACATCGATTCGGGCCGGGCCAACCTGCCCCACGAGGAAGCCGTGCGCGACCTGCTGCTCGAAGGCGGCCGCCCGTTCGATGTCGCCGACGTGACCGGCGCACCGTGGATCGAAATCGATTTCCCCAACGACGTCGCCCGCGCGGCTGACGAAGTTCTCCCGCTGATTCAGCGCAATACCGTAGGAGCCGCACGATGAACGCACGCGAACCCAATAACTTCACCGAATCCCGTGCCGCGCGGCTGCGCCGCATGCTGACGAGCAACCAGCTCGAATTCCTGATGGAAGCGCACAACGGCCTGTCCGCGCGAATCGTGCGCGAAGCCGGCTTCAAGGGCATCTGGGGCTCGGGCCTGTCGATCTCGGCCGCGCTCGGCGTGCGCGACAACAACGAAGCGAGCTGGACCCAGGTGGTCGACGTGCTCGAATTCATGGCCGACGCCAGCGACCTGCCGATCCTGCTCGACGGCGACACCGGCTACGGCAACTTCAACAACATGCGCCGCCTCGTGCGCAAGCTCGAACAGCGCGGCATCGCCGGCGTCTGCATCGAAGACAAGCAATTCCCGAAGACCAACAGCTTCATCGACGGCGAACGCCAGCCGCTCGCCGAGATCGACGAATTCGCCGGCAAGATCAAGGCCGGCAAGGATTCCCAAACGGATTCGAATTTCTCGATCGTGGCACGCGTCGAAGCGCTGATCGCGGGCTGGGGCATGGATGAAGCGCTGCGCCGCGCGCACGCCTACGCCGATGCCGGCGCCGACGCCATCCTGATGCACAGCAAGCTGTCGCGTCCGGACGAGATCCTCGAATTCGCGCGCCAGTGGAACAACCGCGCGCCGATCGTGATCGTGCCGACCAAGTACTACAGCACGCCGACCGACGTGTTCCGCCAGGCCGGCATCAGCACCGTGATCTGGGCGAACCATCTGGTCCGCTCGTCCGCCGCCGCGATGCAGGCCACCGCGCGCGACATCTTCGAGAACGAAACGCTCGTCAACGTCGAAGACCGCGTGGTCACCGTCAACGAAATCTTCCGCCTGCAGGACGCCGACGAATATTCGGCGGCCGAGCGCATCTACCTGTCGTCGTCGTCGCGTTCGTCGAACTCGGCCATCGTGCTGGCGGCCAGCCGCGGCAAGGGCCTCGAGGCCGTGACCGAAGACAAGCCGAAGGTCATGCTGCCGATCGCCGGCAAGCCGCTGCTGCGCTGGCTCGTCGACGGCTTCAAGAAGGAAGGCGTCAACGACATCACGGTGGTGGGCGGCTATCGCGCCGACGCGATCGACACGGCCGGCATCAAGCTGGTGGTCAACGAGCGCCACGCCGAAACCGGCGAACTGAGCTCGCTGGCCTGCGCGCTGGGCAAGGTCAAGGGCGACACGATCGTCTCCTACGGCGACCTGCTGTTCCGCAGCTACATCGTGCGCGATCTGGCCGAAAGCGACGCCGAATTCACCGTGGTGGTGGATTCCTCGCTGACCGATTCGACCAACCAGAGCGTGCGCGACTTCGCGCTGTGCTCGTCGGCCGACGACCGCGGCCTGTTCGGCCAGAAGGTCAGGCTGCAACGCGTGGCGAGCGACGCCGGCAACGGCGCGCCGCACGGCCGCTGGGTCGGCCTGCTGAACGTGCGCGGCGCCGGCGTCGAACGCCTGAAGGCCACGCTGGCCACGCTGCAGGCGCGCCCCGATTTCGACCAGCTCGATATCCCGGCGCTGCTGAACGCGCTGGTCGAAGCCGGCGAGAAGATCGCGGTGCAGTACGTGCACGGCCACTGGCGCGGCGTGAACGACCTCGACGAATTCCGCCGCGCCGGCGATTTCGCGCACGGCCAGACGCCGCTCGCGAACGGCGCCCCGGCCGGGGACACCCAATGATCGAGGCAGCCCAGTTCGTCGAGGCCGCGCGCGCGCGCGGTTTCGATTCGTACGCGGGTGTGCCCTGCTCGTATCTGACGCCGTTCATCAACTACGTCCTGCAGGACCCGTCGCTGCACTACGTGTCGGCGGCGAACGAGGGCGACGCCGTCGCGCTCGCGGCCGGCGCGACGCTGGGCGGCCGGCGCAGCATCGCGATGATGCAGAACTCGGGCCTCGGCAACGCGGTCAGCCCGCTGACCTCGCTGACCTGGACCTTCAAGCTGCCGCAACTGCTGATCGTCACGTGGCGCGGCAAGCCCGGCGAGCACGACGAGCCGCAGCACGCGCTGATGGGGCCGATCACGCCGCAGATGCTCGACACCATGGAGATTCCGTGGGAGCTGTTCCCGACCGAGGCCGAGCAGATCGGCCCGGCGCTCGACCGTGCGATCCGTCACATGGACGAAACCGGCCGGCCCTACGCGCTCGTGATGCAGAAAGGCAGCGTGGCCGCCTATCCGCTCAAGGATGCGCCGATGCCCGCGCCGCGCCCGCACGTCGTGCCGGTTGCGGCCGCGAGCCGCGCCGCCGAGCGGCCGTCGCGCCATGACGCGCTGTCGGCCGTGATCGCGCGCACGCCGCTCGATTCGACCGTGGTGCTGGCCTCCACCGGCTTCTGCGGGCGCGAGCTGTACGCGCTCGACGATCGCGCCAACCAGCTCTACATGGTCGGCTCGATGGGCTGCGTGACGACGCTCGCGCTCGGCCTCGCGCTGGCGCGTCCGGACCTCACCGTGGTGGCGGTCGACGGCGACGGCGCCGCGCTGATGCGCATGGGCGCGTTCGCCACGCTCGGCGCCTACGGCCCGAAGAACCTGATCCACCTGCTGCTCGACAACGGCGCGCACGAATCGACGGGCGGCCAGTCCACCGTCTCGCCGTGCGTGTCGTTCGCCGCCGTGGCCGCCGCCTGCGGCTATGCGTCGGCGCGCGAGGGCGACCTGAGCGCGATCGACGCGCTGTTCGCCGAGCCGGCCGACGGCGCGCGCTTCGCCTGCGTCAAGATTCGCACCGGCGTGCCCGACGGGCTGCCGCGTCCGACCGTGACGCCGATCGAAGTGAAGGAACGTCTGATGCGCCACATCGGCGCGGGAGCCGAATGATGCTGCTGCTGAACCCCGGCCCGGTCACGCTGACCGAGCGCGTCCGCCAGAGCCTGCTGCAAACCGATCTCTGCCATCGCGAAAGCGAGTTCTTCGACCTGCAGGACGAAGCGCGCACGCGCCTGGTCGCCGCCTACGACCTCGACCCGGCCGAATGGCAGGCCGTGCTGATGACGGGCTCCGGCACCGCCGCCGTCGAAAGCATGATCGCCGCGCTGGTGCCCGAAGACGGCAAGCTGCTCGTGATCGAGAACGGCGTGTACGGCGATCGCATCGCGCAGATCGCCAAGCAATACCGGATCGCCCACACGCTGCTCAAGCACGAATGGATGGAAGCGCCGGACCTCGGCCGCATCGAGGCCGCGCTGGCCGCCGACCGCGCCATCACGCACGTGGCCGTGATTCATCACGAAACCACCACCGGCCGCCTGAACGCGCTTGGCCCGATCGCCGAACTGTGCCGCCAGCATGGCGCGCGCTTGCTGGTCGACGGCGTCAGCAGCTTCGGCGCCGAGGCGATCGATTTCGCCGACGGCGTGACCGACGCGGTGGCCGCCACCGCCAACAAGTGCCTGCACGGCGTGCCCGGCGCGGCGTTCGTGATCGTGCGCAACACGGCGCTGGCGCGCGCCGCGAGCCGCACCTATTACCTCGATCTCGGCCGGCTCGCCAAGCTGCAGGCGCAGCGCAACACGCCGTTCACGCCGTCGGTGCACGCGTATTACGCGCTCGTCGAGGCGCTGCGCGAGTTCGAGGACGAAGGCGGCTGGCAGGCGCGTCACGCCCGCTACAAGGCGCTTGCCGACCAGGTGCGTGACGGCCTGGCCGCGCGCGGCATGTCGCTGGTGCTGCCGGACGGCGAATCGTCGGTCGTGCTGCGCGCCTACACGCTGCCGGCCGGCGTCGGCTACGCAACGCTGCACGACGGCCTCAAGGCGCGCGGCTTCGTGATCTACGCGGGCCAGGGCGGGTTGTCGGCCTCGCTGTTCCGCGTGTCGACGATGGGCGCGATCGCACCGGCCGACATGGATCGCCTGCTCGAAGGCTTCAGTGCGCTGACGCGCTGACGCGTTCGAGCGCCGGCTCGCCGAGTCACCGGCATGACGCAAAACGGACGCTTCGGCGTCCGTTTCTTTTTGTCGCGGCGCGTCGCGTTAATACGGGCAGGCGCGGCCGGGCCGATCCATTAGAATCGTCCGGACGTGCGATGCGCGCAGCCGGCAGCCACGGCGCGCCCATCGCGAACTTCCACGCGAGCGCCTTGCCTTCCCGTTGCCCGTCATGACCGCATCCCCGCTCCGCCTGCCCGCCGCCCTGCGCTCGCTGTTCCGCCCGCTGCTCGATCCGTATCGCCGCTACCGGCACGCCAAGCTGATCCACGCCGCGCGCGTCGCGCTCAGTGTGCTGGTGTCGATCGCATTGTCCACCGGGCTCAATATCCCGCACGGCGAATGGTCGTCGATCACGGTGCTGATCGTGATCGGCGGGCTCCAGCATCACGGCAATATCCGCAAGAAGGCGGCCGAGCGCGCGCTCGGCACC
>NZ_BAAILN010000012.1:103401-105844 GCF_054589155.1 Burkholderia sp. 3C
CCTGGTGATGAGCGTGCTGTGCGGGCTCTGCGCCTATTACGCGATCGGCAAGGCCGGCTATGTCGCGCTGCTGTCGGCGATCACGATCCTGATCGTGGCCGGGCACGGCGACAACGAGATCGTCGACGGGCTGTGGCGCGCCGTGAACGTGATCGTCGGGATCGGCATCGCGCTGGCGTTCTCGTTCGCGTTGCCGCTGTACGCCACCTATTCGTGGCGCTACAAGCTGGCCGATTCGCTGCGCGCCTGCGCGGTGGTGCATGCGCGGATCGTCAGCGCGCAAACGGTCAGCGATACCGCTCATCTGAAGGAAATGGCCGCGCTGAACGCGCTGCTGGTGCAGATGCGTTCGCTGATGCCGTGGGTGTCGAAGGAAACCGACATCACGATGGCGCAGCTCGACGCGATCCAGCGCTCGCTGCGGCTCGTGATCAGTTCGCTCGAAATGCTGGCGAGCGTGCAGCCGGCCGATGGCGACGTGGCCGGCCGCCACTACGTGCAAACGGCGCAACGCCCGCTGAACCGCCGCATCCACGGCCTGCTGATCGGGCCGAGCCGCGCGCTGAAATTCGGCACGCTGGCGCGCCTGCAACCGCTGCCGGCCGTCAGTGCTCCGGCCGACGGCGAGGTGCCCGCGCAGTTGTCGGGCTTCGTGTCGATCAACGACAAGATCGCGCGCGAATGCGACGTGATGCGTCAGCGCCTGCAGGACGTGGCGGCGCAGTGGTACATCTGATACGGCGCGCGTGAGGAGGCAGGCATGGGGACGAAGGATTCCGCCGTCGGCCGCGACGACGCCGACGCCTCGGCCCTGATCGACGCCCGCATCGCCGAACTCGACGACTGGCGCGGCGCCGCGTTGGCCCGCATGCGCGCGCTGATCCGGCAGGCCGACCCGGACGCGATCGAGAAATGGAAATGGAGAGGCACGCCGGTGTGGTCGCACGACGGCATCCTGTGCACCGGCGAATCCTACAAGGCGGTGGTCAAGCTGACGTTCGCCCAGGGCGCGGCGCTGGCCGATCCGGCCGGCCTGTTCAACGCGAGCCTCGACGGCAAGGTGCGGCGCGCGATCGACATCCGCGAAGGCGAAGCGGTGGACGAGGCGGCCTTCGTCGCGTTGATCCGGGAGGCCGTCGCACTCAATCGGGCGAACCGGCAGGCCAAGGCCGCGGCCAAACCCAAACGTCCCAAAGCGGCCGGGTAATCCGGCGCGCTCCGCCTCCCCTCAAGCGCTCAATACCGCGACAACCGGTTGCCCGCGTCGATCCGCACGTGGTCGCCGGGTTGCCAATCGCCCGCGCCGGGCACGTCGAAGCCGCGCATCGTGCCGTCCGAAAGTTGCACGTCGATCCGATAGCCGGACGGTGCGTTCATCTGCTGCCCCACCTGATTGCCGACCGCCGCGCCGCCCAGCGCGCCGATCACGGTGGCTGCGCTGCGGCCGTGGCCATGACCGATCTGATTGCCGAGCACGCCGCCGACGAGCGCGCCGACCACCGTGCCCGCCACGCCCGACGGGCTGGTGCCGCCGCCGATCGGACGGATCGCCGCGATGGTGCCGTATTGCACGCCGTAGCCGGGCTGCGCATATGAAGGCTGCCCGTAGCCTGCTTGCGGAGGCTGCGCGCCGTACGGCTGCGTACCGGGTTGCGGATACGGCGGCTGACCGGACGAATCGTCGGGCTGCCCGTAGCCGGGCGGCGGGCTCGGCGGCAGATAGGCGGACGGCCCCGCGTTGCCGGGTTGGCCTTGGTAGCCCTGTTGACCTTGATAGCCCGGCTGGCCTTGATATCCCTGTTGGCCGCCATAGCCGGGCTGGCCGGGTTGCGGGCCGTCGTCGTCCGAATCGTCAGGCGGCGGTGCCGCGTCGGGCGGCGGATAACCGCTCTGCCCGTTCATGTTCGGTGCATTCGGCGCGGGCTGCGCACCGCCGTAGCCGGGCGCACCGTATTGCGAGTTCGGCTGCGACTGATACGGCTGCGATTGATAGGGCTGGGCCTGCTGCGGTTGCGGCCGATCAGGCTGCGCATTCGGTTGCGCATACAACGGGTTCGTCTGGCCGTACGGCGGAGGCACGTAACCGGGCGCATCGGCGCCACGCTGCGGGTAACCGGGTTGATCGGGTGGCGGCGGCGCGCTGACGGGCGGATACGCGGGCGCGCCGTCGTCGTCCTGATTCGAATCGACTTGCTGCGCCGGCGCATAGCCGGGCTGCCCGTAGCCGCCCTGCCCGCCGCCGACGTATTGATCGTTGCCGCCGTAAAGCCCGGCCGCGAAGCTCGCGCTCGCGGGCAGCACCAGCGCTGCGGGCAGCAGCCACGCGGCGCGAGCCAGCAACGGCCTCAAGCGCAAACGCGAAGGAAAACGATGCAACGCGGGGGGGAAATCGTAAGGAGTGAAAGCCATCGTCGTGGCGGGCGCATGCGCCCGCGATCGGGGA
>NZ_BAAILN010000012.1:105965-108214 GCF_054589155.1 Burkholderia sp. 3C
AGTCTGTTGCCGCCGCAATGATGCAGCGCGGCAGCGGCGCGCGCGCTTCGGCATAATGGCGTCACGCCCGTCGCGCGGACGGCTCGCGCGCAACCCGCGCCCTCGCCTGCCGCGTCATCCGGCCCCGTCCTTGCCACCGGAGCATGCCGCATGTATCCACCCGTCGAACCCTACGCCCATGGTTATCTCGATACCGGCGACGGTCATCGTCTGTACTGGGAGCGCTGCGGCACGCCGGGCGCCAAGCCGGCCGTGTTCCTGCACGGCGGCCCCGGCGCCGGCAGCGGGCCGAATCATCGCCGGCTGTTCGACCCGGTGCGCTACGACGTGCTGCTGTTCGACCAGCGCGGCTGCGGCCGCTCGACGCCGCACGCGAGCCTCGAGAACAACACCACGCCGCATCTGGTCGCCGATATCGAACGGCTGCGCGAGATGATCGGCGTGGAGCGCTGGCTCGTGTTCGGCGGCTCGTGGGGCAGCGCGCTGGCGCTGGCCTATGCGCAAACGCATGCCGAGCGCGTCAGCGAACTGGTGGTGCGCGGCATCTTCACGCTGCGCCGCGCCGAGCTGCTCTGGTATTACCAGGAAGGCGCGTCGTGGCTGTTCCCCGATCTCTGGGATGCGTTCCTCGCGCCGATTCCCGAAGGCGAGCGCGGCGATCTGATGGCCGCCTATCACCGCCGCCTGACCGGCGACGACGAAGCCGCCAAGCTCGCCGCCGCGCGCGCCTGGAGCCTGTGGGAAGGCCGCACCATCACGCTGCTGCCGAACCCGGCTCTAGCCGCCGCGTTCGACGACGCGCATTACGCGCTGGCATTCGCGCGCATCGAGAATCACTACTTCGTCAATCGCGGCTTCGTCGAGGAAGGGCAACTGCTGCGCGACGCGCACAAGCTCGCCGGCATCCCGGGGGCGATCGTGCAGGGGCGTTACGACGTCGCCACGCCGGCGCGCAGCGCGTGGGAACTCGCCAAGGCCTGGCCGCAAGCGAGCTTCGAACTCGTGCCCGACGCGGGCCACGCCTACGACGAGCCGGGCATCCTGAAGGCGCTGCTCGCCGCCACGGACCGCTTCGCTGGCGCCTGATGCACGCACACGCCCATTTTTCCGACGCCGCCCGCCAGCGCAGCGTCACCCAACAATCCGTCAAGCAACCGAGGTCAGGCCGTGGTGGTCGGTGAACGTTTCAACAGCATTTCGCATCTCGTCGGTGCCCTGCTTTCCGTGGCCGGGCTGGCCACGCTCGTCACGATGGGCGCGCTCAAGGGCGACCCGTATCGCGTGGTCAGCGCGAGCATCTACGGCGCGGCGCTGCTCGTGCTTTACGGGGTGTCGACGCTTTATCACTTCGTCAACACGCCGCGCCTGAAGGCGATCCTGCAGAAATGCGACCACTCGGCGATCTACCTGCTGATCGCCGGCAGCTACACGCCGTTTACGCTGATCGCGCTGCGCGGGCCGTGGGGCTGGACGCTATTCGGGGTGGTGTGGGGGCTGGCGCTGTTCGGCATCGTCCAGGAACTGACGCTCGGGCGCCGCACGCGGATCGTCTCGATGGTGCTCTACGTGCTGATGGGCTGGCTCGGCGTGATCGCCATGCGGCCGCTGATGGCCGCGCTGTCGCCCGATGGCGTGGCCTGGCTGGTGGCCGGCGGCGTGCTCTACAGCGCCGGCATCTACTTCTTCATCAACGACGAGCGGATCCGCCACGGCCACGGCATCTGGCACCTGTTCGTGCTCGGCGGGAGCCTGTGCCAGTTCATCAGCGTGGCCGTCTACATCATGTGAGTTTTTCGACGCGCAGCAGCGAGCAGCACCACGCGTAGCTGGCCTCCACATGCACGATCATCGCGAGGCGCGCGCGTTCGCCGTCGCGTGCGAGCAGCGCCTGCACGAGCGCGGAATGATCCATGCAGGCCACCCGCGCCGGATGCCGGACGATCGGCAACGACGCGTACACCGCCCCGAACGCCTCCTGAATCGCCTGTTCCTGCTCGACCAGATGCCGCGAGCCGCTCGCCTCGGCGATCAGCAGATGCAGACGCGCATCGGCGGCGCGGCGCAGGTCGACATCGAGCATGCCCGCCACGAAACCCTGCGCCGCGGCCTCGATCGCACCGAGCTGCAACGCCGACGCGCGGCGCGCCGCGAGCAGGCAGGTTTCGCCCGACACGGCGCGCCGCCAGTCGACCAGGCTGCGCAGTTGCGCCGCATCGATGCGGCGTTCGAGCGCCATGCTGTGCAGCCGG
>NZ_BAAILN010000012.1:108300-125841 GCF_054589155.1 Burkholderia sp. 3C
GCGACGAACGTGCCGCCGAAACGGCCGCGCTCGGTGGTAACGAGGCCCAGGTCGCGCACCACGATCAGCGCACTGCGCAGCGAGTGGCGCGGCACGCCGTACGATTGCGCGAGTTGCGCCTCGTCGGGCAGCTTGGCGCCGGCCCGTAATTCGCCGCTGCTCAGGGCGTCGAGCAGGCGTTCGAGAATCGCATCGGTGGCGCTGGCGCGGGCCGACGCCGTGGTTGATGAAGCGGCGTGGAGAGGTTCGGACATGCGTCGGGAGCGGATCGCGGAGATCGTCTCGTCTGAAGAATGACGCAGTATGGCACGCCTGCGCGTCCGGCATGATATGGCGCAAATTCGGCGCCCGGCATCGCCGCCGCCCCTCTGGTCGGGCATCACGGCAGGCGATGGTTTCGCGGTGCGGCGGCCCCGTGCGCGACCGCCCGTAACAGGATGCGTGCCCGCGTTCAGCGCAGGTCCGTCAGCAACTGCTCGGCCAAAAAATCGCAGGGCGGCCGCGCCGAATTCGCGCTGCGCGCGAGCACCACTTCCACCTCGCCGAGCGACGGCAGCCCTTCCGCCTCGCCCACCGCCTGCAGATGCGCCGGCATGCTGCAGCGCGCGAGCGGGGCGATCGCCAACCCCGCCTCCACCATGCTGATCACGCCGAGCAGGCTCGGGCTTTCATACGACATCCGGTACTTGATGCCGGCCTGGTTCAGCGTGCCGACCGCCCGCGCCCGCGCGGCGCTGCCCTGCGAAAACACCGCGATCGGCAACGGCCGCTCGTTCCACACCGCCGCATTGCCCGGCAGCGCGGCCCACACGATCGGCTCGTGGCGGATGAACTCGGCCGGCATGCCGCGGGTGCGCGTCATGCACGCCAGATCGACCGTGTTGTCCTTGATCAGCGGCACCAGCGCGCTGCTCGGCAAGCCGATCACGCGAATCTCCACGCGCGGATGCGCCTGCGCGAACTGGCGCAGCACCGAGGGCAGCAGCGTCGACGCGTAGTCGTCCGGCACGCCGATCGTCACGCGCCCGCGCACTTCCGGGCGCACCACGGCGGCCCAGGCCTCCTCGCGCATCGCCAGCATGCGCCGCCCGCATTCGACGATGGTGCGGCCGTCGGCCGTGATCGTCAGGCTGCGCGTGCTGCGCTCGAACAACGGCTTGCCGAGCGCATCCTCCAGCGCCTTGACCTGCATGCTGACCGCCGAGGAGGACCGATGCACGGCCTCGGCCGCGCGCGCGAACGAACCGGTATCGGCGATCGCCACCACCATTTCCAGCACGTCGAGATCGAGCTTTTTCATATTCGTCAGAAAGGCTGAGTAATGCGTTCAGTTTAATCCGTTTTACTGAGCATCCTCGCCGGCCGATACTCGGTTTCACCGGGGCGCGCCGCGCGCCGACAGACGCGCAAGGACGCAACAGTCATGAGTACGATGGTCGAATTCGTCACGGTGGGCGGGATGCTGGCGGTCACGCCGGGGCCGAACATGGTTTGCGTGATGTCGCGCTCGGTGTCGCAAGGCCGCCGCGCGGGCCTGATCTCGCTGGCCGGCGTGATGCTCGGCTATCTGACCTACATGTTCGGCGCGGCCTTCGGCATCACGGCGATCTTCCTGACGATTCCGGGCGCGGCGCGCACGCTGGCCGCGGTCGGCGCGCTGTATCTGGCGCATCTGGCCTGGCAGGCGGTGCGCCCCGGCGGCCGCTCGCCGCTCGAAGTGCGCACCCAGCCGCCCGAGCAACCGGGCCGGCTGGTCGCGATGGGCGCGGCCACCAGCCTGCTCAACCCGAAGCTCGCGATGACGTTTCTGTCGCTGCTGCCGCAGTTCATCGACCACCACGCCAGCAGCAGCGTGTTCCAGCAGTCGGTCACGCTCGGCTCGGCGCTGATCGTGGTGTTCGCGACGGTGAACGGCGCGGTGGCGCTGTCGTCGGCATCGCTGGCAGGGTTTCTCGCCGCGCGGCCGCGCTGGCTGCTGGCGCAGCGTTGGGCGATGGCGGCGATGCTGTTCACGCTGGCGGTGCGGATGGCGCTCGACGCGTGGCATTGGGGGGCGTAGCGGCGGGCGCGTCGTCGGGAAACAGGTGCGCGCACATGAAATCGACGAACACGCGCAGCTTCGGCGAAAGCTGCCGGCTCGACGGCCACAGCACCGAGAACTGCCCCGGCGCGAGCGTAGGCGCATCGAGCACCTCGACCAGCGCCCCGCTCGCCAGCGCATCGCGCGTCAGGAAATCGGGCATGAAGCCGATTCCGAACCCGGCGATCACCGCGCCGCGCAGCGCCTCCATGTTGTTGCAGGTCATCGCGGTGCGCAGGCCGGGCGGCTCGCCGCCGTCGGGCAGCAGCGCCCACGGTTGCAGCTTGCCGGTGGTCGGGAAGCGGTAGCGCACGCAATCGTGCGCGGCCAGATCGGCCAGCGCGCGCGGCACGCCGGCTCGCGCCGCATAGCCGGGCGAGGCGCACAACACGAAGCGGAACGGCCCGAGCCGCCGCGACATCAGGCTCGAATCGCTGAGCGTGCCGCTGCGAATCACTGCATCGAAACCACCCTCCACCACGTCCACCAGGCGATCGTTGAAGTCGAGATCCAGCTCGATGTCGGGGTAGCGCGCGCTGAAGGCCGGCAGCACCGGCAACAGGAAGCGGTAGCCGATCACGGGCAGGCTCACGCGCAGCCGGCCGCGCGGCGTTTGCGCCGCCTCCGACAGCATCGCCTCGGCCTCGCGCAGATCTTCGAGGATGCGATGGCAGCGCTCGTGAAAATGCCGGCCCTCCTCGGTCAGCGTGACGCGCCGTGTAGTGCGGTGGAACAGCCGCACGCCGAGCGAGCGTTCGAGCCGCGCGATGGTCTTGCCGACCGCCGAGGCCGAAATGCCGAGCTTGTGCCCGGCCGCAACGAAGCTCAAAGTTTCCGCCGTGCGCACGAAGGCGACGATGCCGTTCAGGTTGTCCATGCCGGTTCGATATCCGCGATTCATTAATATTGCGGAATTCAACTCCGCTATCTACGGAATCCTACGGTGTTTTTCATCGATTGAATCCGAATTATCGTCTGTCGCTCTGGCCGTAACGTCTCGCAACCGCGAGGCGGCGGCCGCTTCGACAGGAACCCCGATGTCCGATGCCTCCTTCCACTCCGCCTCGCCGCCGGCCCGCCGGCTGATCGTGCTCGGCGCCGTCTGCCTGGCCGCGCTGGCGCTGCCGCTGGCATTTTCCGGGGGCGCGGTGGCCACGCCCGCCATCGGCCGCGACCTCGGCGGCGGCCCGGTCGCCGCGGCCTGGATCACCAACGCGTTCATGCTCGCGTTCGGCAGCCTGCTGATGGCGGCCGGCACGCTGGCCGACCGATTCGGCCGCAAGCGCCTGTTCGTGATCGGCGTGGCCGGCTTCACGCTGGCCTCGCTCGCGCTCGGCTTCGCGCCGACCATCCTCGCCGTCGATCTGCTGCGCGCCGCGCAGGGCGTGGCCGCCGCTGCCGCGCTGGCCGGAGGCACCGCCGCGCTCGCGCAGGAATTCGACGGTGCGGCGCGCACCCGCGCGTTCAGCACGCTCGGCGCGACGTTCGGCATCGGCCTCGCGTTCGGGCCGGTGCTGGCCGGCTGGCTGATCGCGCAGTTCGGCTGGCGCGCGATCTTCGTGACGGGGGCGGTGGCCGGTGCGCTGTCGCTCGGCCTGGGCGCGTCGCGCCTGCGCGAATCGCGCGATCCGCACGCGCGCCGCCTCGATCGCGCCGGCACGGTGAGCTTCACGGCCGCGCTCGGCTGCTTCACGTGGGGCCTGATCGAGGCACCCACGCGCGGCTGGACGTCGCCGGTCGTGGTCGGGTTGCTGGCGGCGTTCGTGCTGGGAGCGGCGGCATTCGTGATCGTCGAGTTGCGCGCCGAACGGCCGATGCTCGACCTGTCGCTGTTCCGCTACCCGCGCTTCGTCGGTGTGCAGGTGCTGCCGATCGCCACCTGCTACTGCTACATCGTGCTGCTGGTGGTGCTGCCGCTGCGCCTGATCGGCGTGGACGGCTACGACGAGATCCACGCCGCCTGGCTGATGCTGGCGCTGTCCGCGCCGATGCTGGTGGTGCCGTTCGTGGCGGCCATGCTGACGCGCTGGCTGTCGGCCGGGGCGATCTCGGGCATCGGGCTGGTGATCGCGGCGGCCGGCCTGCATCTGCTGGCGGCCGCACTGCGCGGCGGCCACGATGCGGAAGCGATCGGGCCGATGTTGATGATCGGCGTGGGGGCGGGGCTGCCGTGGGGCTTGATGGACGGCCTGTCGATCAGCGTCGTGCCGAAATCGCGCGCGGGCATGGCGGCCGGCATCTTCAGCACGACGCGCGTGGCCGGCGAAGGCATTGCGCTGGCGATCGCGGGCGCCTTGCTCGCGGCGCTGACGCAACCCGGCCTGCACGGCGCGGCCCCGGCCGCCGCGCCGGCCGCCATCACCGAAGCCGCCGCGCGGCTCGCCACCGGGGATCTGGCCAGCGCCGCCGCGCGCCTGCCGGGGGTGGCCCCGGCCGCGCTGCGGGCCGCCCATCACGCGGCGTTCGGCCAGTTGCTCGATGCGCTGACGGCCATCACCGTGCTGTGCGCGGTGGCGGCGTTCGCGTTCCTGAGCCGCGTGCGGGTGGACGACGCGCCGATGGGCGATGCGCCGCCCGCCGCACCGGTGCCGGAAGGCGGCTGACCGCCCGCGCCCGAGCGCCGAACCCTGCCAAGCCGCGCCGATTGGAATCCGGCTTGGCAGGCGGCGGTGTTTTTCTTTATCATGGCGCTTGCATCCAGAGTCGGGCTTCCCGACGCCAACCTGCCTACCCGGGCAAGGTGGACGCCTTCAGGCGATGCGGCCGATAGTCGGCAACGAAACGGGAGCGGCATGGCCAGCACCGGTTCGAACTACCTCTTTACCGGAGCTTGCATGCAGCAGTCTTCCCGCCTTTCTTCCGTGGCAGAACTGATCGCCGATTCCTCGCTGTGTCTGCCCGGCTTCAAGCTGACGCACCGTTTCCATATCGTTTCTCTCGCCCATGGCGATGCCGCCGCGCGCGTGAGCGCCTATCTGGCCGAGCAAGGCGCTCGCGCCGACAGCGCGCCCGCCCTGCGCTGCCGCGAACTGCTGACGCAAACGCTGGTGCTCGACGGCATCGGCGAGCGCCGCGCCCGCGCGCTGCGCGAGCAACTGCTCGCGATCGACGGCGTGCAACGGATTCGGCTCGAACATTGTTTCGTACGCGACGACGCGCCGGCCGACGACGCAGCCGACCTCGGCCGCCCCGTCAGCGTGACGGCCGCCTGAAGCCGCCCGAGCGGGCGATGGCGGCCCAGCGCGGCAAGCGCGCCGCGCCGTTCGTGCTTCAGGCCGCGCCGCCCTTCGCCGCGGCTTCCGGCTCGATCGGCTCCACCGTCACCCCGACCGTCAGCACCTGATCGGCGCCGCCGCCGCGAATCACGCCGCGCAACGGCGTGACATCGGCGTAATCGCGGCCAACCGACAGCATCACGTAATCGTTGCCCGGCGCGCGATCGTTGGTCGGATCGAGCTGCAACCAGCCGCCATCCTCCGGCCAGGCCGGATCGTAGACTTCCACCCACGCATGCGAGGCGTCTGCCCCGATCAGGCGCGGCTGCCCCGGCGGCGGCTGAGTCAGCAGATAGCCGCTGACATAACGCGCGGCCAGCCCGATCGAGCGCATCGCGCCGATCATCACGTGCGCGAAATCCTGACAAACACCCTTGCGCAAGGCCAGCGCGGCCAGCGCCGTGGTGTTCACGTCGGTGCTGTTCGGCGTGTAGGCGAACTCGGCATGAATGCGCCGCATCAGGTCCCACGCGGCCTGCACGAGCAGCCGGTCCGCCGTGAAGCTGTGGGCGGCGTAGGCGGCCAGATCGGGATGGCAGGCCACGTGCTGGGACGGAAACACGAATTCGCTGGCCGCGTCGTACGGCGCGCCGGCGCGGTACGTCAGCCGCTCGCGCACCGCTTCCCAACGGCTGGCGGTGCCGGCCTCGGGCGTGGCGATCGACGCCGGCGGCTCGCCGCGCTTGCCGGCCGACAGCTTCGGCGGGCTCACGCGCACCACGCTCTGGCTGCGCACGAACAGCTCCTCATGCGGCTGGTTCAGCGCGAACGAGGTGCGCTGGTTGCCGAACGCGTCGATCTCCACGCCGATGCCCTCGGGCAGCGGCTCGATCGCGAGCGCGAAATCGATCAGTTGCTGGCGCGGCAAATCGAGCGGCCGCAAGCGCGCCTGATGTTGCGCCGATTCGACGCGCGCCGCGTAGCGGTAACGCGTGTCGTGCGTGACGCGCAGCGTGCGCGGCTCGGTGACGGACACGGCCGGAGCCGCGGCAACAACAGCGGCCGCCGCCACGGTCGCCGCGCCACCGGCCGGCACGGCGCCCGCCTTTTTCGGCGGCTCCGCATCGTGCGCCGCCGCGCTGTCGGCCGCGCGACCCGCGCGCTTGGCCACTTCGCCAGCTTTTCCGCTCATCCCCATAGCGACCTGCCCGATTCCCGCACATGACTGAAATAACGCTCGCCGATCCGGTTCGACAGCTCCCACGCCGCACGGCCGGTGGCCTGAAGCCGCTCCAGCAGCACCGCGTGGCGGCCGTCCTCGTCGGTTTCGCAAAGCGCGTGCAACGACCAGCTTCCGATATCGGGCATGGTCTCGGTCAGTTCCGACAGCGCATACCCCTCGCCATGCTCGACCTTGGTCAGCCGGCCCTGCATCTTCTGCACGACCCAGGCCAGCGAGCGCGGGTTGTCGCCGTCGAGCACCACCAGCGACAGCAGCGGTGCGACGTCGAAGCAGCGCTGGAACTGCGAGCGGAACGTGATGGTGCTGTCGAACAGTTCGAGCACGAGCTCGAAGCCGTCCTGCTTGGTGGCGGCGCCGTCCTCGAAAGCGAAACGCAGCACGCTCGACAAAAAATCGACGCGATCGATCTGCCGGCCGATCGACAGCAGCCGCCAGCCGTCGTCGCGCGTCATGTTGTCGGTCTGCGCGCCAGTGATGGCGGTCAACAGCAGATTCAGGCGGTCGAGCATGTGCAGCGCGGCGTTGCCGAGCTGCTCCTCGGGCTCGTCCTCGCCGGCGCTGCCCGGCTCGTCGAACAATTGCGTGGCGTCGTCGACCAGCCGCCACTGATCGCGCGAGAGCCGCTCGCGGATCGCGGCCGCCGCGCCGCGCATGCCGAACACGCAGGCGGCGATGCCGGTGCCGTGATCGGCGCGGCGTGACAGCGTGCGCGCCAGCGCCTGCTGGAAATCGCGCGGCGAGGCCGCGGCCGATTGCGTCTCGGCCGGAATCAGGCCGTTCTCGCGGCACAGCGCGTCGAGCAGTTCGAGGTGGGCCGGGCTGTCGACGTCGTCCTCGCCGCGCAGCCGCTCGAACGCGGCGCGCGCCAGGCGGATCAAATTGACGGCGCGCTCGGTGTAGCGGCCGAGCCAGAACAGGTTCTCGGCGGCGCGGCTCGAAATCGTGCGCGGCCGCGCGACCAGATCGTCGGGACCGAGATGCGTCTGCAGCATCGTGGTCGGATCGATCGCGCCTTCGGTGATCACCCAGGTGTCGACGCTGCTGCCGCCGCGCGGCATCGGCGCATTGAACAGCTCGTCGCGGCTGCCCACGCGCGACAGGCCGCCCGGCAGCACGCGCCACGAACCGGCCCCGTCGGCCATCGCGAACACGCGCAGCATCAACGGCTTGGGCACGATCCGCGCGCCGCCTTCATAGGCGTGCGCGCTGCTCGGCCAGGTGGGCGCCTGCGACGGCGGCAGGTCGGACTGCACGACGTAATGCGCCGGATTGGCGAGAATCCGCGCGCGCCATTCGGCCAGTTGCTGCGAGGTCAGCCGCGCCCCGAGCACCGGGTCGAAACGGCCGCCCGCCTGCGCGTTCGGCGGATAGGCGGGCTTGATGATGGCGCGCGCGAGTTGCGGCAGCGCGTCGGCGCAGGCCGCGGCCTCGCCACACCACCAGGTGGGCAGCGCCGGCAGCGCCAGCGGCTCGCCCAGCACCTGTTCGGCCAGCTTCGGCAGGAAGCCGAGCACGCCCGGCGATTCGAGGAACGCCGAGCCGGGCGCGTTGGCCAGCAGCACGTTGCCGGCGCGCACGGCCTGCAGCAGGCCCGGCACGCCGAGCATCGAATCGGGACGCAGTTCCAGCGGGTCGAGCCATTCGTCGTCGACGCGGCGCAGGATGCCGTGCACCGGCTCCAGCCCGCTCAGCGTCTTCAGATAGACATGGTTGTCGCGCGCGGTCAGATCGCCGCCCTCGACCAGCGTCAGGCCCAGATAGCGCGCCAGATAGGCGTGCTCGAAATAGGTCGGCGCATGGCGGCCCGGCGTCAGCAGGACGATCCGCGAATTCTTCTTGGCCGGGCTCATGTCCTGCATGCTGTGCAGCAGCGCGCGGTAGCTGGCCGCCAGCCGCTGCACGCGCAGGCCGCGGAACGCGCGCGGAAACAGCCGCGAGACGATCACGCGGTTTTCGAGCAGATAGCCGAGCCCGGTCGGCCCCTGCGTGTGCTGCGCCACCAGCCGCCACTGGCCGTCCGGCCCGCGCATCAGGTCGAACGCGGCCAGGTGCAGCCACATGCCGCCCGGCACGGTCGCACCGCGCATCGGCCGCAGATAGCCGGGGTGGCCGGTGACCAGCGCCGGCGGCAGCAGCCCCTGTTCGAGCAGGCGCTGCTCGCCATAGACGTCGGCCATGACCGCGTTGAGCAGCCGCATCCGTTGCAGCGCGCCCTGTTCGATCTGGGTCCAGTCGTCGGGCGCGACGATCATCGGCAGCAGATCGAGCGACCAGGGCCGCCCCGCGCTGCTGCCGGCATTGGGATCGTGCAGTTGGTAGGCCAGCCCGTTCTCGCGCATGCGGCGTTCGAGCGCCTCGGCGCGACGGTCGAGGTCGGCGAAGCCGACGCTGCCGAGCTGGGTGAAGAATTCGCGCCAGACCGGCGCGAGCGCGGCCGTCTGCAACGCGGCGGTGCCGCCGCGCAACTCGTCGTAGCGGCCTGTCACCGCCGGGGCGGCCAGCGCCGCGCCGAGTTCGGCGGCGTCCTGGATCGATCCTGTGTCGAAGAGCGTATGCATGGCGTCGTCGGCGGCCAGATCGTCGGTAATTTGGGAAAGCACGGTGTTCGTTTCGTCAGCCTGGGGCGGTTCGCCACGTCGGTCGCGGACCCCGCGTCCGCGGCGTGCGCCGCCCTTCGAGGCGGAATCCTAACATCCCGCCAAGTCGATACCGGCCGGGATGGTGCAATCGCCCCACCCCGGCCGGCTCGCCCCGGCCTCAGTCGCGTCGCAAATCGAGCGTGAACGGGAATTCGCGGCTCGGCGCGGCCGGCTCCACGTCCATCCGGCCCGGCGTGTGGCCGATCGACACGAAGCGCGCGAGCCGCCGGCTTTCTGCCTCGTAAGCGTTGACCGGGAACGTCGCGTAATTGCGGCCGCCCGGGTGCGCAACGTGATAGCGGCAGCCGCCCAGCGAGCGATGCATCCACGTATCGACGATGTCGAACGTCAGCGGCACATGCACGCCGAGCGTCGGATGCAGCGCCGACGGCGGCGCCCACGCCTTGTAGCGCACCCCCGCCACGTATTCGCCGGCCGTGCCGGTCGGCTGCAACGGCAGCGCGCGGCCGTTGACCGTCACCACGTGGCGGTTGTCGTTCAGGCCGCTGACCAGCACCTCCAGCCGCTCCAGCGAGGAATCCACGTAGCGCACCGTGCCGCCGGTCGCGCCTTCCTCGCCCATCACGTGCCACGGCTCCAGCGCGCTGCGCAGGCTCAGTTCGATCCCCTTCACCGCCACCTGCCCGTACAGCGGGAAGCGGAACTCGAAGTGCGGCGCGAACCAGGCCGCGTCGAACGGGAAGCCCGCTTCGCGCACCTCGGTCATCACGTCGTCGAAATCCATCTTGACGAAGGCCGGCAGCATGAAGCGGTCGTGCAGCGCGGTGCCCCAGCGCGTCAGCGGCGTGCGGTACGGCGTATCCCAGAAACGGGCGATCAGCGCGCGCAGCAGCAATTGCTGCACGAGGCTCATCCGCGCGTGCGGCGGCATTTCGAACGCGCGCAGTTCGAGCAGGCCGAGGCGGCCCGTCGCCGAATCGGGCGAATACAGCTTGTCGATGCAGAACTCGGAGCGGTGCGTGTTGCCCGACACGTCGATCAGCAGGTTGCGCAGCACGCGATCGACCAGCCAGGGCGGCATGTCCTGGCCGAACAGCAGCTTGCTGCGCTCGATTTCCTTGAACGCGATATCGAGTTCGTAGACCTGATCGTTGCGCGCCTCGTCGACGCGCGGCGCCTGGCTGGTCGGCCCGATGAACATCCCGGAGAACAGATAGGACAGCGACGGATGGTTGTGCCAGTAGGCGATCAGGCTGGCCAGCAGGTCCGGGCGGCGCAGGAACGGGCTGTCGGCCGGGGTGGCGCCGCCGAGCACGAAGTGATTGCCGCCGCCGGTGCCCACGTGGCGGCCGTCGATCATGAACTTCTCCGACGACAGGCGCGTGCGCCACGCCGCGTCGTAGAGGAATTCGGTCTGCTGCACCAGTTGGCGGAAATCGTGCGCCGGGTGGATGTTCACCTCGATCACGCCCGGATCGGGCGTCACGGCCAGCACCGTCAGGCGCGGGTCGCGCGGCGGCGGGTAGCCTTCGAGAATCAGCTTCATGCCGAGCGCGCGCGCCGTCAGCTCGATCGCGCCGAGCAGGTCGAGGTAATCCTCCAGTTCGGCCAGCGGCGGCATGAACAGGTACAGCACGCCCTGACGCACTTCGGCGCACAGCGCGGTGCGCGTGATGTCCTTCGCCGATTCGAAGCGCGCCGGCGGGCGCGGTGCAGCGGCGGTGGCGGCAGCAGCGTCGTGCGCGGCGGGCTGCTGGCCGAGACGGCGGGCATCGCCCGGGCCGGCCGCCTCCGCGTCGAGCCGCGATTGCCACGCGGTGCGCGGCGCGGCGGCCGCGACGCGATGGCCGCCCACCAGATACGGCGGCGCATCGGCCGCGCCGAGATAACGCGCGCGCAGCATGTCGGCGGTCGGCAGCGGCGTGTGCGGCGCGAACGGGTCGCGCTCGACCAGGTACGGGAAATCGGTCTCGCTGACCCACGGCAGCGAATCGAGCGGCAGGCGATAGCCCATCGGCGAATCGCCGGGGAACAGGTACATGCGCTCGTCGCGGAAGAACCACGGGCCGGTTTCCCAGCGCGGCCCGGCCAGCTCCGGCGACTGCGGCAGCGCCTTCAGCGGCAGCACATAGCCGATCACGGTGTCGAGCTTCTGCTCGAACACCTTGCGCAGCCGTGCGCGTTCGAGTTCGTCGTCGAGGCGCGAGTCGAACGGATCGACGTTGACCGGCAGGCGGCGCTCGCGCCACAGGTAATACCAGGTGTCCTCGAAGCCGGGGCGAATGTGGTCGGTGCTCAGGCCGAGCCGGCCGGCCAGCGCGCGGATGAAGCGCTGGGCATCCTCGGTCGTGTAGCGGGACGGCTCGCGCTCGTCGGCGAACAGCGACGGGTCCTGCCAGACCGGCTCGCCGTCCTTGCGCCAGAACACCGACAGCGCCCAGCGCGGCAATTGCTCGCCCGGATACCACTTGCCCTGCCCGAAATGCAGGAAGCCGCCGTCGCCGTATTCGGCGCGCAGCTTCTGCACCAGCGAGGTGGCGTAGCCGCGCTTGGTCGGCCCGAGCGCATCGGTGTTCCACTCGGCGCCGTCGCGGTCCTCGATCGACACGAAGGTCGGCTCGCCGCCCTGCGTGAGGCGCACGTCGCCGGCCTGCAGCACGGCGTCCACGTTCGCGCCCAATTCGAGCACGTCGGCCCATTGCGTCTCGGTGTACGGCTTGGTCACGCGCGGCGATTCGTAGATCCGCGTCACGCCCATCTCGTGCTCGAACGACACCTCGCATTCGTCGATCAGGCCCTCGACCGGCGCGGCGCTGGTGGGCTGCGGCGTGCAGGCGAGCGGAATATGCCCTTCGCCGGCCAGCAGGCCCGAGGTGGGATCGAAGCCGATCCAGCCCGCGCCCGGCAGATACACCTCGCACCACGCGTGCAGGTCGGTGAAATCGACTTCCGTGCCGCTCGGGCCGTCGAGCGATTTGACGTCGGGCGTGAGCTGGATCAGGTAGCCCGACACGAAACGCGCGGCCAGGCCCAGGTGACGGCACACCTGCACCAGCAGCCAGCCCGTGTCGCGGCACGAGCCGGAGCCGAGCGTCAGCGTTTCCTCGGGCGTCTGCACGCCCGGCTCCAGGCGCACCAGGTAGCGCACGTCGTTCTGCAACTGCTGGTTCAGCGCGACCAGGAAATCGATCGTGCCCTGCGGCTTGCGGTCCACCGTGGCCAGGTAGTCGCGGAACACCGGCGACGCGCTGGCCGCCGGATCGCAGACCAGATACGGCGCCAATTCATCGCGCAGGCCGGCATCGTAGGTGAACGGGAACTGGTCGGCCGACTCCTCCAGGAAGAAGTCGAACGGGTTGTAGACGGACATTTCCGCCACCAGGTCGATCGTGATCTCGAAGCCGAGCGTGCGCTCCGGGAACACCAGGCGGCCCATGTAGTTGGCGAACGGGTCCTGCTGCCAGTTCACGAAATGCTGCGCCGGCTCGACCTTCATCGAGTACGACAGGATCGGCGTCCGGCAATGGGGCGCGGGACGCAGCCGCACGATTTGCGGGCCGAGTCCGACGAGGCGGTCGTAGCGGTAACGGGTGGTGTGGTGTAGCGCGACGTGGATGGACATGTCAGGGTCGGTCGGTTCGGTTCAGGTCGGGACGACAGGCGCTGCGTTCGGGAGAAACAATTCGCGCGAGGCGCACGCGGGCGCCCCGGCGGATCGATGCAAAGGGGGACGGGCCGGCGGGCGGCCGCGACGGGCGCCGTTCAACGGGCGCGGTCGGCGAATCGGGCGACCACCTCACACCAGCTCGGGCGACTGGATCACGCTGATCTCCACGGCCGACGTGCTGGCGCCGATGCCGGTGACCGGGCGTGCGTCGCGGTAATCGAGGCCGCTGGCCAGGCGCACGTAACGCTCGTCCGGGCAGCGGTTCATGAACGGATCGAAGCCCACCCAGCCGAGCCCTTCCACATACGCCTCGGCCCAGGCATGGCCCGACGGCGGATAGGTGGTCACGGTGCCCTGCTGCATGCGGCCCTGCGGCGCGGTGGCGTCGCTGGCCGAATGGCGGATGCCGTCCGCGTCCATCGACATGCGCTGCGACTGCTGCGCGCCGCCGCTGGCCTGCATGGTTTCGGCCATCCGTTGCAACGCGCCGTCGGTCAGCAGGTAGCCGCTCACGTAGCGGGCCGGCACCTTCAGCGCGCGCGCCGCCGCGATGAACGCGTGCGCGTGGTCGCGGCTGGTGCCCTCGCCCGCTTCGAGCGCGGCTTCGGCGTCGCCGTCGCTGTCGGCCAGTTCCGGGGCGTAGCGGATCTGCGCATGCACCTCGCTCATCAGCCAGTGCAGCGCGTCGAGGCTGTGGTGTTCGAGCGGCAGCGCCTCGGCGATCGCGCGCACGCGCTCGCCGGCCTGCGTGTAATCGGTGGCGCGCTCGAAGATCCACGGCACGGCGTAATCGTCGGCGCTGCCGACGATGCCCGCGCGATCCTGGGTTTCGATCACGCCGGCGGCCACCACCGTCACCTCGGGCCGGTCGCCCCGATCGTGGCGCACCAGGTCGATCCGGTTGCCGAGGCCATCCACATAGCCGACCGTCGGCTCCACCCCGTCGATCGTCACCTGCCAGGCGCGCACCGTCTGCCCGAGGCCGTTGGGCGGACGCAGGCGCAGGCGTTGCAGGGCGTGCGTGGCGTTTTCGTCGAATCGGAAACGCGTGATATGGCGAATCGCAAGTCGCATGATGGCGCTCTCAGTCGAAGTTGTAGGCTTGGGCGATTTCCGCGCCGAGTTTGTTGTTCCGGCCGATGAAATCGGTCAGGAACTCATGCAGCCCACTCTTGAAGATCCGCTCGACCGAATTGTCGGGCAACATCTCCAGGATTTTGGCGGCGCTTTCGTGACATTCGTGCGTGACGCCGTAATCTTTTCCGAGCCGGTTCAGGCTCGACATCACGCGGCCGGAGCAATAACGCAGCGAACGCGGCATCCGGCCATTGAGAATCAGGTAATCGGCGATGTTGATCGGCTTGTACTGCACGTCGTACACCCAGCGGTACGAGCGGTGCGCGGCCACCGAGCGCAGGATCGATTCCCATTGGTAGGTGTCGATCATGGTGCCCACGTGCGACACCGACGGCAGCAGCAGGTGGTACTTCACGTCGAGAATTCGCGCGGTGTTGTCGGCACGCTCGATGAACGCACCGATTTCCGCGAAATCGAAGATCTCGTTGCGCAACATGGTGCTGTAGAAGCTGCCGAGGATCAGCGCGGTTTCGCGCTTGATGTGATCGAGGATCGCCGGCAGCCCGCTCGAATTGAACGGCCGCGCCAGCAGGCGCTTGACCGATTGCCAGGCGTCGTTGACGGTTTCCCACAGCTCGCGCGTGATCGCCGTGCGCACCATGCGCGCGTTCGAGCGCGCGTATTCGATGCACGACAGCACGCTCGACGGGTTGTCGCGATCGCGCAGCAGGTAATCGGCCACGTTGTCGACCGTGTATTCGTCGTACTTTTCCCGGAATCCGTCGTCGGCGCCCGAGCTCACCAGCACCGACGACCATTCGGCCGGCGCGTCCGAGGTGCGCGTGAGGGCCATTCGCAGGCCCGCGTCGACGATCCGCGCGGTGTTTTCCGCGCGCTCGATATACCGGTACATCCAGTAGAGACCGCTTGCAGTCCGTCCAAGAAGCATGTCCTGTCGCTCCGATCGTTATTGCTTTCGCGCGCGGTTCGATGGTTCGAGCGCCGCGCGCACCGGGTGTGGTGTGGGCCGTCTCAGTCGGCCAGCACCCAGGTGTCCTTGGTGCCGCCGCCCTGGCTCGAGTTGACGACCAGCGAGCCTTCCTTGAGCGCCACGCGCGTCAGGCCGCCCGGCGTGATGCGAATCCGGTCCGACACCAGCACGAACGGACGCAGATCGACGTGGCGCGGCGCGAGGCCCGCTTCGGTCAGGATCGGCGTGGTCGACAGCGCGAGCGTGGGCTGCGCGATGTAGTTGCTCGGCCGCGCGCGCAGCTTGGCCGAGAAGGTTTCGCGCTCCTCGCGCGTCGAGGCCGGGCCGACCAGCATCCCGTAGCCGCCCGAGCCGTGCACTTCCTTGACCACCAGTTCCTCCAGGTGCTCGAGCACGTACTTCAGGCTGTCCGCCTCGCCGCAGCGCCAGGTCGGCACGTTCTCCAGCAGCGCCTTGCGGCCCGTGTAGAACTCGACGATCTCGGGCATGTACGAATAAATGGCCTTGTCGTCGGCGATGCCGGTGCCGGGCGCGTTGGCGATGGTGATGTTGCCGGCGCGGTAAACATCCATGATGCCGGGCACGCCGAGCACCGAATCGGGGCGGAACGTGAGCGGGTCGAGGAACGCGTCGTCGAGGCGGCGATACAGCACGTCGATCGGCCGGAAGCCTTCGGTGGTGCGCATCGCCACGCGGCCGTCGATCACCTGCAGATCGCTGCCCTCCACCAGGTGCACGCCCATCTGGTCGGCCAGGAACGCGTGTTCGTAGAACGCCGAGTTGTGGATGCCCGGCGTCAGCACGGCCACCGTGGGGTTGTCGGCGTTGCCGCCCGGCGGGCAGACCGCCGCCAGCGACTGGCGCAGCAACTGCGGATAGGTTTCCACCGGCCGCACCTTGACGCGCTGGAACAGCTCCGGAAACAACTGCATCATCGTTTCGCGGTTTTCGAGCATGTACGACACGCCCGACGGCGTGCGCGCGTTGTCTTCCAGCACGTAGAACTGGTTCTCGGCGGTGCGCACGATGTCGACGCCGATGATGTGCGTATACACGTTGCCCGGCGGCCGGAAGCCGATCATCTCGGGCACGAACGCCTCGTTGTGCGCGATCAGGTGCTTCGGCACGATGCCGGCGCGGACGATTTCCTGGCGGTGATAGATGTCGTCGAGAAAGGCGTTGAGGGCCATCACGCGCTGCTCGATGCCCTGCGAGAGCCGCGTCCATTCCTGGCCGGAGATGATGCGCGGCACGATGTCGAACGGGATCAGCCGCTCGGCGGCCTCGGCGTCGCCGTAAACGGCGAACGTGATGCCCGTGCGGCGGAACACGCCCTCGGCGTCGTGCGCTTTCTGCGCAAGGCTCGCGGGGTCTTGCGTATCGAGCCATTGCTTGAGGCGCTCGTAAGGCGCGCGCACCGAGTCGCCGGATAACAACATTTCATCGAATGGCTTCATTCAGGATTTCTCTCCATCTCATTCTTGTGTTCGGCATCGACTGCCGGACCGGCATTACCTGTGAGAGCAAGGTCCGTGCCTCCCGCCAAGCCGATTCCGACGCCGATATGGCACCGTTTGATGACATTGCGCACCGCGCCGGTGCGCGCCCCGACGCCATACGCGACGCGATGCGCCGCGGCGAGGCATTTGCCGGCCGGACACCTCGCGAACCGCGCACGACGCCGGGCGGCATGCGCCGACGCTGTGCATTGAAGCCGTCGATGATCATGCACCGCTTTCGCCAACTTGCCTATCGGCGCACGCGGGGATTGATCGTCGCTCCAACAAGGCGCAGGCGGGCGTGACGCGGCGATGACGACCCGATCCGATTGCGTGCGCAACCAAGTGGGATCGGGGGGCGGCCGACCGCCTTTCATCACCGCCGACATCCCTCCCTCGTTCAATCACAAATGAGAATCATTTGCATTTGATCGTGATTTGTTCGATGATTCGTCCATCGACTCAACGGACGAACACCATGACCGCTCTTCTTTCTCCGGCGGCGGCGCATGACGCCCCCGCCGACGCCCTGGCCAGCCTGCTCGGCCGCCAGTCCCACTGGCCGCTCGCCGAGCCGGGGCCGAGCGAGCGCGAACTCGACGCGATCTTCGACGCCGCCCTGCGCGCCCCCGACCACGGCAACCTGAAGCCGTGGCGCTTCGTGCTGATTCGCGGCGAGGCGCGCCGCGCGCTCGGCGACGTGCTGGTGCGGCTCGCCGACGCCCGCGAGCCGGGCGCCCCGGCCGGCGCCAACGCCCACCGCGCGAACAAGCCGCTGGCCGCGCCGGTGCTGATCGCGATCGCCGCCGCGCTCGTGCCGCATCGCAAGGTGCCCGAAACCGAACAACTGCTGGCCGTGGGCGCGGCCGCGATGAACCTGCTCAACGCCATCCACCAGCTCGGCTACGGCGGCTTCTGGTCGTCGGGCGTCGATTCGCGCGAGCCGGTGCTGCACGACGCGTTAGGCTTCGCGCCGAACGAGCAGTTGCTCGGCTTCATCTACGTGGGCACGCCCGCCACCGATGCGCCGGCCACGGCGCGCCCCGCGCGCGAGGCGTTCGTGCGCGAATGGCGCCCGCAGGCCGATGCGAACGCCGACCGGAGCCTTGCGGCGCAACCCGCCGCCCGCTGATCCGCTTGCCGCGCGCCGCCCCTCGCGGCGGCGCGCC
>NZ_BAAILN010000012.1:125993-155730 GCF_054589155.1 Burkholderia sp. 3C
ACACGCGACTTGGCGCGGGCCGCCCATCCCTGTACGACGACCCGCTCGCGGGCGACCCCGATACCGCCGAACGCGTCGTGCTGACGGCCGTGCGAACCTGGCTGCACCCCGAATGCGGCGGCAACCGCCAGGCTCGCCTCGCCCACACCTGGCGCGACGTGCTGGTGGAAGCCGGCCTGCATGCCGACGGCCTCGACCACTTCGACATGATGATGAACACGCTGGCCTGTTCATCGCAGCGCCCGCTCGACATGCGCTGCCGCTGCGCGCAGGACCTCGCCTACGACGAAGCGTCGCTGCTGCAGGCCATCGCGCATCTGCAGTCGACGCACGGCGAGGCCGCGATCGGCGTACTGAACGACTGGCTGCCCGCGTTCTCGGTCAGCGGCGTGCTGAAACTCACGCGCTGGTTCTCGATCGCGCTGCTCGATGCCGGGCTGGAGATCCGGGCGCGCGAACGGAACGTGACCTACATGCATTGACCGCACCGGCGCGCCAGCGCCGAAACCGCGGGAGAAACCGCGGGAGAAACGGCGAAATTGGCGAAATCGCCTGACGAAACGCTGTCGATCGCCCCGCGCATCAGCAGACAGCGCCCGTCTCGCATACCATGGCAGCCTTTTCATCGATGTCTGGAGACGCTTCCGGTATGAACGACACCGCTACGGCCACCGCCGATACCCGCCACGCACTGCTGCGCGAGCGCTACGGCGCCACCTGGGCCCCGCAGGCCGATGCCGCCGACGGCGCCGTCAACGACGTGATCGCCACGCTGCTGCGCCACCGCACGGTGCGCGCCTACGCCGAGCGCGCGCTGCCCGCCGATATCCTCGAAACGATCGCCGCCGCCGCCCAATCGGCGCCGACCTCGTCGAACCTGCAGGCGTGGAGCGTGGTGGCCGTGCGCGACCCCGAACGCAAGGCGCGCCTGGCCGTGTGCGCCGGCAATCAGAAGCATGTCGCCAAGGCGCCGCTGGTGCTGGTGTTCATCGCCGATCTGTCGCGCCTGCGCCGCGTGTCGGAGCAGGAACAGATGCCGGGCGCGGGCCTCGGCTATCTCGAAGCCTTCCTGGTGGCCGTGGCCGACGCCGCGTTCGCCGCGCAGAACACCGTGGTCGCGATCGAATCGCTCGGCCTCGGCTGCTGCTATATCGGCGGCATGCGCAACCAGCCCGAGGCGGTCGCGCAGGAGCTGGGGCTGCCGCCCGAGGCGTTCGCCGTGTTCGGCCTGACGATCGGCTACCCCGATCCGGCCGTCACCAACGACGTCAAGCCGCGCCTGCCCGCGCCGCTGGTGGTGCACGAGGAACGCTACACGGCCGAATCGAGCGCGCAACTGGCCGACTACAACGCGTCGATGGAAGCGTTCCAGCGCATGCAGCAGATGACGGAATCGGGATGGACCGGGCAGGCGTCGCGCCGCGTGCGCGGGCCGGAAGCGCTGTCGGGCCGGGATCGGCTCGCCGAGGCGCTGGCCACGCTGGGCTTCGGTCTGAAGTAAGGCGGGAAGGAAAAACGCGGGCGGGCGCGCCTTGCGCGGCCCGCCCGCGCAAGGCGGATCAGGATCGGGGCAAGCTGGGCGGATCAGTCCGGCTGGCCGTCGTCGCCGCAGCACTTCTTGTGCTTCTTGCCGCTGCCGCACGGGCACGGATCGTTGCGGCCGACCTTCGGCGCGTCGCGCTGGATGGTCTGCGCGAGCAGGCGCTCCTGCGTCGGGCCGCGATGCGGCAGCCAGAATTCATAGATCTTCACGACCGCCGGGGGCACCTGCTCCGAGAGCCGCTCGCGCTCGGCCGGCTGGTCGAGCAACGCGCGTTCGTCGTCGTCCAGATCGTCGCTGCCGAGCAGGCGCAGCGGACGCAGCATGGTTTCGGCGTCGGCGTGGTCGATCAGCAGTTGCCAGTCGTCCCAGCGCAGGCCCATGCCCTGGAAGAAGCCGTTGGCCCAGGCTTCGGCGTCGATGAACTCGTGCGTGCCGTTCTCGTCGTCCACCTCGTTGACGCTGAACAGCGGCGCGATCGACGACGGATCGGCTTCGAAGGTCTGCAGGATCGCGTTGTAGTGCCGCATCATCAGGCTGAAGACGTACTCGGCCTGCTCGTAGTTGGCGAAATCGGGCGCGTCGTCCTCGCTCGGCCCCCAGACGTCGGCCAGCCAGTCGGTCGGGGCGATCGTGGTCGGGCCGATCGCGATCGCGGTCAGGTAACCGTCGAGCATCTCGATCGTCATGGTGTTCTCCGACATGATGTCGGACGTCAGGAACTGGTCGAGTTCGTCGAGGGTCTTGTCGTCGGTGTGGGTCATCGCTGTGCGCCGCGCCGGGCGAGCGCGAACGATTCGCGAACGCACGGCGGAAATGGAAAACCGGCATTCTACCGCCGCGCGCCGGCCGCGCAATGACGATTCAGCCGCGAGGCGCCTCGCCCGCCGCCGCCGGCCATGTGCGCGGCGGGTTGACCAGCGTGACGATCACGTAGCTCATGATGGTCAGCATGAACCACGCAACCAGCTTGCTCGGCGACACCAGCGTCCAGCCGTCGCGCTGCGCGGGGTAGAGCCAGGCCTGGCTGAACGTGCCGACGTTCTCGGCCAGCCAGATGAACAGCGCGATCAGCAGGAACCCGAGCAGCATCGGCATGCGGTGATAGCGGCGGCTGACGCGGTAATACACATGGCAGCGCCGGAACGCCACGGCCACCAGCGCGATCAGCCCGTAACGCAGGTCGAACCAGTAGTGATGCGTGAAGAAATTCACGTAGATCGCCAGCGACAGCCCGGCCGTGACCGGCAGCGGCGGATGCCCCGTGAAGCGCAGGTCGAATTCGCGGATCGCCCGCGCGAGATAGCTGCCCACCGACGCATACATGAAACCGGTGAACAGCGGCACGCCGCCGATCCGAAGCACCGCGTACTCGGGATAGACCCACGAGCCCACCGCCGTCTTGAACACTTCCATCGCCGTGCCGGACACGTGGAACAGCAGGATCACCTTGACCTCGTCCCAGGTTTCGAGCCGCAGCGCGATCAGCGTGATCTGGATCGCCACGGCGGCGAGCGTCAGCAAGTCGTAACGTGACAGCGCCGCATCGCGCGGGTAGACGAAGTGCGTGGCGATCAGCAGGCCCACCATCAGCCCGCCGAACAGGCACACCCAGGCTTGCCGGAAGCCGAACACCAGGAACGTGTGCAGGCCCTGCGCCGCACCGCCGCGCAGGCGGGTGGCGGCGGTCACGCGCGCCGCCAGCGCTTCGATGGTGGCGTCGGCGCGCGAGCGCATCGCCAGGACAGGCGGATTGGTCGTCATCGGGCGACCTCCCATGCACATCTCGATGGCAGGCAGATGACTGCGCCGCGTTGTTGCCCCGATCGATTCATGTTCACCACGCGCTCTCGTTGTTGTCGGTCGTGCCTGCCGATATCGCGCCGTTTCGGCCGCCATCGCGGCATCGGCGTGCATCGGTTACGCAATCGCCCCGGGCGATTTCAGGAATGCGCGGCAGTATATCGGCCGATTTGTCGCCTTGGTCATTCGCCCGTCAAATCGTTCAGGCAGAAAACCGGGCGACATGCGAAGCAAGGCTGGACGAAATGCGCAGAATCGGAGAAAATCGCGCCACTCGCCTTATTCGCCGCGACATTGCGTCGCGCTGCGTACCCACTTCTCCGGGTAAGGCGGCGAACCCCGCGCGGCAAGGCTTTCCAGCCTGCCCAGCCTGCTTCTCCCGCCTTCGGCGCCCGGCCTGACGGCCCGGCCCGAGACACAGTCCGTCTCGAAGTCGGGACAGATAGAAAATCCCGATCCCGCTCATTGAAACAAGCAATTTCCCATTGCCCGGTCGAGTCGTCATACTTGCGTTTCCTGATCACCACCCGATCACCTTTTCACTCAAAGGAAACAGCAAATGCCGATCATCAACAGCAAGCTCCAACCGTTCAAGGCAAACGCATACCACAAAGGCGATTTCGTCACGGTCAGCGATGAAGATCTGAAGGGCAAGTGGTCGGTCTTCGTGTTCTACCCGGCGGACTTCACGTTTGTGTGCCCGACGGAACTGGGCGACCTGGCCGATCGTTACGCAGAATTCCAAAAGCTGGGCGTTGAAATCTACGGCGTGTCGACCGATACGCACTTCACGCACAAGGCATGGCACGACACGTCGGACACGATCGCCAAGATCGAGTACCCGCTGGTCGGCGACCCGACGCTGACGCTGGCACGTGCATTCGACGTGCTGATCGAAGAAGAAGGCCTGGCACTGCGCGGCACGTTCGTGATCAACCCGGAAGGCGAAATCAAGATCGCCGAAATCCACGACAACGGCATCGGCCGTGACGCTGGCGAACTGCTCCGCAAGGTGCAAGCCGCTCAGTACGTCGCATCGCACCCGGGTGAAGTGTGCCCCGCCAAGTGGACGCCGGGCGCAGAAACGCTGACCCCGTCGCTCGACCTCGTCGGCAAGATCTAAGCTTCCCCCAGCAGCAAGACGGTATCAAGGCGCCGCAAGGCGCTCGACAGTGCGGCCCGAACCGGGCCGCACGTCCCCTCGCCTCCGGCGAGCTGCCAAAAACACTACGGAATCCGAATTATCATGCTCGACGCCAATCTCAAGACCCAGCTCAAGTCGTACCTCGAGAAGCTCACCCGTCCGATCGAACTCGTCGCCTCGCTCGACGATGGCGCGAAGTCGCAGGAGCTGCTCGCGCTGCTGAACGAGATCGGCGAACTGTCGGCGCGCGTGAGCGTCATCGAACGCCGCGACGACACCGAGCGCAAGCCCTCGTTCACGATCGGCGAACCGGGCAAGACCACCGGCATCCGCTTCGCCGGCATCCCGATGGGCCATGAATTCACCTCGCTCGTGCTCGCCTTGCTGCAGGTCGGCGGTCACCCGCTGAAGCTCGACGAGTCGACGATCGAACAGATCCGCAGCCTCGAAGGCGATTTCTCCTTCGAGACGTATTTCTCGCTGTCGTGCCAGAACTGCCCGGAAGTCGTGCAGGCGCTGAACGTGATGGCCTTGCTGAACCCGCGCATCCGCCACGTGGCGATCGACGGCGCGCTGTTCCAGGATGAAGTCGACCAGCGCCAGGTGATGGCCGTGCCGACCATGTTCCTGAACGGCGAGAGCTTCGGCCAGGGCCGCAGCAGCGTGAAGGAAATCCTCGCCAAGATCGACAAGGGCGCCGGCGCCCGTGCCGCCAAGGAACTGGCCACAAAGGAAGCGTTCGACGTGCTGATCGTCGGCGGCGGCCCGGCCGGCGCGGCGGCGGCGATCTACTCGGCACGCAAGGGCATCCGCACCGGCGTGGTGGCGGAACGCTTCGGTGGCCAGGTGCTCGACACGATGGCGATCGAGAACTTCGTCTCGGTGCAGGAAACGGAAGGGCCGAAGTTCGCGGTGGCGCTCGAACAGCACGTCAAGCAATACGACGTGGACGTGATGGACGTGCAGCGCGCGACCAAGCTCGTGCCGGGTGCGCTCAACGAGATCCACCTCGAGAACGGCGCGGTGCTGAAGGCCAAGACCATCGTCCTGTCGACCGGCGCACGCTGGCGCGAACTGAACGTGCCGGGCGAACGCGAATACCGCAACAAGGGCGTGGCCTACTGCCCGCACTGCGACGGCCCGCTGTTCAAGGGCAAGCGCGTGGCCGTGGTCGGCGGCGGCAACTCGGGTGTCGAGGCCGCGATCGATCTGGCCGGTATCGTGCGCGAAGTGACGCTGATCGAATTCGGCGCCACGCTGCGTGCCGACGACGTGCTGCAACGCAAGCTGCGCAGCCTCAAGAACGTGACCGTGATCACCAGCGCGCAAACCACGGAAGTGACCGGCGACGGCCAGAAGCTGAACGGCATCGTCTACCTCGAACGCGAAAGCGGCGAGACCAAGCGCATCGATCTCGAAGGCGTGTTCGTGCAGATCGGCCTGGTGCCGAACACCGAATGGCTGAAGGGTTCGATCGAGCTGTCGCGTCACGGCGAAATCGTGGTCGATGCGCGCGGTGCGACGTCGATCCCGGGCGTGTTCGCCGCCGGCGACGTGACCACGGTGCCGTACAAGCAGATCGTGATCGCGGTCGGCGAAGGCGCCAAGGCTTCGCTGTCGGCCTTCGACTACCTGATTCGTCAGGACGTCGAACCGGCGCCCGCCGCCAAGCAGGCGGAAACCGTCGCCGCCTGATCGCGGCCCGGAACGCCACAACAGTTCTACCCTTCGCCCTCGCTCGTCATGCCCCCATGCAGCGAGGGCGCTTTTTCCAGGCCCGCCCGTTCGGCGGGCTTTGTCTTGTTGCGCGGGCATCGCTCGCCACACGCGCTTGACGCCGCCGCACGCCTGCGTCATTCTCGCGTTCATGAACGCACCGCGCCTCCATGCCACGACACCCACCACGACCGCCTTCGGCGGGTCGTGAGGTCGGCGCGCAGCAGTTCATTTCTGCCTGTTCCACCCCAAGGCCCCGCCAGCGATGCGGGGCTTCGTCGTTTCTGGACGCGCATTCCCCGCCTCGCCGGCATTCGATGGAGATGCCACGATGTCCGACCAACTCGGCCAACCCAGCCAACCGTTTCCCGCACGCGCCCTGCTGATCGTCGACATGCAGCACGGCCTGTTTCATGGCGCCGACGCGCCGTATGAAGGCGAGCGCCTGCTCGCGAACCTGCGCACGCTGATCGGCCGCGCCCGCGAGGCCGGCGCGATGATCCTCGCTGCGCGCCACGTGGGCGCGCCCGGTACGCCGCTCGCGCCGGACAGCGCGCTGGTGCAGTTGCTGCCCGAACTCGGCCTCGATCCGCAACACGACATCGTGTTCGACAAGCAACGCCCGAACTGCTTTTCCGGCACCGCGCTCGCCGCGCGCCTGGCCGAAGCCGGCGTGCGCGAGCTGGTCGTCGCCGGCATGAAGACGCAGTATTGCGTCGACACGACCTGCCGCGCCGCGCCCGAGCACGGCATCCGCCCGGTGCTCGCGGCCGACGCGCACAGCTGCATGGACACGCCCGTGCTGCCGGCCTCGGCCATCGTCGCGCATCACAACCTGACGCTGGCCGGACCGTTCGCCGACGTGCTCGCCACGCACGATTGCCATTTCTGAACGATGCGCTTGCACCGCGCGCCACGCTGCAACACGGCGCGCGACGCAAGTGCTACGCTACGCGCGGCAATGCATCCGCGTTGCCCTCCCCCGATGACTCAGGTTCCACCATGTTGCGTGCCGGCCTTTCCGAATTGACGGCGTTCGTTGCGATCGCCGAACAGCGCAGTTTCCGGGCCGCCGCACTCGCACTGGCCGTCTCGCCGTCGGCACTCAGCCATTCGATGCGCAGCCTGGAGGCGCGGCTCGGCGTGCGCCTGTTCAACCGCACCACGCGCTCGGTCGCGCTGACCGAAGCCGGCGAGCAGTTGCTGCGCCGTGTCGGCCCGGCGCTCAGCGATCTGGAAAACGCCGTGGACGAAGTGGCCACCGCGCAGAATCGCCCGGCCGGCTCGGTGCGCATCAGTGCTTCGGAGTCCTCCACACGGCTCCTGATCCGCCACGTGCTGCCCGGCTTCCTGCTGCGTTATCCGGATATCCACGTGGAATTCGTTACCGACACGCGGCTCATCGACATCGTGGGCGAAGGCTTCGACGCCGGCATCCGCGTGCTCGACGACGTGCCGCGCGACATGATCGCCGTGCGCTTCGGGCCGGAGATGCGCTTCATCGCGGTGGCCTCGCCGGCCTATCTGGCGCGCCACCCCGCGCCCGAGCGCCCGGCCGACCTGATGCAGCACCGCTGCATCCGCTTCCGTTTCGAGAGCGGCGCGATGTATCGCTGGGATTTCCAGTCGAACGGCAAGACTAGCAGCCTCGACGTGGGCGGCCCGATGACGCTCGGCAATATCAATTCGATGATCGAGACGGCGCTGGCCGGCATCGGCGTGGCCTGGGTGCCCGAGAACCAGGTGGCCGAGTATCTGGCCGACGGCCAACTGGTGGCGCTGCTGCGCGAATGGAGCGTGGCGATGCCGGGGCTGGCGCTGTACTACCCGGCCAACCGTCATCCGCCCGCGCCGCTGCGGCTGTTCGTGCAGGCGGTGCGCGATTGGGTGTCGGGCGACGCGCCCGAGAAGGTTTGAGGCAATTGAGGCAAGCATGACGACCCGGCCCGCACGCCGGATCGTTGCACGCGCAACCTCATGCTGTGTGCGATGCGCGCACGATCACGGCGACGGCGCGACGAAGAACAGCCAGACCACGCAGATCATCGACGCGAACCACACCAGCGAGCGCAGCGACGCCCAGTTCGCGACGTAGCACACACCGTGCAGCACGCGCGCGACGACGAACGCCGTGGCCAGTTGATCGACGCGCACCCCGTTCGCGCCGTTGTGCCAGGCCACCACGAGCGCCGCCGTAAACAGCGCGAGCGCTTCGAGCGCATTCTGATGCGCGCAGACCGCGCGGCCGCGCCAGCCTTCGAGCTTCGCCAGATACGCGCGCGGCGCGGTATTGTCGTAGCCCTGGCGCGCCTTCGCGCACACGGTCCATACAAACGGCAGCAGCACCACGATCAACAGGCAGGTCTGCGAAGCAATCATTCCGGTCTCCTATATTGACATCGAGCAATGACAAGATCCGGCGCAGCTTAGCATCGGCGCGGGCGGCCGCCGTACAGAAAAACTAGACGGGTTCCTCTGCCGCAACGCGGAAACCCCCGGCCCGGCATGCTTATCACCCTGGCGCATATGCTTCATCCCAACGCTTCTTTGGCCGTGCCGCCGCCGGGCGCTAAGCTAAGTTCCCCTTTTTTCGCGCATCGCCGTCGCACCCGATCATGCCGACCACCGTTGAACGCGCCGCCGACTGGCTGCTGTCCGGGCTGGAACTGCGCAGCACGCTGTTCCACGCGGGCCGTTATTGCGGCGTCTATCAGGCCTCGACAGCGGGCCATCAGCGCGCGAGCTTCCATCTCGTGCTGCAGGGCGAATGCTGGCTGCATCTGCCGGCCACGCCCGCGCGAGCGGCGCAGAGCACCCGGCTGACGGCCGGCGACGCCGTGTTCCTGCTGCACGACGTTGCGCATTGCCTGTCGCCAAGGGAACGCGCACCCGAGGCCGACGAACTCGGCCAACGGCTCGGCACCATGACGGCGCTCGAGGCCGACGCCTCGGCGGGCAGCGTGGGCCTGGCCTGCGGTTTCTTCAAATTCCGCTCCGATCTCGGCGACGCGATCCACGGGCTGCTGCCCGACCACATCATCGCGCGCCACGACGACGCCCGCCTGGCCGGCGCGCGCGTGGTGTTCGACTTGATCCGCGAGGAAGTGCGCCGTACCCCCGATGCGCCCTCGCCGCTCGTCGACCGCCTGACCGACGTGCTGTTTTTCTACGCACTGCGCAGCATCGCGAGCGCCGACAGCTTCGCGCCGGGGCTGTGGTCGGTGATGCGGCGCGCCGAATTCGCGCCGCTCGTCAATGCGATCATCGCGAGCCCCGCCGACGACTGGACCACCACCTCGATGGCCGGCTTCTGTCACATGTCGCGCGCAAGATTCTGCAAACAGTTCGCCGATGCCTGCGGCCAGCCGCCCGCGCAATTCCTCGCGCTGCTGCGCATGAAGGTCGCCGCCGAACTGCTGCGGCACGGCGCGTCCACCTGGGATGCGGCCGAACAGGTCGGCTATCGTTCCGAATCGGCCTTCGCGCAGGCCTTCAAGCGCGTGACGGGCCTGCCGCCCGGCGCGTGCCGCCGCGAGCGCATGCAGGACGCCTCGGTCTACGCACCCATGCATTGAGCGGCGCCGCGCCCGAGACGAATCCGCAGGAAACGCAGACGGGGCCGCATTGCCCGCTGCCGCCGGGCGCCGCCACAATGGCCGTCCGAACGATTTCCGCTGTTTTCGAGGACACCATGGCACGTCTGCCGCTGCACACCGTCGATACCGCTCCCGAAGCGAGCCGCCCCTATCTCGAGCAATCGCTCGCGGCAAACGGCTTCCTGCCGAACCTGGTCGCCTCGCTCGCGAACGCGCCGGCCGCGCTCGAAACCTATCTGACCGTGGCGGCGATCAATGGCCGCAGCGGCCTGTCGCTGGCCGAACGCGAGGTGGTGCAGATCACCGCCGCCGCGATCCACGGCTGCGGCTTCTGCGTCGCCGGCCATACCGCCGTGGCGCTGAAGAAGGCGCAACTGCCGGCCGACCTGGTCACGGCGATCCGCGACCAGTCGCCGATTCCCGACGCGCGGCTCGCCGCCGTGGCCGACTTCACGCGCGCCGTGATCGACACGCGCGGCAACGTGTCCGACGCCGCGCAGGCGGCGTTTCGCGAAGCCGGCTTCAGCGACGCGAATGCGCTCGAAGTGATTCTCGGCGTCAGCCTCGCCACGCTCTGCAACTTCGCGAACAACTTCTCGCACAACGCGCTCAATCCGCAGCTCGAAGCCTACCGTTGGGAACCCAAGGCACAACCGGCATGACCTCGCTCACCAGCACGCGCAACACCGGCCTCGGCGACTGGCTCGACGCGCACGCCGAATCGCTCGACACCGAACCGGCGCACGCCGCCGAGGTGCTGCCGCGGCTCGCGCGCGCGGGCCTGAGCGCGATCGGCGTGCCGGCCTCGTCGGGCGGCGCGGGCGGCAACATCGCCGATGCGATCGACGCGGTCGCGCAGGTGGCCGGCCATTCGCTGGCCGCCGCCTTCGTGCTGTGGGGCCATCGCACCTTCGTCGAATACCTGCTGCAAGGCGACTGCGCGCCGTTGCGCGAACGCTGGCTGCCGGCCCTGATCGACGGCACGACCGCGGGCGCCAGCGGCCTGTCGAACGCGATGAAATACCTGTCGGCGATCGAATCGCTGCAGATGCGCGCGACGCGGCATGCCCAGGGCTACGCGCTCGACGGCAGCCTGCCGTGGATCACCAACCTGCGCCCGGCAGGCTTTCTGGCCGCCGCCGCGTTCGAGCACGACGACGGCGCGCCGCCCTCGATCTTCGCGCTGCCGCACGACGCGCCGGGCCTGCAGCGCAGCGACGATCTCGATCTGGTGGCGCTGCGCGGCAGCAATACCGCCGCGTTGCGCCTGGAAGGCGTCGTGCTCGACGCCGCGTGGCGCATCACCGCCGACGCGCCCGCGTTTCTCGCGCGCCTGCGTCCGGCGTTTCTCGGCCTGCAATGCGGCATGTCGCTGGGGCTCGCGCAGCGTGCGCTGACGGCGGCATCGGCCGGCGGCGACGCTTCCCGCGAGGCGATCGCGGAAGAGATCGACGCACTCGCCGCCGAATTGGCGACGCAACGCACGCAATTGCTCTCGGGCGTGCTCGACGGCCGCTTTCTCGCGCAACCGGCCGCGCTGTTCGAATTGCGGATCGCGCTGGCCGGCACCGTGAACGCCGCCGTCGGCTTCGAAGTGCAGGCCAGCGGCGGACGCGGCTACCTGCGCGGCAGCGGCGGCACCGCGCGGCGCGTGCGCGAAGCGGCGTTCGTGCCGATCGTCACGCCGAGCCTCGTGCAGTTGAAGACCCAGCTCGCGCGCCACCGGCAGGCCGACGCGGCATGAGCGGCGCGCGCCTGGAAATCGGCGGCCTCGCGCTGCGCTACGCGAGCCGCGAGGTGCTGCACGGGGTGGATCTGGTGGTCGAGCCCGGCGAGATCGTGGCGCTGCTCGGCCCCAGCGGCTGCGGCAAATCCTCGCTGCTGCGCGCGATCGCGGGCCTCGTCGCACCGAGCGCGGGCGCGGTGCGGCTCGACGGCGAACCGATCGCGGGGCCGCGCGCCGACGTCGCGCTGGCGTTCCAGCATCCGGCCCTGCTGCCCTGGCTCAACGTGGAACGCAACGTCGCGTTCGGCCTCGCCTTTGCCAGGCAAGCCCCGCTCACGCGCGAGCAGCGCAAGTCGCGCGTGAGCGACGCGCTGCACGCCGTCGGCCTCGAACACGCGCGCCACTGGCGGCCGACGCAACTGTCGGGCGGCATGGCGCAGCGCGCCGCGCTGGCCCGCAGCCTGGCCCGCGAGCCGCGCGTGCTGCTGCTCGACGAGCCGTTCGGCGCGCTCGACGAAGTCACGCGCGCCGGCATGCAGCGCCTGCTGGTTTCGATCGTGCGCCGCACCGGCGCCACCGCCGTGCTCGTCACGCACGACATCGACGAGGCGCTGCGGGTGGCCGATCGCATCGTGCTGCTCGGCCACGGCCGGCTCGCGGGCGAATGGCCGGTGAGCGTCGCGCCGCCGCGCGAGTCCCAACTGGCCGCGCTCGGCGCGCTGCGCGTGCCGATCCTGGCGGCCCTGCACGCGGCCATGCCGTCCGCCGCCTTCCTGTCCGAACCATCCGATTTGTCCGATTTGTCCGATTGATTGCCCCGGCCGATCGTTCCGATCGACCGACTCCACCACGGTGAATGCCTGACGATGTGCGATATCCCGATGTCCCGCCGCGAGTGGCTCAAGCTCGCCACCCTGTTCTCCGTGGCCGGCGCCGCGCCGCTGCTCCATACGCTGAATGCGCGCGCGGCGGCCGAGCCCGACGCGCCGGTCCGGATCGGCTACCTGCCGATCCTCGACGCCGCGCCGCTGCTGGTCGCGCATGCCAACGGCCTGTTCGACGCGGCCGGCGTGAAGGCCGAGAAGCCGGTGCTGCTGCGAAGCTGGGCGCAGCTCGTCGAGGCCTTCCTGTCCGGGCAGGTCAACGTGGTGCACCTGCTCTCGCCGATGACGCTGTGGGCGCGCTACGGCAGCCGCGCGCCGGCCAAGGTGGTGGCCTGGAACCACGTGAACGGCTCGGCCCTCACGGTCACGCCCGATATCGGTTCACTGGCCGATCTCGGCGGCAAGACGGTGGCGGTGCCGTTCTGGTATTCGATCCACAACGTGATCCTGCAGGACATGCTGCGCAGCCAGGGCCTTACGCCGGTGCTGCAGAAAGGCGCGACGCCCGGGCCGAAGGAAGTGGCGCTGATCGTGATGGCGCCGTCCGACATGCCGCCCGCGCTGGCCGCGCGGCAGATCGCCGGCTACACCGTGGCCGAGCCGTTCAACGCGGCGGCCGAGCAGCTCGGCATCGGCAAGATCCTGCGCTTCACGGGCGACGTCTGGCGCAACCACGCCTGCTGCACGATCTTCATGCACGAACAGGACCTGACGCAGCGCGCCGGCTGGTCGCAAAAGGTGGTCGACGCGATCGTGAAGGCGCAGCTCTGGACCCGCGCGCATCCGCAGGAAGCGGCCCGGCTGCTGTCGAAGGAAGACGAGCACCACTACACGCCGCACGCCTCCGCCCTGCTCGGCCGCGTGCTCGCGCCGCCCGCCGGCGACGCCGGCCGCTACCTCGGCGATCGCGCGATCCGGCATGCCGACTGGCACTCGGGGCGCATCGATTTCCAGCCATATCCGTATCCGAGCTACACCGAGGAACTGGTGCGGCGCCTGAAGACGACCCGCACCGAGGGCGCGAGCGGGTTCCTCGCGCAGCTCGATCCGGCCTTCGCGGCGCGCGACCTGGTGGACGACCGGTTCGTGAAGAAGAGCATCGAAGCGGCGGGCGGCATGGCTGCCTTCGGCCTGCCGGCCGGCTATACGCGCCAGGAGACGATTCTTGTCTAGCGTGCTGCCCGTCGATCCGGCCGCGCCACGCGCGGGGCAGGCGCCCGGTGCGCGGCGAGCCCGCGCTCGCGCGGCCCTGCTCGGCGTGGCGGGCCTGGCCGCCGCGCTCGGCCTCTGGTGGCTCGCCGTGGCCACGCTCGGCGGCAGCAACGCGATGCTCGCGCAGTTCTCGCCGTGGCGCGCCTGGCAGGCGCTGCCGGCGCTGATCCACGACGATCAGTTGCTCGGCCACGTCGCCACCAGCCTGCGCCGCATCGCGGCCGGCCTCGGCTGCGCGCTCGTGGTGGGCGTGCCGGTGGGCTTCGCGATCGGCAGGCTGCGCTGGCTGGAGCAGGCGCTGTCGCCCACACTGCAATTCCTGCGCATGGTGTCGCCGCTGTCGTGGATGCCGATCGCGGTGATGTCGCTCGGCGTGGGCGATCGCTCGGTGATCTTCCTGCTCGCCTTCGCGGCGGTGTGGCCGCTGATCCTCAGCACCGCGGCCGGCGTCGTGCAGCTCGATCGCCGCTGGATCGAACTGGGCCACAGCCTGGCCGCCACGCGCGCCGAAATGCTCTGGCACATCTACGTGCCCGGCATCGCCGCGCAAGTGCTGACCGGGGTGCGGCTCGCCATCGGGATTCTGTGGATCGTGCTGGTGCCGGCGGAAATGATCGGCGTCAGTTCCGGGCTGGGCTATTTGATTCTCGACACGCGCGACCGGCTCGCCTATTCGGAACTGACCGCCGTGATTCTCGTGATCGGCGTGCTCGGCTTCACGCTCGACCTGGCGGCCCGTGCGCTGGCCGCCAGGCTGAACGGCGGCCACGCGCCCGAGGACGGACGCTGAGGCAGGGGCGCTGGGTACGGACTCCGAGGCACGAACTTCGACGCACTGACTCCGAGGCGCGGCCCCTGACGCACGGACTCTGAAGCACGGGCTCCGAGGCGCGGCCCCTGGCGCACGGACTTTGACGCACGGCCCCTGAAGCACACACTTCGATGCACGGGCTCCAAGGCGCGGCCCCTGGCGCACGACTCTGAAGCACGAACTCCAACGCACGGGCTCCGAGGCGCGCCCCCCGACGCACGACTCTGAAGCACGAACTCCAACGCACGGGCTCCAAGGCGCGGCCCCTGACGCACGGACCGCCGCGGCACTCACGCGTCGAGCGCCGCCTCCTCGAAGTCGATCAGCACCTTCATCGCGCGGCGGCGGTCGCCGGCCAGCGCGAACGCCTCGTTGGCCTCGCGCGCCGGGAACACACGCGTGATGGCCGGCGCAAGATCCACGCGGCCCTCGTTGATCAACTGCACCGCGAGCGCGAATTCCGAATGGAAGCGGAACGACCCGCAGATCGTCAGCTCCTTGGCCACCACCACGTTCTGCGGAATCGCCACGTCACCACCGAGGCCGAGCTGCACCACCACGCCGCGCGGGCGCAGCGCATCGAGCCCGTCGCGCAGCGCGCGCTCGTTGCCCGAGCACTCGATCATCACGTCGAACGTGCCCTTGTCGGCCGAGAACGCCCGGGTCCATTCGGGATCGGCGGCGACGTTGATGGTGCGATCCGCGCCGAGCGCCTTCGCCACGGCCAGCGGCTCGTCCACCACGTCGGTGGCCACCACCTCGCGCGCGCCGTGCGCCTTCGCGGCGGCCACCGCCAGCGCGCCGATCGGCCCGCAGCCCGACACCAGCACGCGCCGCCCGATCAGCGGGCCGGCGCGCGACACGGCGTGCAGGCCCACCGCGAACGGCTCGGCCATCGCGGCCAGCGTGAACGGCACATGGTCGGCCACCTTCACGCACTGCACCGCGTCGCACACGAGCGCGCCGCGAAACGCGCCCTGGATGTGCGGCATGCGCATCGCGCTGCCGTAGAAGCGCATGTCGAGGCACTGGTTCGGCAGGCCTTCGAGGCAGAACTTGCACTTGCCGCACGGGCGGCTCGGGTTGACGGCCACGCGGTCGCCCACGCGCACGTCGGTCACGCCCTCGCCCACTTCCACCACCGTGCCGGCCACTTCATGGCCGAGCACCATCGGCTGCTGCAGGCGGATCGCGCCGAAGCCGCCGTGCCGGAAATAATGCAGGTCGGAGCCGCAAATGCCGCCCATCGCAACCTGCACCCGCACCTGGCCGGCGCCCGGCGTTTCGACTTCGCCGGCTTCGTAACGCAGATCGTTCGGTGCGTGAATGACGAGACACATGCAACGCAGTTTCATGGGGCGTCCTCCTGTTTCTTCGGGTTCCTGAAGGATAACGTGTGCGTCGCTCATACCGTGCTCGTCAGGCCGCCGTCGACGAACAAGGTCTGGCCGTTGATGAAATCGGCCGCCGCCGAGGCGAGAAACACCGCCGCGCCGCACAGCTCGTCGACGCGGCCCCAGCGGCCGGCCGGGGTGCGCTTGCAGATCCAGTCGTTGAACGCCGGATCGTTGACCAGCGCCTGATTCAGTTCGGTTTCGAAGTAGCCCGGCGCGAGGCCGTTGGCCTGGATACCGTGGCGCGCCCAGTCCGCGCACATGCCCTTGGTCAGCATCCGCAGCGCGCCCTTCGAGGCCGCGTACGGCGCGATCGAGGGCCGCGCGAGTTCGCTCTGCACCGAGCAGATGTTGACGATCTTGCCGTGGCCGCGCGCGATCATGTGGCGCGCCACCGCGCGCGACACGATGAACGCGCCGTCGAGATTGACGCGCATCAGCGCGTGCCAGTCGTCGTCCGCGAACTGGTCGAGCGGCGCGCGGCGCTGGATGCCGGCGTTGTTGACGAGGATGTCGATCGGGCCGACCTCGGCCTCGAACGCGTCGATCGCGGCCGTGGCCTGCGCCGAATCGGTCACGTCGAACACCGCGGGCGCGGCGTCGAAGCCCTGCTCGCGGAACGTGGCGGCCAGCGCAGCCGCCTTCTCGGGATTGCGATCGTTGATCGCGATGCTGGCGCCGGCTTCGGCGAGGCCGCGCGCGAGTGCCAAGCCGATGCCGCGTCCCGACCCGGTCACGAGCGCGCGGCGCCCGTCGAGCCGGAACAGGCGATTGACGTCTCCCATGCCTGTTCTCCGTATCTTTTGTGTGCACGCCGCGCGCGGCCGGGAATCGGCGCGCTGCGGCGGTGCGCCAAGTAAACAACATGCCGCCGCGCCTCGCCAATGCTGTTTGCTGATGGCGTCATCACGAATCGTGATCGAAGCGCGAAGGGCCGGCGACGCAACGCGCCAGCCGGCCCTTGGGGCGATGCCGCTACTGCCGCTACCGCATCAACCGTCGCGGAACAAGTAGCTGTAGGCGCTCAACGCCGGCACGCCGCCCAGATGCGCATACAGCACCTTCGAGCCGGCCGGGAACTCGCCGAGCCGTACTTTCTCGATCATGCCGTGCATCGATTTTCCTTCGTACACCGGATCGGTCAGCATGCCCTCGAACTTCGCCGACAGGCGGATCGCCTCCAGCGTGCCCTCGCTCGGCAGGCCGTATTCGGGGCCGCCGAAGCGCTCGTCGAGCACCACGTCGGCCTCCGTGATCGCACGGCCCAGCTCGACGCGATCGGCGGTGCCGCGCGCGATGCGCAGGATCTGCTCGCGCGTCTGCGCCGGCTTGGCCGAGGCGTCGATGCCGATCACGCGATCGGCGCGCCCGTCGGCCGCGAAGCCCACCACCATGCCGGCCTGCGTGCTGCCCGTGACCGAGCACACCACGATGTAGTCGAAGCGGAACCCCAGCTCGGCTTCCTGCGCGCGCACTTCCTCGGCAAAGCCCACGAAACCGAGGCCGCCCAGCGGATGCTCGGAGCAGCCGGCCGGAATCGGATACGGCTTGCCGCCGCTGGCGCGCACGTCGGCCATCGCCTCTTCCCAGCTCTTGCGGATGCCGATGTCGAAGCCGTCCGGCACCAGCCGCACGTCGGCGCCCATCATGCGCGACAGTTGGATATTGCCGACCCGGTCGTACACGGCATCGCTGTAGTTGACCCAGTTCTCCTGCACCAGCACGCACTTCATGCCGAGATGCGCGGCCACCGCCGCCACCTGGCGCGTCTGGTTCGACTGCACGCCGCCGATCGACACCAGCGTGTCGGCGCCCTGCGCGATCGCGTCGGGGATCAGGTATTCGAGCTTGCGGGTCTTGTTGCCGCCGAACGCGAGGCCGCTGTTGCAGTCCTCGCGCTTCGCGTACAGCTCGACCTTGCCGCCCAGATGCGCACTGAGCCGCTTGAGCGGCTGGATCGGCGTCGGGCCGAAGGTTAGCGGGTAACGCGGGAATTTCTGAAGGTTCATGCTGCGCTCCTTGGGCGATGGATTCGGTCGTGGCGCGCGGCGCCGGCATGGCCCGGCGCCGTCGTGCGGCTGTCATCGAAACGACCCGATCATCGTAGAAGCGATCGAACGAACCAGGGTTGCGAATAAATTGTCGATTTTCGATGTTTGGAAAACAGATGGATAATCAGGCGGAATTTCATTAGGAAAACTCACCCATGTGCGCAACAAAACGAACATCGGAAAGCACGACGTCCGCCCGGGCCAAGGCCGAGGCGGCGGGCGCCGCACTGGACCGCACCGACCGCGCGATCCTGCGGGCGTTGCAGAAGGACGCCTCGGTCTCGAACGTCGCGCTCGCCGCGCGCGTGAACCTGAGCCCGCCGGCCTGCCTGCGGCGTGTCGAGAAACTGAAGGATGCGGGCCTGATTCGCGGCGTGGTGGCGTTGCTGGAGCCGAAGGCGCTCAATGCCGGAATGCTGGTCATGATCGGCGTGGTGCTCGATCGCTCCACGCCCGAATCGTTCGCCGCGTTCGAGAAGGCCGCGCAGAAGGTGTCGGGCTGCATGGAATGCCATGTGGTGACCGGCGAGTTCGATGCGTTCATGCTGGTGCGCACACGCGACAGCGAAACCTTCAACCGGCTGCACGCCGAGCAATTGCTCTATCTGCCCGGGGTTCGGCAGATCCGCACGTTCGTGGTCCTGAAGGAAATTTTGTCGACCACGCAGTTTCCGATCTGAAGCGGTCGGAATGCCCATGAGCGCCTGTGACAGGGCCATGACCAGTCGCGAATATTCACGACCGAAAGCCAATTGAATGCTGTTTTAAATGGATGGTTACAAACCGTTGCACCTGAAATAAGCCGGCTTCGTATCATCGAGTTCGTTCGGCAACGAACCCGGATCACGCAAGCCCATCGATGACGTCGGCCGCCACGACACGGCGTATCCGGTACTACAACCACACTATTCCGTTCAGGACATCTCCATGAAAAAAACGCTGCTCGCATCGGCCCTGGCCGTGACGCTCGCCCTCCTCGTGACGAACGCGGAAGCCCGCCCGCACAAGGTTTGCCATTTCGATCACCACCACCATCGCAGCTGCCACTGGGTGCATTAAGCGTTACGCAGGCTGATCGAAACCGGCCGTCGCAACGATGGCCGGTTTGCCCGCACCACGCGGCGCACGTCACTACCCATGCTTCGCCATCCGTAGCAAACCTTCCGCTCTCCCCGCCCGCTTTCCCATTTCGCACCCTGTAGCCGCTCGTCACCTGCCGTTCGTGCCGGATGCTATGTCACGTCCACATCGAGTATTTGAGAAAAACGGGATAAATGGGACAAATGAGAAATATGCTAGAGTCGTGACTCCTTCATGCTTTCCGGGCTGGAAACACCGACATGTCGAACCGGGATCGAGCGATCGCCCTGTCCGCCAACGAGTGCGGCAGGATCAGGAAAACCGTTCTGTCGGAACTCGACGCCACCCGCGACAGGCTGGCCCGGGCCGACAAATCGCTGTCGCGCGCCGTGCCCGAAGGAGCCAAGCGCGCCGCACTGCTCGCGCGCCTCGAAGCTGAACAACATAACGTCGCGCCGCTCACGGCGCCCCCCTCGGTTTGCTGAAGGAGCTGCCCATGGAACTCGCAACCCGCAGAAAAAAAACCGCAACGCGTGCCGACCTGATCGCACTCGCAACCGGGCATTACTCGGGCGACCCGGAAAAGCTGCTCGACCGCGTGGCGGCGGATCTGCTGTGCGGCGCCTCCGCCGAACTCGAACGCAAGCACTTGGAGCGCGACGACATCCTGCTCCAGGCCACGATGCGCAGTGCATTGGCCGCGTCGCTGCGCAAGATTCTCGGGCTGGAGCGATCGCATTCGCGTGCGGCATCGGTCGCGCAACAGGGTTTGCCGGTTTCCAGATTGAGCCCCGAGGAGGTACTCGAGCAATCGGGCATGTCCAGGAGCACGCTTTACCGCGGTGACGGCACACGCTTCTACAGCGTCATCCCGGCAGGCATGCAGAACGGCCGCGCCTACCCCGCCTGGCAATTCGTCGGCGACATACCGTCGATCATGCCCGGCGTGCTTCGCATCCTCCAACGGAAGTCGAGAACACGGATTCACGGCTTTTTCCTGACCGAGCAAGATTCGCTGAACGAACTGTCGCCCGCGGAAGTGATCGCCGGCCTGCCGTTTGCCGATCGCGGCCCCTTGGCGCAAGCGCAAACGCGAATGCTCGGTCTTTCGCAAGGCGCACGGCTCGACAAGGTCATCGCACTCGCGAAGCTCCAGGCCGAGGATCCCGACTGAGACTGCAATGTGAGCAGGCCAACCCTCATCGATGCACCGCTTCCGGGCTATCTGACGGAGATCGTCCCAACCACCGAAGCCATTCTTCGCGCCCTTGACGGCCGCACCTATACCTACCATCCGAGCCAGGTGTTCGTGCGCGCCATCGACAACGAGAAGTACGTCGCCACGGCATCACCGTTCACCCCTCACCGGTTCGGGCCGCCGCTCGAACTCGTGCGTCGCGACCATCGCCTGCCGTTCACCTGGCTCTACCTCGCCACGGACGACGCGGTCGCGGCCTGGGAGAGCCAGCTCGTGCGCAACAACCGCGGCGCGGGCAACGGCTTCCATGTGTCGCCGCAAGCCCTCGATCACGGCGTGATCGCACGGGTCCGCTTCGCCAGGCCGCTGGTGCTCTGGCATCTCGGCCTCGACCACTGCAGCCGGTTGGGCATCCACGACATCATCGGCTCGCCCGATCACGAAGCCTGCCAATGGCTCGGCCTGCGGCTGCGCAACGCGATGCTGACGCTGGCCGCCGATGCACGTCCCGACGGCTTCGTCTACCCATCGCGACGCGTGCACGGCTACCCGGCACTGGCGCTCGGCGATTGGGCGACGCCCGCGCTGTTCGGCCGGTCGCGAATCTCGATGGAGCGCTTCGACGGCTCGGCCATTCATCGGCATTTTCTCGACGACCCGATGCTGACCGATGGTCCCGATGCCGATGCGCCGCCCTTGATCCGGCTCTGATGCACGACGCCCCATGAAAAACGCCAGGCGCGGATTCCTCCGCGCCTGGCGTTTTGCTTTGCACCGGCCCGAACCCTCACTCGGGCCGGCCAATCATTCGATCAGAATCAGAACACCGGGTGCCCGCTGATCACGCTCGGCAGCCAGGTCGAGAAGAACGGCCAGTAGGTCACGATGTTGATCGCGCTGAAGATCGCCAGGTAATACGGCCAGGCCGTCTTGGTGGTCTCGCCGATCGACACCTCCCCGATCGCGCAGCCCACGAACTGCACCGAGCCGATCGGCGGATGCACGAGGCCCAGCGAGCAGTTCAGCAGCAGCATGATCCCGAACTGCACCGGCCCCACGCCGCACGCCATCGCGATCGGCAGGAACAGCGGCGTGGTGATCAGGATGTGCGCGGCCATGTCCACGAACGTGCCGAGGAACACCTGCAGGATGTTGATGTACAGCAGCATCAGCCACGGCTGCGCGTTCGATTGCAGCAGCAGGTGCTCGATCGAATCGGGAATTTCCAGGTACGACATCTGGAAGCGCAGCATGTTCGATACGGCGATCAGCAGCAGCACCACGCCGGTCGTGCGCGCGGCGTGCGACAGCGCGCGCATCAGCTTCTTCATGGTCAGCGTGCGGTAGATGAAGATCGTCAGCACCAGCGAATACACCACCGCGATCGCGGCCGCCTCGGTGGCGGTCGCAATGCCCTTGGCCACGCACACCAGGATGATCGCGATCACGCCGAGGCCCGGCAACGCGCCGGCGAACGCACGCGCCACCGCAGCCCAGCCCGGGAACTTCTGCAGCGCGGTGCTGCCGTCGGCGCGGCGCGGATAGCCGTAGCGGCGCGCCTGCCAATAGGCGGCGAGCAGCACGAAGCCCATCACCCACAGCACCGGCAGCAGGCCCGAGAACAGCAGGTCGCCGATCGACACGCCGCTCACGCGCTGGCCGTTGAGCATGCCCACGATGCCCTGCGCGGCGAACGCGTAGATGATCATGTTGGTCGAGGTCGGCATCAGCGCGCCGGCCAGCGAGGCGTGGGTCGTGACGTTGACGGCGTACGCGGCGCTGTAGCCTTCGCGCTTCATCAGCGGAATCACCACGCCGCCCATCGCCGAGGTGTCGGCGGTCGGCGAACCGGACACGCCGCCGAACAGCGTGCAGGCCACCACGTTGGCCATGCCGAGGCCGCCGCGGAAGTGGCCGACGATCGCCTGCGCGAACTTCAAAATGCGGTCGGCGATGCCGCCGTGCAGCATCAGTTCGCCCGAGAAGATGAAGAACGGCACCGCCAGGAACGAGAACGCGTTCATCCCGGAGATGACCGACTGCATCGCGGTGGCGATCGGCAGGCCCTCGGCGAGATAGGTCGCGACGCAGGCGAGCCCGAGCGCGAACGAGACGGGCACCCCGAGAAACAGCAGCAGCAGGAAGCTGATGGAAAGGATTGCGAGTTCCATGTTGGGTCAGGTTCGGTTGCGTTTGCGCAGCGCAAGCAGGTGCTCGAGCGAGAACAGGATGATGGCCAGGCCGGCCGGCATCGGGATCAGATAACGGACCGATTCGGGCAGGCCGATGATCGGGATGCGATCCTCGAAGGTGGTTTCGGCCATTTGATAGCAGCCGGCGATGATCGCCACGGCGAACGCCATCAGGCAGAGATGCTGGAAGGCGTGCACGACCGTCTGCGCCTTGGGCGAAAGCCGCCGCACGAACGAATCGAGGCCGATATGGCCGCCGTCGCGCACCTTCATCGCGGCGCCGAACATCGCGATCACGATCACCAGCAACAGCGCGATCGGCTCGACGAAATCGGGCGCGTTGTTGAAGACGTAGCGCATCACCACGGCGTAGAACACCATGGCCGTCAGCACGACGAGACTCGCCGACGCCACCACCGCGAGCGCCATGAACAGCACGTCGTTCGAGTGCTTGATGAACCTCATTGGGAACCTCTCGGGACAGGAAACGCGGCCGGGCGAAGCCTCGCGCGGCCGTTGAAGCACGGGCGCGGGCCGCTCGCTTGTCGCGGCGGCCCGTGCACCGGGTGTTACTTGATCTGCTGAATCTCGTCGACGATCTGCTTCATCATCGGGGTCTTCTCGTACTTGGTCCAAAGCGGCTGCATCGCCTTCACGAACGCGGCGCGGTCGATCTGCGCGGCCGGCACGATGGTCGCGCCGCCCTTCAGCACGGCGGTGCGCGCGTCGGCTTCACGCGCCGTCCACAGGTTCACGTAGTACGGCACGGAATCGGCGGCGGCCTTCTTGATCGCGGCCTGTTCCTGCGGGCTCAGCGTGTCCCAGATCTTCTTCGAGAACACCAGCACTTCCGGCGTCATGGCGTGCTGCGTTTCCGAGAACACGGTCGCCACTTCGTAGTGCTTGGTTTCGTCGTACGACGGCAGGTTGTTTTCGGCGGCATCCACCAGGCCCGTCTTCAGGCCCGTATAGACTTCCGAGAACGGCATCGGGGTCGGCACGCCGCCCATCGCGCGGATCTCGTCGACCATCAGGTCCGACGGTTGCACGCGCACCTTGAGGCCCTTCATGTCGGCCGGCGACTTGACCGGGCGCTTCGCGTAGATCGAGCGCGCGCCGCTTTCATAGAACGTCAGCGCGATCATGCCCTTGGCCTTGAACGCGTCGAGGATCTTCTGGCCTTCCGGGCCGTACATCACCTTGCGGAAGTGCTCGATGTCGCGGAACAGGAACGGGAACGACGGGATCATCGATTCCGGCACGATCTCGTTGAACGCCGCGCCGTTCGCGCGAACCATGTCGATCGCGCCGATCCGCACCTGGTCGACCGTTTCGTTCTCCGAACCGAGCGCGCTGTTGCCGTAGACCTTGATCGAATCCTTGCCGTCGGTCGCCTTCTTGATCTCGTCGCTCATGAACTTCACGGCCATGTTGGTCGGGAAGGTGTCGCTGTGGACGTCGGCCGAGCGGAACACGCGGGCCTCGGCGGACATCGTCGTGGCCGCGGCGAGCACCGCGACGACGGCGGCGGTGACGCGCGTACGCGTGAAGATCGTTTTCATGGTCAAGTCTCCTCAGGGAATATCGAGTATTGGTTTTGCCGTGCCGGGCAGGCGGCGTTCGTTGCGCGCTGCGTTCCGTCTTGTCGTCCGATCACTGTCAGGCAGCCACCCGCTGTCTCACGTCGTACAACTAGGAAGCGAGTCTATCGGGCCAGAACCACGCTTGTACACTTGGTGCATACCCGCAGAGGGCCACCTCGCCGAATCTGCCTCTCAGGCAGGTTTTATATAGGATTCAACGACTTGAATCCGAAACTCGCGCCCGTCGCCGCAGCGCCTCCGCGCGACCGAGGGAAAACTCTTTGGTGGTCCTGACTGCTCGGACAGATGTCATTAGACAACTGATCATTGCGGGTTAACCGCGTTTCGTTTTTGCCGTGGCGGCTTCGGCCGACGGCAAAGCTGCCCGCACAGGTTGATCGCGGTCGTCCCGGAATCAACCGTGATGTCCGAGCACCGGCTTACCGAATGCCTCGCATTCATTTCAATTGCCTTTCGTTCGCATGCCGAAACACGCCGGGCCGCGCGCGCATAGCTGCTATGCGGCCGGCGCAACGCGCCACGTGCGGCCGTCGCCATAATCGGTTCGACGATGCAGCCCGCGCCACCCGCGCCTTCGGGCCGCCTCGCCGCACCCATAACGACAGACGACAGGCGCCCATCCGCCTGCAGGAGACGATCGATCATGCAACCGTGGTACAGCACGATGGCGCCCGCCCAGCGCCGAACCTTCTGGGCATGCTTCCTGGGCTGGGTGCTCGATGCGATGGACGTGCAGTTCTTCGCGTTCGTGATTCCGACGCTGCTCGGCGCGTGGAGCATGACCAAGGCGCAGGCCGGCGTGATCGGCACCTCGGCGCTGGTGTCGTCGGCGATCGGCGGCGTGATCGCGGGCGTGCTGGCCGACCGCATCGGCCGCGTGCGCGTGCTGAAGCTGGCGATCCTGTGGTTCTCGTTGTTTACCGGCTTGTCCGCGTTCACCAACGGCTTCGAGCAGTTGCTGTTCACGCGCAGCCTGCAGGGCCTCGGCTTCGGCGGCGAATGGGCCGCGGGCGCGATCCTGATCGGCGAGGTGGTGGACAGGCGCATTCGCGGCCGCGCGGTCGGCGCGGTGCAGAGCGGCTGGCCGGTGGGCTATGCGCTGGCCGCACTCGCCTACTGGGCGCTGTTCAACGCGCTGCCCGAGCATCTGGCCTGGCGCGTGCTGTTCCTGATCGGCATCCTGCCCGGCCTGCTGGTGCTCTGGATGCGCCGCAACGTCGGCGAATCGGCGGCGTTCGAGGCGGCGGCCGAGCATCGCGCCCGCACCGGCATGCTGGAAACGTTCGCGCAGGTGTTCGCACCCGGCGTGCTGCCGCGCACGCTGCTGGCCTCGCTGATGGCGGCCGGCGCGCTCGGCGGCAACTACACGATCCTGACCTGGCTCGTCACCTACCTGCGCCAGACGCAGAACCTGCCCGTCAACCTCGCCACGCTCTATCTGGTCGTGAACCTGCTCGGCTCGTTCTGCGGCTATATCGGCATGGCCTACCTCAGCGACGGCATCGGCCGCCGCGCCACGTTCGCGCTGTCGGCGGCCGGCGCGATCCTGACCGTGCTGGCCTACACGCTGCTGCACCTGCCGCCGCTCGCGCTGCTGCTGCTCGGCTTCCCGCTCGGCCTGTTCCAGTCGGGCATCGTGTCGGGGATGGGCGCCTGCTTCACCGAGCTGTTCCCGGCGCAGATCCGCGCCTCGGCCGGCGGCTTCTCGTACAACTTCGGCCGCGGCATCGGCTCGCTGGTGCCGGCCGCGGTCGGCTTCACGAGCGCCGCCGCGGGCCTCGCCAAATCGATCGGCATGTGGGCCGCCGCGTCCTACGTGCTCGTCCTCATCGCCGCGGTATTCCTGCCGGAAACCCGCAACAAGGAGCTTGAAACCCATGTCTGACCTCACCCAGCCGCGCAACGGCGGCCGCCTGCTGGTGGATGCGCTGGTGCGCAACGGCGCCGATACCGTCTACTGCGTGCCCGGCGAAAGCTACCTGCCGGTGCTCGACGCGCTGTACGACACCCCGGGCATCGCCACCATCACCACGCGCCACGAGGGCGCGGCGTCGAACATGGCCGACGCGTACGGCAAGCTGACCGGCCGCCCCGGCATCTGCTTCGTGACGCGCGGCCCCGGCGCGACGCACGCGAGCAACGGCGTGCACACCGCCAACGAGGATTCGACGCCGATGCTGCTGTTCATCGGCCAGATCGAGGGCGGCTTCGCGGGGCGCGGCGCGTTCCAGGAAGTGGACTACGGCCGCATGTTCGGCGGACTCGCGAAATGGGTGGTGGAGATCGACCGCATCGAGCGGATTCCGGAAATCGTCGCGCGCGCGTTCAGCGTGGCGATGTCGGGCCGGCCGGGGCCGGTGGTGATCGCGCTGCCCGAGAACGTGCTGTTCAACGCGCCCGAGGCCGAGGTGGCCGACGCGCCGCCGGTGCGCATCGCGCGCGCCGCGCCGGACGCGCAGGCGATGGCGGAGCTGCGCGAGCGGCTGGCGCAGGCCGAGCGCCCGCTCGTGATCGCGGGCGGCACCGGCTGGGACGAAGCCGGCTGCGCCGCGCTGGCGCGCTTCGCAGCGGCCAACGACCTGCCGGTAGCGGCGTCGTTCCGCCGCCAGGATCTGCTCGACAACCGCGATCCGCATTACGTCGGCCAGTTGGGCCTGGGCGTGTCGCCGGCGCTGGCCACGCGCGCGAAGGCGGCCGACCTGCTGCTGGTGATCGGCTCGCGGCTCGCCGAAACCACTTCGTCGGGCTATACGCTGTTCGACAGCCCGGTCACGAAGCAGACGCTGATCCACGTTCATCCGGACCCCGAAGAATTGGGCCGCGTCTATCAGGCGGCGTTGCCGATCGCGGCCTCGCTGCCGGTCTTCGCGCAGGCGCTCGACGCGCTCGCGCCGCTCGACGCGGCCATCCGGCAGCGCTGGCACGACTGGACGGCCGCCGCGCGCGCCGATTACATCGCCCACTCCACGCCGCCGCCGGCCTCGCCCGAACTCGATGGCGTGGATCTGGCGCAGGTGGTCGCGCATCTCGACGCGGTGCTGCCCGACGACGCGGTGATCACCAACGGCGCGGGCAACTACACGGTGTGGGTGCATCGCTTCTACCGCTACCGCCGGATGGCCACCGAGCTGGCGCCCACCAACGGCGCGATGGGTTACGGCTTCCCGGCCGCGATCGCCGCCAAGCTGAAGTTTCCGGCGCGCGAGGTGGTGTGCTTCGCCGGCGACGGCTGCTTCATGATGTATCCGCAGGAATTGGCCACAGCCGTGCAATTCGGCGCGCCGCTGATCGCGATCGTCGTCAACAACGCAATGCTCGGCACCATCCGCATGCATCAGGAGCGCGAGTATCCGGGGCGCGTGTCGGCCACGCGGCTGGTCAATCCGGATTTCGTGGCGATGGCGCGCGCGTTCGGCGCGCATGCCGAGCGCGTGGCACGCACCGAGGATTTCCCGGCCGCGTTCGAACGCGCGCGCCAGGCCGGCGTGCCCGCGGTGATCGAGTTGCGCACCGATCCGCGGCAGATCACGCCGGCGAATCGGTTGGGTTGAGATCGAAGGGGCTGGGGCGGTTCGGCGGGTTCGTGCGGTATTCGGGCTTGATTCGAACGCGGTTCGGCCCCCTGGAACGCGTCGCCGGCAGGCGGCGCGAACCGCGCCGGTTACCCCCGAATACGCCTGCGACGCCTAAGCTTCGGGCGGAGCCGGCACCCCAACCGGCGCCTGCGGCGCAAGCAGCGTCGTGCCGGGCCAGCTGCCGTCATCCACCAGCGTCGCGGCCAGATCGCGGATCGCGCGCGTCACCTCCCACACCCCCTCGGGCATCGCGCGGTTCTGCGGCCAGGCGATCGCCACCTCGCGCGTGACGGGCGGCGTACTCAGCGCGAAGCAGCGCAGCCGTCCCCCCGCCACCTCCTCCACCACCGATGCCGCCGGCAACACGGTGCATCCGCAACGTTCCATCACGAGGCGCTTGGTCAGCGAGATCGAGCCGTCGCATTCGAGCGCGATCTGCGGCGTGAAGCCATGCCGTTCGGCCAGCGTTTCCACCAGCAAGCGCAGCCCATGATGCGTGCTCGGCAGGATCAGCGGAATCCGGCCCAGCTCGCGCACGTCGAACGGCCCGGGCGGCAGCATATAGCCGGCATAGGTGACCAGGCACACCGCCTCGGTCAGCAGCGCGTCGAACTGCATCGCGCCGCGATGCTCAGGCACGTACATCACCGCGAGATCGATCTCGCCGTCGCTGAGGCGGCCGAGGATCTGGCTCGCCAGCCCCTCGACGAAACGGATGCGTGTAACGGGATAGCGCGCCTTCAGCAGATTGCCGAGGCGGCCGAACATGATGCGCGCGACGGTGGGCTGCGCGGCGATGGTCAGGCTTTCGGGGCCGCGCCCGCCGCCGCTGCGCATCGCCTCGCGTGCCTCGTCGAGCGTGCGTTCGAGCGTCTGCGCATAGCCGAGCAGGTGCCGGCCGCGCTCGGTCAGCTCCACGCCGCGCCCGCTGCGGCGAAACAGGCGCACGCCCAGCTCCGCCTCCAGCAAACCGATGCGCCGGCTCACCGTCGACTGGTTGGTGCCCGACTCCATCGCCGTGCGCGAAATGCTGAGCGTTTTCGCGACGTGCAGAAACACCTTGAAATCGTCCGAATTCATCCGCGGCCCGCCGATCGTTGCACGCTCACCGGTAGCTCACCGTGGCGTGCGGCTTGAGCGGATCGCGGTCGGGGAACAGGCCCATCTGGAACAGGCAGGCCGAGCGGGCATCGTCGGTATCGACATGGATGGTGGCCGGTTCGTTGGCCGTGGCGGCGTGCTGGCCCGTCATCTGGCAGCCGTTGTCCCACGGGCCGCGGCTGCGTTCGGTGTCGAACCACACGCCGATGCGCGGGCCGGCCACGTTGGTGGCGAACTGCAGGTCGCAGCCGCCGGGGCGGTTGTCGGTATCGACCACGATGGCGGACGCCTGCGCGCGCGCTTCCTCCAGCGTGCGCACCACCGGCACGCGGTTGATCCCGGCGTTGCCGCATTGGCCCGGGTCGCCGGTGGGCGTGAAGCGCGTGATCGGCTGCCAGTCCTGCAGGCTGCGGTCCGGATCGATGACGGCCAGTTGCATGACGCAACCGCCCGGCGCGCCGTTGGTGGCCATCCGGATCGTGCGCGACCAATCGCCGAAGCCCGTCACGATCTCGCCGTGCGCGCCGCCGTTGCATTGCGCGGCCGAGATGCCGCCCTGCACGGTCGGCTCCCAACGTTGGTACAGCTCGACGTGCGCGTAGCGCGCGTCGCTTGCCGCCGCATGGCCCGCCGCCTGAGCGGCCAGGGCCGCCGAGCCGAAGGTCAACATGCCGCCCAGCGCCAGCCATTCGATGATTCGCGTCATCACAACCCCATGGTTCGTGGTTAGCTCGTCGGCCCGTATCGATCGCCGGTCGGGATGCGGGCCGTTCGTGTCGCGCGGTCGATTCTACCGTTCCGATTCGTTGCGAAATCATGCGAATCGTCAACGGCGCGCGGGCGGCCGCACGCTCAACCGCCGCCGCCGAGAAAGCGCAACAGCCACAACAGGAAATGGAACACCAGCACGAGCAGCGCCCACAGCCGTTCGAGCAGATCCCACAAGCCTTCCCGCCAGACGCCGGACGTCGCGCCGGCCCACCATCCATTCATCGTGCCTCCGTCGTATGCCCGCGACCGGGGCGCGGCGCCATCTTCGCATGCTTCGCGGCGCGGGCGGCCCGCTCGCGTGCAACGGCGGCGCACCAAAAAAAACGCCTCGGCCCGGAA
>NZ_BAAILN010000012.1:155847-189957 GCF_054589155.1 Burkholderia sp. 3C
AAAGAGTGCGCTTCACTTTAGGAAGTTGTGCCCGCAGATGCAATTTCGGCGTCTTACCGCATCTTTCCGTGCCGCGGCGCGATGCGGGCAGATCGGCCGCCGGCCCCGCCCGCAACCGATCGCGGCGCATTACACCGGTAATGCGCGCGACGTTCAACGCACGCGCCCCGGCTGCGTTTCGCGCCCGCCGGGGTCAACGTTCGCGATCGGACGGCCCCACGCCGAACGTGTTGGCCACCGCGCGCACCGCGTTCGCGTAGAGCAGCACGTCCACGCCCACCGCCACGAACAGGCAACCGAGCGACAGGTAATGACGCGCGAGCGTCGCATCGTCGGTCAGCGTGCCGGCCGCCTTGCCGCTGCGCACGATGCGCGCGATGGCGTCGTCGATCGCGAACTGCACGTCGGCATGGCGCGGGTTGCCGCGATGCCCCATCGACGCGGCCAGGTCCGCCGGCCCGATGAACACGCCGTCCACGCCGTCGACGGCGCAGATCGCCTCCAGGTTCGCCAGCGCGGTGGCACTTTCGGCCTGCACCAGCAGGCAGATTTCCTCGTCGGCCAGATCGAGGTAATCGGTGCGCTGGTTCCAGCGCGAGGCGCGCGCCACCGCACTGCCCACGCCCCGCACGCCGCGCGGCGGGTAGCGCACCGCCGCCACCAGCGCGCTCGCCTGCTCGGCGGTTTCGACCATCGGCACCAGCAAGGTGCGCGCGCCCGCGTCGAGCAACTGCTTGATCAGCGCGGCATGGCCCTCCACCGGCCGCACCACCGCCTCGGCGCGATAGGGTGCCACGGCCTGCAACTGCCCGACGATGCTGCGCACGTCGTTCGGCGCGTGCTCGCCGTCGATCAGCAGCCAGTCGAAACCGGCCGTCGCGGTGATCTCCGACAGATAGGGCTCGGCCATCGACACCCAGAAGCCGACCTGCTGGCGCCGCGCCGCGAGCGCGGCCTTGAAACGGTTCATTCCATACGAATGGCTTGCAGTCATAGTGGTGCGTTCCTCTCGATCAATTCGCTTGGCATGGCGAAGCAAAACGGCCTGCCTGGCCCGCTCGCCGCGCCCTCAATTCAGACTTTTCGATTCGGCTTCGATCAGATGATTCCCCGCCTCCAAACCGGACTTTCAAAACTTACTTGGCGCATTTCTTAGTTATCCAAATTCATATGACAAATACGAATCCCTTGATGTACGGGGTTTACAAGCCGCTATTCAAACGATCGATCAGAACTCATTCATGCATTTCCGGGATTGCGATCCGTCCCCGCAAGGATTCCGATCATTTCGGATGCCAAGCTTTTACAGGCAACTATTAAGAATTGTGAACGCGCGCCGTTACCCGGAACAGAAGCTCTTGCTGCACGCGTCAGCGCAGCGGGAGAAACGGACCGGCCTTCCATCGCGACGATGGCGGCGAACGCGACCGGGGTGTCGTGTAGCCACGTTGCCAGGCGGTCCCCCTGACCGCGGGATGGCGGTTGCGAACACAAAGAATGAGTCACGACATGAATATCGAGCGCTTCAACCCCGCCCAGTTCCGCCCGGGTCAGATTCGTACGCTGGCCACCGTCGTTTCGATGACGTTGATCGCATCCGTGATTGCCGGTTGCGGCGGTGGCGGCGGCGGTGATACGCCCACCGCGTCGGCCGCGGCCGGCAACGGTACCAGCAGCGGCACCACGGCATCCACCTCGGGTTCGTCCTCCGGCACCTCGTCGAACAACTCCGCGATGTGCACCACGGCCCTGGCCTCCTCGCAAGCCGCCACGGCCTCGACCACCACCAGCAGCAGCACCACGTCCAGCACGACGACCGACGGCAACTCGACGGCCACGCCGTCGCTGGTGTCTTTGAGCGCGTTCGAGGCACCGGTCGATCACCTGATCGTCAAGCTCGCCTCGGCTTCCGCCTCGACCAGCAGCAACGGCGCCCGCACGCTGGCCGCCGCGTCCACCGCCGCCGATCCGGCGCGCGTGGGCAACGTGATCAGCCGCGTGCTGACGCAATGGAACACGCAACGCTCGAAGGCCAGCATCCTCGCCGCAACCAGCACCGGCGGCAGCACCGCCGCGCTGCCGAGCTTCGACAACGTGCAGCTCGAGCGCACCATGTCGGACGGCTCGGCCGTGGTGTCGCTCGGCAAGCGCGTGTCGAGCACCGACGCCAACACGCTGGCGCAGGCATTCGCCGTCGACAGCGACGTGGCCTACGCCGAACCGGACCGCCGCCTGTTCGCCAGCGCCACGACGGTCACGCCGAACGATCCGAGCTACGCGCAGCAATGGAACGACTTCAGCACCGCGACCGGCACCAACATGCCGGCCGCCTGGAGCCTGACCACCGGCGCATCGACCGTGGTGACCGCCGTGCTCGACACCGGCTACCGCCCGCACACCGACATCGCCGCCAACCTGGTGGCCGGCTACGACTTCATCACCGACGTGAACACCGGCAACAACGGCCACGGCCGCAGCGCCGACGCGACCGATCCGGGCGACTGGGTCACGCAGGCCGAGCTGAACGATTCGACCAGCCCGTTCTACAACTGCGCGAGCGCGCCGAGCAACAGCAGCTGGCACGGCACGCAGGTGGCCGGCCTGATCGGCGCGGTCGGCAACAACGGCACCGGCATCGCGGGCGCGAGCTGGTTCGGCAAGATCCAGCCGGTGCGCGTGCTCGGCAAGTGCGGCGGCACCACCAGCGACATCGCCGACGCGATGCGCTGGGCGGCCGGCATCTCGGTGTCGGGCGTGGCCGACAACCCCACCCCGGCCAAGGTCATCAACCTGAGCCTCGGCGGCAGCGGCCCGTGCGGCAGCACGTTCCAGTCGGCCATCAACGACGTGATCGCGCGCGGCGTGACGGTGGTGGTGGCAGCCGGCAACGACGGCCTCGCCAACGGCCAGGATCGCCCTGCGAACTGCACCGGCGTGGTCGCCGTCGGCGCGACCGATTCGACCGGCAAGCGCGCCTGGTACAGCAACTACAGCCCGGAAATCACGGTGAGCGCGCCGGGCTCGACGATCCTGTCGACCAGCAACACCGGCACCACCAGCCCGGGCAGCGACACGTATCAGACCAACAGCGGCACCAGCCTGGCCGCACCGCAAGTGGCCGGCGTGGCGAGCCTGATGCTGGCGCTCAACCCGAACCTGACGCCCGCGCAGATCTCGCAGAAGCTGATCGCCACGGCCCGCCCCTCGCAGATCGCGGTCACGTCCTCGTCGGCGTGCACGGCGATGGCGCCGGGCGCCGGCCTGATGGATGCCGGCGCGGCGGTTGCGTCCGCAACGAATTAAGCAAGCCCGTCCCTGTCACGGCATCGTGGTTCGATGCCGCTCCCCACGGCGCCCGCGTAACGCTTCCACGTTGCGCGGGCCGTCGTTTTTTACGCCCTTGCGGTTCCCGCCCACGTGCGTGCGGCAGGCTGCAATCCGCCGCCTGTGACACGCATGTGACACCGGCCGCTCCGGTGCGTCGGGACATTCCCGCCCCCACGCCCGGCGCGCCTCGCGGCGTTCGGCCCATTTCCGTTCGCGGGCCGCCGTTACCCCATTTGTCACAGGTCTGCCATTTCCGGCCGATAGAGTCCTGCTTCATTCAAGCAGAACACTCCCCACGCCTCCATGCCGAGTTCAGCGCGCGCGTCCCAATCCGTTCATGCGATCACCAGCCGTGTGCTGACGACGAGCCTCGTCGTCAACCTGGTGCTGATGGCCGCGCAGGCCGGTGCCGCCTATGCCGCGCATTCGTCGGGGATCTTCGCCGATACGGTGCATGCGGCGGTCGATCTGCTGGCCGATGCGCTGCTGCTGGTGGCGTGCCGGCTCGACGCGAAGCTGCCGCCCGAACAGCGCCCGACCTACGAGCCGTTCGCGCTGCTGGGCCTCGGCGTGCTGCTGCTCGCCACCGGCGCGCAGATGGTATGGAGCGCCACCACCGACCTCGGCTCCCCGAGCGACGTGACGCCCGATGCGTTGTCGTTCGCAGTGCTGGCGATCGCGCTGGCGGGCAAGGAAACGCTGTCGCGCTGGATGCTGCGCCGTGCGCGCGCGATCGGCGGCGCGGCGTTGATTGAGGCGAGCGCCTGGCACATCCGCACCGACGCCCTCACGCTGCTGGTCGCCACCCTGGCGCTGGCCGGCGCGCGCGCCGGGCTGCCGCGTCTCGACGAGCTGGCGGCCACGCTGATCGGCGTGATGATCGTGCGCACCGGCTATCTGTTCGCCAGGCGCGGCTATCAGTTGCGCGCGGAACAGACGGGCGGCGTGTATCGGGCCGAGTCGCGCTGAATATTGCGCTGAATATTGCGCTGATCAAGGCGCTGATTGCGGGTCTGGAAATCGGGCCGATGATCAGACTGGAAATCGCGCTGGAAATCGGACGGGCGATCGCGCCGACGCTCACCGAATCGGGCTGAGTATCGGGCTGAGTATCGGGCCGACGGTTGCACTGAAAAGCGCGCCGATTCGCATCAAGCAGCCCCGGTTCGCACCTCGGCGGCGCCCTTCCCCACTTCCCTTCTCCAACGCTCCGACCCGGCGCCCCCGCTCAGGCGGACCGCGCCTCGGGATGGCGTTCGAGCCATTGCGCCAGGTCCGCCTTGTATTGGGCGAGCGCGTCGTCGTACATATCGAAAATGCAGGGCGCGCAGCCGGATTGGCAGCAATCCTCGAGTTCGGGCGGCACGGGGGCCTCCGGACGCGGATCGGCGGGGGAAGCGGCCGGCTGGGTATCGGCGGCGGAAATGGAAACAGCGGCGGAAGCGGGAGGTTGCGGGGAATTCGACACGGCGTGACTCGGGCAAGCGGCAATAGGGAACAAGGAACAGGACGAAACGCAAGTATAGGCTTGCGCCGCGCCCCGTTCCCGCCGACGCGCCCGGAAATTCAGGCGGCCGGCGCCATCGGCACGTCGGTTGCCACCGGCGCGGCGGCCCGGCGCGGATCGAGATCGAGATTCGTCATCAGGCTCTTGACCGTGCGGATCACCTGCCCCGGCGTGATGGTGCGCGAGCATTCGAACTGCCGGTCGGTGCCCGCATGGCGCGGACACCACGCGAAGTCGAGGTGATCGAACTCGATCGACGTGTCGTTCCAGCAGCTGTTGCAGACGTGGAAGTTGATCACGCGGTACGGCGTCTCGAACTCGTTCATCGGGTGCGTGAAGCCGCTGATCATGACCACCGGCTTGCCGAGCGCCCAGGCCAGCCACGACAGCCCGCTCGACAGCCCGATGAAGAAATCGGCGTGCAGCAGCAGGCTCGCGCGCTGCTGCAACGGCAGGTCGCCGGTGAAATCCTCGCTGCCGTACGGGATCAGATTCCACATCAGCTTTTCGCCATGCGCCGGCTGCTTGTCGATGCAGAGCACGCGGTAGCCGCTCGCCTTCAGGAACTTCACCAGTTCGTACCAGCCGGTCGGGTGATTCCAGTACTTGCATTGCGACGACGATTGCGCCGCGATCACCACGTAAGGCTCGGCGATCTGGCGCGTGGTGTCGCGCACGCCGATGCGCGGGCGGCGCTCCACGGCCATCAGGCCGAGCAGGTACGGGATCGTCTTCTGCAGGCCGCTGACGCGGAAATCGGTCGGCTGATGCGTGCGGTCGTCGCACGGGAAGAAGATGCCGAGGTAGTAGCTCGCGTAGCTGCGCGCCAGCACGGCGGCCTCGTCCTCGGGGCGCACGTATTCGAGGTCGGGATAGGCATCCTCGAACAGCGACCACAGCGCCGCGCCCATCGACACCGCCACGCGGCAACCGTGGGTGCGGCGGAATTCGTCGACGTAGGGGAACCAGGCGAGGATGTCGCCGAGCGTGCCGACCGGCAGACGCATGTAGACCTGCCGGTCGCGCGCGTCGTAGTCGTGCTCGAACACCAGCTCGCCGTCGCGCAGCACCTCGATGCGAAAGCGCACGAAATAGCGCTTCGTGCTGCTGACGATGCCGTCGTCCACCGGCTCGTCGAACAGCACCACGTCGGCGTCGGTATCGAGCAGGCGCACCTGCCACGAACCGGGCGGCACCTGCACGCGGCAGCCGTAGTTGAAGTCGTAGCGGATGCCGTGCGGCCCTTCGAGCACCGGCGGGCCGGGATCGACGATCGCGGTCGGCACGGTGTCGACCAGCGCGGCGGAGCCAGCCGGGGCCAGCGGCGCGGCGAACGCGACCGGCACGGCGGCAGGCGCCAGCGACGCCGCCGGTGCAAGGGCTGATGCAACAGCAACAACCGGTGCAACGGCAGGCACGGCGGCCGGGATCGGCATATCGGCCGCCGTTTGGCGCGGCAGACCCGCCAAGCCATCGGGCGCCGCGACACTCGACGCCTTGCCAGTCACATTGCCCATCGCCTTGCCCGCCACATCGCCAGCCGCATTGCCCGCCGCCATGCCCGACGCGGACACCGCGGACAACGCCGCCTCGATGATCGACGACGTGCGGCGCGCGGCCAGCGTATCGAGTTCAGTCGACATAGCGCAGCCCCACCGTCACCGACCACGGTTGCGAATAATCGTGGCCCTTGCCGTAACCGAACGCGCCCCAGGCCCGCACGTGGCGCGTGAGCGTCGCGCCCACGCCGAGATCGGCGTTGATCCAGGTCTTCGGCAGCGCGGCGGTCAGCGCGGTGCCGCCGATCGTGTCGTTCAGCCCCGCGTTGAACACGTGCATGGCCTCCACGCCGACATACGGGTCGAGCTTCAGGTCGCCCACCGCGAACGACGCGCCGACCCGCGCGCCCGCGCCGCCGAACACCACCGATTTCGATTGCAGCACGATCGGCGTGCCGAGCGAGGTTTGATAGGACACCGCACCGTCGTGCTGCCAGGTGGCCTCGACGCGCGGCTCGGCCCACCAGCGCCCGCCGAGCTGCCAGCGCTTGCCGGCGTCGATCGACAACGCGAAGCCTGATTGCGCGTAGCCGCCGGTGGCCTGGTTGCCCGAGGTGGTGACGCCGAGCGATTGCTTGAAGCCGAGGTAGCGCACCACGGTATCCGCGAACAGGCCCGACGGCGTGTCGATGCCCGCGTAGGCGCCGATATTCCAGGGCCGCGCGGTGCCGTTGCCGAGGCCGTCGAAGCTCTCGTTCGCTTCCGCGTAGCCGCCCGTCGCGCCCACGTGCACCGTGCCCGCGTGCGTGGCAAAGGCCCAGTCGCGGCCGATCTGCGCGCCGTACAGCGTCGAATCGGTCGCGGTGCCGCCCGGGTTGGTCTTCAGGCGCTGGTCATAGGCGCGAACCCACAGGCCGCCGCCGTCGCCCGCGCCGCCGCGCAGGTCGCCGAGATACGAGAACGTCGTTTCGAGCTGCTGATACCAGAGCATCGGCGTGGTGGCCGCCGCGGCCTGCGCGACCGAGGCGATGTCGCTGGTGCGGCCGGTATTGGCCAGGAAGTAGTTGCCGCCGTCGTCCTGCAACGCGAACTTGTAGGCGCCCACGTCGATGCCGTTGCCGCCGCCCGCCAGCGTGAACGTCGCGCTGGTGCCGGCCGCCTGCACGAGCTGCACGCGCGCGTTGGCGGCCGCGGCCGTGGTGCTGCCGTCATGCACCGACAGCGAATACGCGCCGGTGCCCTGCGCCACCACCAGCCGGTCGGCCTGCCCCGCGCCGACGTTGGTATTCAGCACGAACTGGCCGCTGCCCGACAGTTGCCCGACGCTCAGCGTCTTGAAGCCGCCGCCCTTCGGCGCGGCGAACGCCACCGTGCCGCCCTGCATCGCGAGCGTGCCGGCGGACACCGCAGCGTTGCCGGTCAGCAAGTCGGTGGCGGCTTCGTCGAGCGTCAGCGTGCCGCCGGCCAGCACCACGCCGGCCAGCGTCTGCGCGGCCACCGGCCCCGCCGCCGTGTTGCCGCCCACGTCGACCGTCAGGTTGCCGCCGGCCGCCACCGTGCTCTGCGCGGCCGAGCCGCCGAGCAGCACCGTTTGCGCGCCGCCCGCGTTGACCTGCGTGCCGGTGGCCAGGCCGCCGCTCGACACGAGCTGGATGCCGCCGTTGACCACCGTCGAGGTGGTCGCGCCGCCGGTGAACACCACTTGCGAACCGGCGCTGACCACCGTGCCGACGGCCGAGCCGCCGGCCGACACGTATTGCTTGCCGCCCGTCACCACGCTGTCGTTGGCCTGCCCGCCCGAATAGATGCGCATCAGGCCACCCGTGCCGACCACCGAGCCGCTGGCCAGGCCGCCGCGCGACACGCCGAAGCTGCCGCCCGACACCACCGTGGTGCCGGTCGCCACGCCGCCCGCCGATATGTACTGCGTGCCGCCCGACGACACCACCGTGCTGACCGTCGAACCGGCCGAGAACACCGTCTGCAGCCCGTCGTTGCCGATCACGGTGCCGGTCGCCACGCCGCCGCGCGACACCACCTGCCGCCCGCCCGCGAGCTGCGTGTTGGTGGTGCCGCCGCCCGATGAAATGGTTTGCGTGCCGCCCGACGAGACGGTCGCGCCCACCGCCGTGCCGCGCACCGTCTGCTGGCCGCCGTTGTTGATGGTGGTGCCGTTGACGGTCTGGCCGGCGGCCACCGTCGACACGCAGGCCGCGCCGCCCGGCAGGGCCTGGTTGTCGCACGATTGCGCGTGCACGGCAGGCGCGATCGCGGGCAGCGCCAGCGCGACCAGCGCGGCCGGCACACGTGACGAAGCGGCGCGCCGGACCGTCGCGCCAGGCACGGCGAGTCGATCCGGGGTGGAGTTCGGGCTGCGCAAATTCATACGGTCTCCTGATTTTCTTGGATATGTTCCGGATTCGCGTCCGGGGTGCTGCCTGCTGATTCGTGATGATTCGTGGAACCCGCTCGCGCGGGCTCCGTGCGCCGCTCAGGCTTCGCGCGTGGTGTTGCCGAACAGCGCCGCGATGCCGGCGGGCGAGCCGAACACCGCATCGGCGTCGTGGCCCGCGCCCGGAATCCGGTGCGTTTCATGGGTGCAGCCGGCCGCGCCGCGCGAGGCGATATAGCGGGCATAGGCCAGGCCGCGCCCGAGCCGGTGCTCGCCTTGCGTCATCGCCGCGCACGAGCGGTCCAGCGCCGGGTGTTCGGGATCGCAGTCGCGCTCGCCGAGCAACACGGTCACGTCGCGTTCCAGATAGCCGCGCTCGAACGCGCCCGGCTCGGCGGCGGCGGGCTGCTCGCTCGCATAGGCGGGCAGCGCGTCGAGGCCGTATTTCCAGTCGTTGAAGCCGGTGCAGCGCGCGCCGTCGAACGGCGAGAAGCCGCCGTCGGCATCGGGGCGCAGCCGGTCGAAATACACGTAGGACGACGGATTCGCAATCACGTAGCGCAGCGCCACGCCCTGCGCGCTCAACGCCGCCTCGCCGCGTGCCAGCACCGCGTAGCGCTGCGCGACCTGGCCGCCGCCCGAATGGCCGGCCACCACCACTTCGCGCAGCGCGGGGAACGTGGCGCGGTCGGCGAGCGCCGCGAGCAACGCGTCGAGCACGTCGAACGAGCTGACCGGTGCGGGCGCCAGCGCCTCGCCGCCGCCCATCCAGCCGGTCCAGTCCCAGCACAGCGTGGAGGCCGGCAGCCGGTGCGCTTCCACGTCGGCCTGGGCGAGGAACTGCGGCACCAGCAGCACCGTGTCGTTCGAGTTGCGGCCGGCCGCGGCGCGGGCGCGATGGGCGAAGCGGAAATACGCGTCGGCATTGCGCAGCCGGCCGTGCAGCAGGATCACGGCGGTCGTGACGTCAGGCTGCGAGGCATTCCATTCGCCGGTGGCGAACAGCGGCACGATGCCGGTGCCGGCCGGTGCGTTGACGGTCAGGTGTTGCGGCGCGATGACATCGACGGGCCGTTCGTTCGGCGCGCGTTCGTCGTGGGCGTGGTCGGGCACGGTGCTCAAGCGGGGGTCCTCGTGGTGGCCGCTGCGTCGGCGCCGAGTTCGGGGTGTCCGCGACGGGACAGCCCGACCAGGGCGAGCGAGACGAAGCCGGCAAAGATCAGATAGAACGCGGGGGTCAGGCTGCTGCCCGTCAGCGACGTCAGCCCGGTGATGGTGAACGGCGCGAGCCCGCCGAACAGCGTGACCGCGACGTTGTACGAGAGCGCCACGCCGGACGAACGGCTGCGCACCGGGAACAGCGTCGCGAGCATGCCCGGGTGGGCGCCCGACATCGCCGCGAGAAACACGGTGGAAATCAGTTGCGCGATCAACAGGCGCTCGGCCGACGGCGCGGACACCACGAACACGAACAGCGGATACGCGCACAGCATCCAGGCGATCGTGATCGGATAGAACAGCCGGTACGGCCCGTAGCGGTCGGCCAGACGCCCCGACAGCGGGAACAGGAACAGATTCAGCAGGCCCGAGAAGAACGCCCCGCGCAGCGCGACCTGCAACGGCAGGTGCAACTGGCGCTCGACGTACACGGCCAGATAGGAGTGCCACACATAGTTGGTGGCCGCGCCCACCGCGATCACGCCCATCGCGCACAGCGCGGCGCGGCCGTTGTCGCGGAAGAACGTGCGCAGCGGCACCTTCGGGCGCTCGCCGGCGCTTTCCGCGCGCAGTTGCTGGAACTCCGGCGATTCGGCCACCTTGTGACGGATGTAGAAACCGAGCGGGCCGGCCAGCGCGCCGCACAGGAACGGCACGCGCCAGCCCCACTCCACCAGCGAGGCATGCGACAGCCGCGTGGTCAGCAGATAGCCCGCGGCCGACGACAGCAGCAGCGCGAACGACTGCGCCGTCATGTTGAAGCTGCCGTAGAACATCTTGCGGCCCGGCGGCGCGTATTCCACCAGCATCGCCGAGGCGGTGGCGAACTGCCCGCCCACCGACAGCCCCTGCAGCACGCGCGCCAGGATCACCAGCGCGGGCGCGGCGTAGCCGATCTGCGCGTAGCCGGGCGTCAGCCCCATCAGCAGCGTGCTGCCGGCCATCGAGATGATCAGCAGCGACAGCGCGCGGCTGCGGCCGGCGCGGTCGGCATACACGCCGAGCAGGATGCCGCCCAGCGGTCGCACGAAAAAGCCCACCGCGAACGTGGCCAGCGTCAGCATCAGCGACACCAGCCCGTTGCCGGACGGGAAGAACACCTGCGCGATGATCTTCGAGAAATAGCCGTAGATCAGGAAGTCGAACCATTCCAGGCCGTTGCCGAGCACCGACGCGAAGATCGCGCGGCGCACCATCGACGGCGACATGCGCACGGCCACGGCAGACTCCGCCGCCGCGCTGTCGCGCGCAACCTCGGTCACGTGATTGGCTGAATTGGCTTGACTCATGATCCGCACCCCGGCGTGTCGTAGATGGCGGCCAGTGCGCAGGCCGAGGTCAGCATTTTCGCGCCGTTGTGGCCCACGCCGGGCACCACGTGCAGATGCTGGTTCAGGCCTTGCGGATGGCGCGCCTGCAGATAGCCGAAGTAGGCTTCGGCGCGCGCGAGGCGTTGCGGGCCTTGCGCCTCGGCCGGGCAGCTCTGGTCGAGCGCCTTCTGCTGCGGATCGTCGTCGTTGCCGCCCACCAGGTACGTGACCTGCCGCGCCGCGTAAGCCGATTCGAGCTGGGCGGCGGTGCGATCGGCCAGGTACGGCGGGCGCCTGGCCATGCCGTATTTCCAGTCGTCGAAGCCGGGGCACGCGGCGGCGTCGAACGCGGCCGGCTTGCCGTCGGCGCCGGGGCGCTCGGCATCGAAATACGCATACGACGACGGGCTCGACACCACGTAGCGCAGCGCGATGCCCGCGCGGGCCAGCACGCCGGTTTCGCGCGCCGCCACCGCGTAGCGCTGCACCACCTGGCCGCCGCCCGAATGGCCGGCGAACACCACCGTCTTCAGGTTCGGAAAGCGCGTGCGGTCGGCCAGCCGTTCGACGATCGTGTCGAGCACCGTGTAGGAGCTGACCGCAACCGGCGCGAGCGCGGCGTCGCCGGCCATCCAGCCGTTGGCGTCCCAGCGCAGCAGCGCGGCATTGTCGGTTTCACCGGCTTCACCGCTGCGGCCGGCCAGGTCGAGCGAGGCCAGGAACTGCGGCGCGATCAGCAGCGTGCCGCTCACATCGGCGCCTTGCGCGGCGGCCGCGTCGCGGCCCTGCTCGGCGCTGTGGAAATAGCGGTCGGCGTTGCGCAGCTTGCCGTGGATCACGATCACCGCGCGCGTCACCTCGGGCAGCGGCTGGTTCCAGTCGCGCGACAGGTAGAGCGGGAATTGCGCGGCGCCGGCCGGCGTGGCGATCGGCATGCGCGTCGCCGAGATCCGCGCGACGGGGCGCAGGTGCGCGTTGTAGACGTGCGGCGCGGCGGCGGCCGAAGCGGCAGCGGTGGCGGCGCTCCCGGTCGATGCGGCGGGGGTGGCTGTCGCCGCCGAAGCCGCCAGCGCGGAGCCGGCCATCGTGGCCAGCGCGCCGGCCGCGATGGCCAGCCCGGTGCGCCGCGCGAGGCGGGTGAGGATCGGTACGGATTGCATGCGAACTGCTCCTGAGGGCGCGGGCCGCGCATCGCACGGCCCTGGCCCGACTGCTGACGAATAAAACCGTGCTGCGAGTGCGGCGTGCTCAGAACCGCGTGAACATGCCGAGCGTCACGCCGGTCTGGTTCGGCCCGAACGCCGTGCTGTCGGTGGTGCCGACCGGCGTGAAGGCGCCGTTGTTGCCGCGCGTCGCCTGGGCGTAGGCCACGGTCGCGTACAGCGAGGTGCGCTTGGACAGCGCGTATTGCGTGCTCAACACGCCCATCCAGGTATTGGAGTTGCCGGGCGTCTTGTCCTGATCGTAGTAATAGGCGGCCGTCACCTTCAGGTTGCGCGCGAGCGGATAGCGCACGCCGCCGAAGAACAGCGCCTGCGCCGACGACGCCGTCTTGGTGGTGGCCGGGTTGGTCAGGAAGTGCTCGTAGCCCGCCAGCAACTGGCCGCGGCCGATGTCCTGGCGGAACGCGATGCTCAGGTTGCGCGACTTCGTGAAGTTGCCGGTGGTGTTGATCGCGCCGTTGCGGTAGTCGTAGGCGACGCCCACGCCGAACGTGCCGCCGTCGTAATCGAGGCCGGCGCCGTAGGCCGCGCTGCTCTGGAACGAGGTCGGATCGCCGCCGAAGCTGTAGCCCGCGATCGCAGTGATGCCGGCAAAGCTGCCCACGTACTTGATCATGTTGCTGTTGCGCGCGCGGAACGCGAAATCGTTCGACGAGCCGGTGGTCGGGAACCACGTGTATTGCGGCGAGAACTGCATCGGGTCGTAGCGCAGCAGGACGTCGTACATCGGGGTGTATTGCAGGCCGAACGACAGCGAGCCGAACGTGCGGTTCGACAGGCCGACCGCCGAGGTGCGGTTGAACAGCGTGCCCGCCGTGGCCTGGGTGCCGTCGTTGCTGTTGAAGCCCGATTCGAGCACGAACCACGCGGCATTGCCGCCGCCGAGGTCTTCCGAGCCGCGCACGCCCCAGCGCGAGTTGTGGATGCCGCCGGAATTCATCCGGAACAGCGAGCCGCCTTGCGCGCTCGCATGGCTCAGGTATTCGACGTTGACGTCCACCACGCCGTACAACATCACCGAGCTGCCGCCGCTGCCCCCGCCGGTGGCGAGTTGCAGTGCTTCGTCGACTTCGTCCTGCTGCGCGTAAGCGGACGCGCATCCGGCAAGCAGCAGGGCTGCTGCGGCGTGGTGCTTTTTCACTTCGTGTCTCCTGGACCTTGTTGTGGTTTTCGATGTTTCGATGGCCGTCTCCGTCGCCCGGAGAACCCCGCCATATCAGGCTGCAATGTGTCAGGCGCAATCCTAGGGAGTCCCAAACCAGATGTAAAATATCGATTCGCTTGTAGTGCCATATGTCTGAAATATGGCTCGATCGTCCTGCCTGCCGGAGCCGTCCCGATGGAATTGCGTCACCTTCGTTACTTCCTTGCCGTTGCCGAGGAAGGCCAGTTCACGCGCGCCGCCGAGCGGCTGGCGATGCAGCAGCCGCCGCTGTCGCAGCAGATTCGCCTGCTGGAAGAAGAGATCGGTTTCGAGCTGTTCGTGCGCCAGCCGCGCGGCGTGGAACTGACGCCGGCCGGGCGTGCGTTCGCGCAAAGCGCCGAACTGGTGCTCGACACGCTGCAGCAAGGTGTGGCGCACGCGCGACGGATCGCGCGCGGCGAGCTGGGCACGATCGCGGTCGGGCTGACCAGTTCGGCCGGCTTCCACCCGATGACCACCGACGCGATCCGGGCGTTTCGCGCCGATCACCCCGGCATCGAGATCACGCTGGCCGAGCTGAACGCGGCCGAACTGAGCGAGCGGCTGTCGAACGGGCAACTGCACGTGGCGTTTCTGCGCAAGCCGGTGGATACGTTGCCCGGCGTGGCGTTCGAGCCGCTGCTCGACGAACCGATGGTGGTGGTGTTGCCGGTGGGCCACCGGCTACTCGAGGGCATGCAGGGCAAGCAGGGCGAGCCGCCCGCCATTTCGCTGAAGGCGCTCGAACACGAGGAATTCATCCTGGTACGCCGGCCGGGCGCGCCGGGCATGTATGCGGATTTCCTGGCCGCCTGCCGCAGCCAGGGTTTCGTGCCGCACGTGGCGCGCGAGGTGCCGCGCATGCTGACCGGCATCCATATGGTGGCGGCCGGGCTGGGCGTGACGCTGGTGCCGGCCTCGATGCAGCGCTACGACCACCGCAGCGCCGTGTTTTGCCCGCTGGCCGATCCGGCCGGTTTTTCGGCGCCGCTGCACCTGGCTTATCCGATCGAGATGCGCGATCCGGCCGCGGCGCGGTTTGTCGAGTTCGTGCTGGAGAAGAAGGCGCAGGCCGATCGCGAAGGCGATGCGGCCGGGGGGACGCGCGATTGATCGGGGGTGGGAGGGGCCTCGGTCGTGTCAGTCGCTTCAGCCACTGAAGGCACTGAAGGCGCTAAAGGCCACTTCCAGCGCTTCAGCCGCCAGCCGGCCCCCCGCCACCCTCGGAAAACAACGCATCGGCCAACGCCACGCCCTCGTCACTGAGCGCCACGTGGCCGATGCCATCCTCGCCGATCTCGGTGTGCGTCAGCCCCGCGCCATCGAGTTGCGTCAGCGTGCGCCGCAACGTGCTCATCGGCACCTGCGAGCGCTTGCTCAGTTTCGCCAGCGACCACGCGCGCCCCGGCGTTTCGGTCAGCGCGTCGCGCAGGCAAGCCAGCACCGCGACGATCACCGGGTCGAGCCCGCCGTCGTCCTGCGTATCCGGTTCATCGCCGCCCACTTGGCCGTGTTCGTGTTCCGTGCCATTCGTCATTTCGTCTCCTCCTCGTCCGGTTCGATCCGGCCGCCGCTGTCGCTGCCGTTGCCGCCGTTGCCACCCTCTCCGGCCTCGCTGCCCTCGCCGCGCTTTCCGGCCTCGCTGCCCTTTCTGCTCTCTCCAGCCTTGCCGCCCTCGCTGCTATCGCTGCCCTTGCCGCTCCCTCCGGCCTCGTCGCCCTTGCCGCGCGCTCCCGCCGCGCCACCCTCGCCACCCTCGCCACCCTCGCCACCCTCCCCGCGCACCGCCGCCGCCACCAGCCGGCCCAGCGTGCGCACCGCCTCCTCGATCTGCGGCGACCACGGGTAACTGTAGTTGAGCCGGATGCAATGCTGGTAGTTGCCGGTGGTCGAGAACATGTGCCCCGGCCCGATCGTGATGCCCTCGGCCAGCGCCAGTTGATACAGCGCCATCGCATCGCAGCCGGCCGGCAGCTCGACCCACAGCACGTAGCCGCCGGCCGGCTGGGAAATGCGCGTGCCGTCGGGAAAGAAGCGCCGCACCATCGCGGCCATCAGGTTGGCCTGCTGGGCAAAGGCCTTGCGGATGCGCCGCAGATGGTGGTCGTAGCCGTCGTGGCGCAAATATTCGGCGATCGCCAGTTGGTCGAGTGCGGGCGTGGCCAGCGTGTTCAGGAACTTGAGCTTCTCGACCTGATCGCGGTAGCGGCCCGGCATCGCCCAGCCGACCCGATAGGCCGGCGACAAGCTCTTCGAAAACGACGCGCAATGCAGCACCAGCCCGCGCCGATCGAACGACTTCAGCGCGCTGGGCCGCACCTCGCCGTAATACAGCTCGTGATAGACGTCGTTCTCGATGGCCGGCACGTCGTGGCGCGCCAGCAGCTCGACCAGCGCGGCCTTGCGCGCGTCGCTCATCCGAAAGCCGAGCGGGTTCTGGAAATTCGGCATCACCATGCACGCGGCGATCTTCTCGCGATCGAGGATGCGCGCCAGCGCGTCGAGGTCGATACCGTCCACCGGGTGCGTGGCCACCTCGATCGCGCGCATGCCGAGCCGCTCGATCGCGTGCAGCATCGCGTAGAAGGTGGGCGATTCGACGGCGATGGTGTCGCCGGGCCGTGCCACCGCCTGCAGGCACAGGTTGATCGCCTCGGTCGCGCCGATCGTCACGACGATCTCGTTCGGATCGACGGCGATGCCGCGCTCGCCATAGCGTCGCGCGATCTGGCGGATCAGTTCGGGGTTGCCGGGCGGCAGGTCGTCGATCACGCCCCAGCGCGTGCGGCGGCGCGCAATGCCGTGCATGTGGCGCGCGATCCGCTGCGACGGAAACAGCGCCGAATCGGGATACGGCGAACCGAGCGGCACGGCGTCGTCGCGGGCGATGGTGCGCAGTGTGGACAGCACCAGCCGGCTCACGTCCACCGTCGACGACACGGCAATCGGCGTGCTGACGTTCAGCGCCGGCTCGTCGGCCGCCACCTCGCGCGCCCGCACGAAATAGCCCGACTGCGGCCGGCTCTCGATCGCGCCACGGCTTTCCAGCACCAGATAGGCGCGCACCACGGTGGTGATGCTCAGATCGTGCTGATGACTCGCCTGCCGCACCGACGGAATCCGCTCGCCCGGCAAATACACGCCGCGCCGGATCATGTCGTCGATCTCGTCGGCCAGCTTCTCGTAACGCTTCATGCAGCCTCGTTCGAATTATTCTGAAGCACAGTTCCAGACTCAGGTGTACTGAGAAAACGCAACTGTACTCTTTTTCAGTTGCAGCAGGTGTGTACCCATGACGCACTGCGGCAAAGGTACGCTGCTTCCATCGCCGCTAGAGGCGGCCTTACGACACGTAGCAGCCATGAAGAAGAAAGCTCCGACTCCGCGCATCGAACCCTACCACCACGCCGCAGCGGGCTGGGGGGCCGTCAAGCAGGTTGCGATCAACCTGATCAAGGAACGGGTATCGGGCGGCAACTACCGCACGCTGTTCCGCCAGAACCAGCCGGACGGCTTCGATTGCCCGGGCTGCGCCTGGCCCGACCGCCAGCACGCGTCCACCTTCGAATTCTGCGAAAACGGCGTCAAGGCCGTGGCCGCCGAAGCCACCTCGAAGCGCGTGGGGCCGGATTTCTTCGCCGCCAACACCGTCACCGCCCTGCTCGAACAGTCCGACTACGAACTCGAACAGCACGGCCGCCTGACCGACCCGATGGTGTACGACGCCGCCAGCGACCGCTACCTGCCGATCGGCTGGGACGACGCGTTCGCACTGATCGCGCGCCACCTGAACACGCTCGACAACCCGAACCGCGCCGCGTTCTACACCTCGGGCCGCGCCAGCAACGAAGCCGCGTTCCTGTATCAGTTGATGGTGCGCCGCTTCGGCACCAACAATTTCCCCGACTGCTCGAACATGTGCCACGAGGCCACCAGCCGCGGCCTGCCGGCCACGGTCGGGGTCGGCAAGGGCACCGTCACGCTGCACGATTTCGAGCACGCCGACCTGCTGATGATCTTCGGCCAGAACCCGGCCACCAACCATCCGCGCATGCTCGGCGAGCTGCGCGAGGCGGCCAAGCGCGGCGCCACCATCGTCTCGATCAATCCGCTCAAGGAGCGCGGCCTGGAACGCTTCTCCGATCCGCAAAGCCCGATCGAGATGCTGACCATGGGCAGCACCAAGATCGCCTCGCGCTTCGTGCAGCCGACCATCGGCGGCGATTTCGCGCTGATCAAGGGTGTGGCCAAGCGCGTGCTCGAATTCGACGACGCAGCCGTGCTGGCCGGCCGGCCGCGCGTGCTGGACGTGGCGTTCATCGACGAACACTGCGCCGGCTTCGACGCATTCGCCGACGACCTGCGTGCCGAGGATTGGGCCGCGCTGACCGCCGAGAGCGGCGTGTCGTACGCACAGATCGATTCGCTGGCCGAGCTGTACGCATCGAGCGAGCGCGTGATCGCCACCTGGGGCATGGGCATCACGCAGCACAAGCATTCGGTGCAGACCATCCACATGCTGTCGAACCTGATGCTGATGCGCGGCAACATCGGCCGCGAAGGCGCAGGCCTGTGCCCCGTGCGCGGCCACTCGAACGTGCAGGGCAACCGCACGATCGGCATCGAGGAAAAGCCCACCATGGCGTTCCTCGACAGCCTCGGCAAGGTGTACGGTTTCGAGCCGCCGCGCCATCACGGCTACGACGTGGTGGAAACCATCGAGGCGATGCTGGAAGACCACGTCAAGGTGTTCATCGGCCTGGGCGGCAACTTCGCGATGGCCACGCCCGACACGCCGCGCACCTGGGACGGCCTGCGCCGTTGCGCGCTGACGGTGCACATCACCACCAAGCTGAACCGCAGCCATCTGATCCACGGCCAGGACGCGCTGATCCTGCCGACCATGGGCCGCACCGAGATCGACCTGCAGAACGGCGTGTCGCAGGGCGTGACGGTGGAAGATTCGATGAGCATGGTGCACGTCTCGTACGGCATGAACCAGCCGGCCTCGCCCAACCTGCTGTCGGAGACGGCGATCGTCGCGAGGATGGCGATGGCGCTGTTCGGCCCGGGCGATTCGGTCGACTGGCAGGCCTACATCAACGATTACGCGCTGATCCGCGATGCGATCGAGGCCGTGCTGCCCGGCTTCGAGAACTACAACGAGAAGATCGCCCAGCCGGGCGGCTTCCACCTGCGGGTGGCCTCGCGCGAGCGCGACTGGATCACGCCGAACCGCAAGGCAAACTTCATCGCGCACCCGTTGCCGACCGACACGCCGATCCAGCGCGCCCGCGCGCAGCACGGCGAGAAGCTGCTGACGCTGATGACCACGCGCTCGCACGACCAGTACAACACCACCATCTACGCGCTCGACGACCGCTATCGCGGCGTGTTCGGCCAGCGCCGCGTGGTGTTCGCCAACAAGGACGACCTGGCGATGCTCGGCTTCAAGGCCGGCGACTGGATCGACCTGGAAACCGTGTGGCACGACGGCATCGAGCGCCGCGCCGACGGCTTCCTGCTGGTGGAGTACGACATCCCGCGCGGCTGCCTGGGCGCCTACTACCCGGAAACCAACCCGCTGGTGCCACTCGACAGCACGGCCGACATCGCCAACACGCCCACCTCGAAGTCGATCCCGGTGCTGATGCACCGCGCGGCCGTCCAGCGCGCCGCGGCCTGATCGTCCAGGGCGCGGCGGCGAGCGCCGCCGCGTCCCGTTCCTTTTCCGTTTGCCGTTCCCTGTTTGCCGCCGGCGCGGCGTGCCCGATGGCGCGCCGTGTCGGCAAGGCATCGCGTTTCTGGTAGCGTTACCCGCTTCACCCGCCGCATCGGAGTTGCCGTCATGATCATTCGCCCACGCGAACACTGGTTCCGGATGCTGTTCGTCTGGAACGGCTCGGTGCTGCAATCGATCCTGCCGCAGCTCGCCGTGATGACCGTGATCAGCCTGCTCGCGCTGCTGACCGACGGCCGCATCCTCGGCACCAAGGTGCCGCTGAACCCCACCCCGTTCACGCTGGCCGGCCTTGCACTGGCGATCTTCGCGGCGTTCCGCAACAACGCCAGCTACGACCGCTATTGGGAAGCGCGCAAGCTGTGGGGCGGCGTGCTGACCGCCGGGCGCGCGCTGGTTTCGCAGGCGCTGGCCTACGGCGCAACCGACGACGGCGCCGGCTTCGCGCGCACCGTGATCGCGTTCGTCTACGCGATGAAGCACCAGTTGCGCGGCAGCGATCCGGCCGAGGATCTCGCGCAGTACCTCGACGCCGAAGCCTTCTCGCAGGTGGCCGCCGCACGGTTCCGGCCGGTGGCGATCCTGCATCTGCTGCGCGGCCGGCTGGCCGAACGCCAGCGCGCCGGTGAACTGAGCGACACCCGGCTGTGGATGCTCGACGCGCAACTGAACACACTTGGCGAGAAGCTGGCCGGCTGCGAGCGGATCGCCTCCACGCCGATCCCGTTCCCGTATCACGTGCTGCTGCATCGCACGATCTATTCGTACTGCATGATGCTGCCGTTCGGGCTGGTCGATTCGATCGGCTTCGCCACGCCGTTCGTGTCGGTGTTCGTGTCGTACACGCTGATCGCGCTCGATACCATCGCCGGCCATATCGCCGAGCCGTTCGGCACCGGGCCGCACCACCTCGCGCTCGACACGCTGACGCGCCAGATCGAGCGCTCGCTGCTCGAAACCGCCGGCGCACCGCTGCCCGACGAAATCCCCACCGATTCGCATTACCGCGCCGCGTAGGCGGCCCGTCGCTTCGCATCCGCGCTACGCCGGATCGCATCGCCGGCCGCGCCGCCGCGCGCGCGAGCCGACAATGCGGCCATGAGCGCTCCCGCCACGCTGCCCATCGCCCAGCCCGTCATGCTGCCCGCCGCCGCCCGGCTGCGCGAGCCGATCCACCTCGACCTGCTCGACCCGGCCGCGCGCAAGGACTGGGGGCGGCGCGTGCTGCAACTGCGCGAGCACTGGCGGCCACGCCATCCGGTCGCGCCGTTCTTCACGCTGGGGCTGGCCGCCTATCTCGACCATGGCCCGCACGGCACCGGCCTGTATGCCGATGACGCCGCGCGCCACGCCGCCAACGCGCTGCTCGACGCGCAATTCCGGCCACTGCTCGACACGGTGGCCGCCGCGCTGTCGGCCCGGCTCGGCGCGCCCGCCGTGCTGGCCGCCGCCGACGATCGCGCCGCGCTGCCCGGCTTCCATATCTATCTGCCGCATCCGGCGTTCGGCAAGCCGGTGGCGAACGTCCACCGCGACCTGCAATTCCGCGACGTGTTCCCCGCGCACGAGCCCACGCCGGGCGGGCTGATCAGCTTCACGCTGTCGTTATCCACGCCGCCCGGCAGCGGGCTGCGGCACTGGCCCGCCGAGCCCGCCGAAAGCGACGGCAACGCCGACGGCGAGCCCGCGTTCTTCCCCTACCGCGACGGCATGCTGGTGGTGCACGACGGGCTCGTCACGCATCAGGCCGTGCTTGCCTGCGACGGCGGCGTGGCGCGCATCACGCTGCAAGGCCACGGCCTGCAACGCGAGGACGGCCGCTTCGTGCTGTATTGGTGACATGGGGGACATGCGCGACGCCGCCCCGGAAGGCCCGGGCATTAATGAGAGAATCGCGGATTCATTCGATTCGACGGAGCCTGCATGAAGCGCCTGATGTCCACGCTCGCCGTCACCGCCGCGCTCGCGGCGCTGGCGCCCGCCGTTCCCGCCACGGCCGCGACGCCGCCCGGCATCTACGTGATCGCCACCCAGATCGGCGAATTCACCACGCTCGATCCGGCCGAGATCTACGAACTGGTGCCGTCCGAATACGTGGCCAACGTGTATGAGCGGCTGGTGCGCGTGGACCTGCGCGATCCGTCGAAATTCGACGGCCGCATCGCGCAATCGTGGAGCGTCGGCGCCGACGGCCTGACCTACACGTTCAAGCTCAGGCCCGGCCTGAAATTCCACTCCGGCAACCCGGTGACGGCCGACGACGTGGCCTGGTCGCTGCAGCGCACCGTGCTGCTCGGCAAGGGGCCGGCCAGCGTGCTGGCCGACCTGGGCCTCACCAAGGACAACGTCATGCAGAAGGTGCGCGCCGTGGACGCCACCACCGTCACGCTGCAAACCGACCGCAAGACCGCGCCGAGCTTCGTGCTGAACGTGCTGAGCGCCGGCCCCGGCTCGATCGTCGATCGCAAGCTGCTGGAAGCCAACGCGCGCGGTGGCGATTTCGGCAACGCCTGGCTCAAGACGCACGACGCCGGCTCCGGCCCGTATCAACTGGTCAAGTGGACAGCCAACGAGAGCCTCGTGCTGCAACGCTTCGACGGCTATCCGCAGCCCTACCCTATGAAGCGCATCGTGCTGCGCCACGTGCCGGAAGCCTCGGCGCAGCGGCTGCTGCTGGAGAACGGCGACGCCGATGCCGCGCGCAACCTGAGCCCCGACAGCCTCGCGAGCCTCGCCAAGGCCGGCAAGATCCAGGTGGCCGCCACGCCGGTGGCCGCGCTGATGTACCTGAGCCTGAACACCAAGAACCCGAACCTCGCCAAGCCCGAGGTGCAGCAGGCGATGAAGTGGCTGGTGGATTACGACGGCATCCAGCGCAACATCGTCTCGACCACCTACAAGGTGCACGAGACCTTCCTGCCCGACGGCTTCCTCGGCGTGCTCGACAGCAACCCGTACCATCGCGACGTGGCCAAGGCAAAGGCGCTGCTGGCCAAGGCCGGGCTGCCGAATGGCTTCGACGTGACGATGGACATGCCGAACGATTATCCGTACGTGGAGATCGCGCAGGCGCTGCAGGCGAACTTCGCGCAGGCCGGCATCCGCGTGAAGCTGCTGCCGGGCGACGCCAAGCAGGCGATCGGCAAGTACCGCGCGCGCCAGCACGACATCTTCATCGGCGAGTGGTCGCCCGACTACATGGACCCGAACAGCAACGCGCGCGGGTTCGCCTGGAATCCGGACAATTCGGACAGCTCGCCATCGCGCATGCTGGCCTGGCGCAATGCCTGGGCCATTCCGGAGCTGACCAAGCAGACCGACGCGGCGCTGGCCGAGCCGTCGCCCGCCAAGCGCGCGGCGCTCTACCGCAAGCTCCAGCAGGCCGTGCTCGACCGCTCGCCGTTCGTGATCATGTTCGAGAAGGTGGTGCAGGTCGCCACGCGGCCCGGCGTGAGCGGGCCGGAAATCGGGCCGATCAACGATCTGACGTCGTATCGGACGTTGAAGAAGTAGGCGCGGCGGATTTTTGACGCGCTTAGTGCGCGCTCGAATGTCTGATGTAATACCGGTGCCCGATTCGACGGAGTGCGTATGAACCTGCATATGAACCTGCGAATGACACCGAAAAAACCGCGCCTGCTGGTGGCGCTGGCCGCCCTCTCCACCTGCGTCGCGCTGTCCGGTCTGCCCGCGCGCGACGCGCTGGCGGCCACGCCGAAAGACATGTTCGTGATGGCCACGCTGCTCGACGAGTTCTCGACGCTCGATCCGGCCGAAGTCTACGAACTGGTGCCCGAGGAATACATCGCGAACGTGTACGACCGGCTGGTGCGCGTGAACCTGAAGGACCCGTCGAAGTTCGACGGCGACGTCGCCCAGTCGTGGAAGGTGGACGCCGACGGCACCACCTTCACGTTCACGCTGCGCGACGGCCTCAAGTTCCATTCCGGCAACCCGCTCGCGGCCGAGGACGTGGCCTGGTCGATCCAGCGCGCGGTGCTGCTCGACAAGGGCCCGGCCGCGGTGCTGGCCGGCATCGGCCTCACGCCCGCCAACGTCCGGCAAAACGTGCAAGCCGTCGACGCGCACACGGTCACGATCCGCACCGACCGCAAATACGCGCCCACCTTCGTGCTCAACGTGCTCGGCGCGTGGCCGGCCTCGGTGGTCGATCGCGCGCTGCTGCTCTCGCAGCAGCAGAACGGCGATTTCGGCAACGGCTGGCTCAAGACCCACGAAGCCGGCTCGGGCGGCTACCGGCTCGTCAAGTGGACGCCCGGCGACAGCCTCGTGCTGCAACGCTTCGACGGCTACCGGCTGCCGCTGGCGATGAAGCGCATCGTGCTGCGTCACGTGCCCGAAGCCGCGACCCAGCGGCTGATGCTCGAAAGCGGCGACATCGACGCCGCGCGCGACCTGAGCCCCGACGATCTCGCGGCCGTGGCGCACAGCGGCAAGGCGAAGGTCACGGCCTCGCCGCAGGCCACGCTGCTCTATCTCGGCCTGAACACCAAGAACCCCACGCTCGCCAAGCCCGAGGTGCAGCAAGCGCTGAAATGGCTGGTGGACTACGACGGCATCCAGCGCAACGTCGTCAAGACCATCTACAAGGTGCACCAGACCTTCCTGCCCGAAGGCTTCCTGGGCACGCTCGACGACAACCCATATCACCTCGACGTGGCGAAGGCCCGCGCGCTGCTGGCCAAGGCCGGCGTGCCGAACGGCTTCGCCGTGACGATGGACGTGCGCAACGACTACCCGTACACCGAGATCGCGCAGGCGATCCAGGCCAACTTCGCGCAGGCCGGCATCAAGCTCACGCTGATCCCCGGCGACAACAAGCAGACGCTGTCGAAATACCGCGCGCGCCAGCACGACATCTACATCGGCGACTGGTCGGCCGATTACATCGATCCGCACAGCAACGCGCAGGGCTTCGCCTGGAATCCCGACAATTCGGACGGCTCACGCTACAAGATGCTGGCCTGGCGCAACGCCTGGGCCATTCCGGAGCTGACCAAGCAGACCGACGCGGCGCTGGCCGAGCCGTCGCCGGCACAACGCGCAAAGCGGTATCAGGCGATGCAGCGCGCGATGCTGGCCGATTCGCCGTTCGTGATCCTGTTCGAGAAGGTGGCGCAAGTCGCCACCGCGCCGGGCGTGTCCGGCCTCGCGGTCGGGCCGATCAACGATCTCGTGTCGTATCGGCAATTGAAGAAGTAGGCGCGGCGCGGCGGCGCCAAGCGGGTTTGCCGCGCCCGGCGCATCCGGCATACTTCGGGTTCGCGCGCAATCGGCAGCCGATGGCCGCCGATCCGCGCCGCGCCCGACTTCCCCTCCCAGGAGACTGCCGCCTCGATGTCGTCCCCCATCACGCTGTTCGACGCGCTGCGCACGCTGCCCGCGCGACGCCCGCTCGCGCGCTGGACGCTGCGCATCGTGCGCTGGGCGCTGACGCTGGCGATCACCTTCGCGGGGCTGCTCGCGCTGACCTTCGTGATCGGCCGCAAGGTGCCGATCGATCCGGTGCTGGCGGTGCTCGGCGACCGCGCCTCGCCCGCCGCCTACGCGGCCGAGCGCGCGGCGCTGGGCCTCGACCGGCCGCTGCTCACGCAATTCCTGATCTACGCGCGCGACGTGCTGCACGGCAACCTCGGCATCTCGCTGCTGACCTCGAACCCGGTGCGCGACGACATCCTGCGCGTGTTCCCGGCCACGCTCGAACTCGCCACCATTGCCACCGTGATCGGCATCGGCATCGGCGTGCCGCTCGGCGTGGCCGCCGCGGTGCGCCACAACCGCCCGATCGATCACCTCGCGCGCTTCGTCGGCCTGATCGGCAGCTCGGTGCCGGTGTTCTGGCTCGGCCTGATGGGCCTGCTGCTGTTCTACGCGAAGCTGCACTGGGTGGGCGGCCCGGGCCGGCTCGACCCGGCCTGGGACGGCATGGTCGACACGCGCACCGGCAGCCTGCTGGTAGATTCCGCGCTGGCCGGCGAGTGGGACGTGTTCCGCAACGCGCTCTCGCACATCGCGCTGCCGGCCGCGATCCTCGGCTACTACTCGGTGGCCTATCTGAGCCGCATGACGCGCTCGTTCATGCTCGACCAGTTGAGCCAGGAATACATCGTCACCGCGCGCGCCAAGGGCGTGCCCGAGCGGCGCGTGATCTGGCGGCACGCGTTCGGCAATATCGCCGTGCCGCTGCTCACGGTGATCGCGCTGACCTACAGCAACCTGCTCGAAGGTTCGGTGCTGACCGAGATCGTGTTCGCGTGGCCCGGCATCGGCTCGTACCTGACCGGCGCGCTGCTGAACGGCGACATGAACGCCGTGCTCGGCGCCACGCTCGTGATCGGCGCGATGTTCATCACGATCAACCTGCTGACCGACGCGCTCTACCGCGTGTTCGATCCGCGCGCGCGCTGACTTGCCGCCCCGACCTGCCGCCCCGAACCGCCGCCCCGAACGGATTCCCCCCGATGACCCAGCCTCCCGTTTCCCCCGACGCCGCGCCCGGCCCGCGCTGGCGCGCCTGGCTGCTCAGCGACGCGCCCGCCTCGCGCTCGCAGGCCTCGCTCGGCTTGGCTTACCGCCGCTGGCGCCGCTTCGCCCGCAACCCGCTGAACCTGCTCGGCCTGGCGATCCTGACCGCGCTGGTGCTGCTCGCAATTGCCGCGCCGCTGGCGATGCCGCACGACCCGCTGCGCCAGGTGCTGAACGACCGGCTGCTGCCGCCCGGCTCGCCCTCGTACTGGCTCGGCACCGACCAGCTCGGCCGCGACATCCTCTCGCGCCTGATCGCCGGCTCGCGCATCACGCTCGGCATCGCGATCCTGGTGGTGGCGATCGTGGTGCCGATCGGCGTGCTGATCGGCACCACGGCCGGCTTCGTGGGCGGCTTCGTCGACAGCGTGCTGATGCGCATCACCGACATCGCGCTGGCGTTCCCGAAGATCGTGCTGGCGCTGGCGTTCGCGGCCGCGCTCGGGCCGGGCGTGGTCAACGCGGTGGTGGCGATCTCGATCACCGCGTGGCCCGCCTACGCGCGGCTCGCGCGCGCCGAAACCCTGCGCATCGCGCAGGCCGATTTCATCCACGCCGCACGCCTGCAAGGCGCCTCGGGCACGCGCATCCTGCGCCGCTACATCGTGCCGATGTGCCTGTCGTCGGTGATCGTGCGCGCCACGCTCGACATGGCCGGCATCATCCTGACGGTGGCCGGGCTCGGCTTTCTCGGCCTCGGCGCGCAGCCGCCCAGCCCGGAATGGGGCTTCATGGTGGCCTCGGGCCGCAACGTGCTGCTCGACGCCTGGTGGGTGGCCACGCTGCCCGGCGGCGCGATCCTGCTCGTCAGCCTCGCCTTCAACCTGCTCGGCGACGGGCTGCGCGACGTGCTCGACCCGCGCCACGGAGCCTGAACCGATGACCCACGCACCCTCCCCGCCGGCCGCGCCGCTCGTCGAGATCGACGGGCTGCGGATCGGCTTTCGCGGCCACGACGGCCAAGTCACCGACGCGGTGCGCGATTTGTCGCTGACGCTCGCGCCGGGCGAGCGGCTCGGCATCGTCGGCGAATCCGGCTCCGGCAAATCGCTGACCGGGCGCGCGCTGCTCGGCCTGCTGCCCGACGCCGCGCAATGGTCGGCGCGCACGCTGCGCTTCGCCGGCCGCGACCTGCAAGCAATGCGCGCGGCCGAACGGCGCAAGCTGTGCGGCGCCGAGATCGCGATGATTCTTCAGGATCCCAAATATTCGCTGAACCCGGTGATGACGGTGGCGCAGCAGATGGCCGAGGCGTTCCGGCTGCGCGAGCCGGGCCTGCGCGGGCGGGCGCTGCGCGAGCGGATCGTCGAGGCGCTCGCGGCGGTGGAGATTCGCGACCCGCAACGCGTGGCCGACGCCTGGCCGCACGAGCTGTCGGGCGGCATGGGCCAGCGCGTGATGATCGCGATGATGGTGTCCACCGGCCCGCGCCTGCTGATCGCCGACGAGCCCACCTCCGCGCTCGACACCGCCGTCTCGATGCAGGTGCTCGCCGTGCTCGACGCGATGGTGGCGCGGCATGGCTCGAGCCTGATGTTCATCAGCCACGACCTGCCGCTCGTGATGTCGTTCTGCGACCGGGTGGCCGTGATGGTGGGGGGCCGCGTGGTGGAAACCTGCGCCGCGCGCGATCTCGCGCACGCGCAACACCCGTACACGCGCGGGCTGCTCAATGCGACGCCGCCGCTGCAAGCGCCGCCCGATCAACTGCCGGTGCTCGCGCGCGACCCGGCCTGGTTCGAGGAGACCGGACGATGAACGCAGCCGCTGACTCGAAAGCATCCGACGCACCCGAGGCGCCGATGATCGACGTGCGCCACGCCTCGGTGCGGTTCGCCACGCGCACCGGCCATGTCGACGCCGTGCGCGACGTCAGCTTCGCGGTGGCGCGCGGCGGCGCGTTCGGGCTGGTGGGCGAATCGGGTTCGGGCAAATCCACGCTGCTGCGCGCGCTGACCGGCCTCGCGCCGCTGGCCGGCGGCACGCTCGCGATCGATGGCCGCGCCGTGAGCGGCAAGCTCGACCGCGCGTTCCGCCGCGATGTGCAGATGGTGTTTCAGGACCCCTACGCATCGCTGCACCCGCGCTTCACCGTCGACGAGACGCTGCGCGAACCGCTCGCGATCCACGGCATCGCCGACGCCGACACGCGCATTCCGCGCGCGCTGGCCGAGGTCGGGCTGGGGCCGGCGTTCCGCTTCCGCTATCCGCATCAGCTTTCTGGTGGACAGCGCCAGCGCGTGGCGATCGCCCGCGCGCTGATCGTCGAGCCGCGCGTGTTGCTGCTCGACGAACCGACCTCGGCGCTCGACGTGTCCGTGCAGGCCGAAATCCTGAACCTGCTGCGGCGGCTGCATCGCGAGCGCGGGCTGACGATGCTGCTGGTCAGCCACAACCTCGCCGTGATCGGCTTTCTGTGCGAGCGGCTGGCCGTCATGCAGCACGGCGCGGTGGTCGAGCAACTGGAAATCGCGGCGCTGCGCGAGGCGCGCGTGGCGAGCGACTATACGCGCACGCTGCTGCGCGCGATCGACGGCTACCGGCGAGCCGAGGCCTGAGCCCGACACGGCGTGCGAGGCAAGCGCACCCCGGCACGCACTCGCAAGCGGGCCCGCGACTGTCGTACCATCGCACGGCAGGTCCGGCGGATCGCGTGACCGGAACGACCGCCCGGCGCTGCATTTTTGTTCAACTGAATAAGGAGCGCCCGTGATTCATCTCATCGAAACGCTCGTGGTCGGCCTGGTGGTCGGCTTGCTCGCCCGCGCGCTGAAACCCGGCGACGACCAGATGGGCATCGTCATGACCATCGTGCTCGGCATCGCCGGTTCGGTCATCGCCGGCTATATCGGCCGCGCGGCCGGCTGGTATCAGCCCGGCCAGGGCGCCGGCTGGATCGCCTCGATCATCGGCGCGATCGTGCTGCTGGTGGTGGTCGGCGCGGTGCGCAAGCGCGCCCGCTGAGGCTGGTGCGGGCGCTGCCGCCTGGCAGCGCCCGGGTTCCTCCGCGCCGCCTATCGTCACCGCCTTCTACCCCGCTTTTCTTCGCGCTGCCGGCCCTGCCCGGCAAGATCGCCGCGAATTCGATTTAAGTCTCACCCCGGAAATGTCGTCATTACCAGTGAACGAGCCGCTGCATGTCCCTCGCGCCATGCCGGCCGTTCCCGAGCCTACAATTCTGGAGTCCGACATGAATCACCGCCTGCCATTCACCGCGTCGTTGCTGCCGCGCCGTCACTCCGCCGATTCGCTGCGACTGTCGTTCGCCATGCTGATACTGGCGGCAGCCGCCACCGCCAGCCACGGAGCACACGCCGAGAGCGGCACGATCCACTTCTCGGGCCGGATCGTCGAGCCGCCGTGCGCGTTCGGCCTCGACGCAACGCATCTTCAACCGCGCTGCGCCCGCCCTGCATCCGCCGAAATCACGTTCGCGGACGCGCTCGACAAACGCACGCTCGCGACCGCGGCGCTCGTCGCGTCCGGTGCGCCGATCGCACTGCCGGCCGAAGCGCGGCGCGGCGATGCCATGGTGGTCACCGTGAATTACCGCTAGACGGCCGACGAACCGCGGTTCGGGCGATTCGGCGCTACCCGCACCGGATCACGCAAACACCGACGTGACGATCCGCGCGACCGACGCGATCGCCGCGTTGTCGTAGGCCGCATCCTTGGCCGGGCGCGTGGTGTACACGGCCAGCACGACCGGCGCGCGGCTCGGCGAATACAGCACGGCCACGTCGTTCGCGCTGCCGTAATCGCCGCTGCCCGTCTTGTCGGCCACGCGCCAGCCGGCCGGCGCACCGGCGCGAATGCGGGTGTCGCCGGTGGTGTTGCCGAGCATCCACGTGACGAGCTGGGCGCGGCCCGCCGGATCGAGCGTGTCGCCGAGCGTGACGCGCCGCAGCGTTTCGGCCATCGCGCCCGGCGTGGTGGTGTCGCGTTCGTCGCCGGGCACGGCGTCGTTCAGCTCGGTTTCGATGCGGTCGAGCCGGAACGCGGCGTCGCCGGTGGAACGCGCGTAGGCGGTAACCGCCGCCGGGCCGCCGAGCAGGCGAATCAGCAGGTTCGCGGCCGAGTTGTCGCTGTATTGCAGCGCGGCGGCGCACAAGGCCGCCACCGTCATGCCGGTGGCCACGTGCTTGCTCGACACCGGCGAGTAGTTGACGAGATCGTGCGGCGTGTAGCGGATCACGCTCGACATCAGCCGCGCGTCGCCGCTCGCGCGCGCCAGCACGGCGGACACGAGGATCGTCTTGAACGTGCTGCAAAACGCGAAGCGTTCGTCGGCGCGATACATGATGCGGGCCTTGCTGCCGGTATCGATCGCGGCGACGCCGAGCCGGCCGCCGAACGAGGCTTCGATCGCCGCGAGCTGGCGCTCGGCGTCGGCGACCTTGGCGCTGCCCTGGCGCGACGTGGCGCAGGCGGCCAGAACGGGGGCGGACACGGCGGCGAGCAACAGCGAGCGGCGAAGCGGGGAATGGGTCATGGCAGGAAGTGGATGTCGTGGCAAGGGGATCGGGGCGGATCGCGGCCGCGTGGCACGGCGGATGCGCCGGAGCCGATTCTGACAGACGCGGCGGGCGAATGGTTCGCATCGCTGTCGCATGTGTCGCGTCGCGTAGGGGATATAGGCCGACCTGCGTCACGCGCGGCTCGCGTTCGCGCATTCTTGCAAGCGCGCTCGACGTCCGGCACGCGTTAGCCCACTCCGACATGCACGCACGACGTTCGGCCCGCGTTCAGCCCTGCCGCACCGGCAGATACCCGGCCGGATCGACCGGCTTGCCGTCGCGCCGCACTTCGAACATCACCGCCCCGCCCGCCTCGGCGATCGGCTCGCCCTGGCGGACGATGTCGCCGGTCTTCACCAGCAGCCGGCTGCTGCGCGCGTAGGCGGTCAGGAAATCGGCGTTGTGCTGGACGATCACGAGCGAGCCGTAGTCGTTGAGGCCGGTGCCCGCATACATCACACGGCCGTCGGCGGCGGCGCGCACGGCGCCGGCCGAGCCCATCGCGATCCGGATGCCGCGATTGCGGCCGGGTTGGAAGCCCTCCACCACCGGGCCGTCGGCGGGCCAGGCCAGCGCGACGCGCTGGGCGTGGCGGCGCGTCGCGCGCACGATCTGCGCCGCGTCGGCGGCCGATACCGCCGGGGCCTGAACGGCGGGCCGGGCACCGGCCAACGCGTCGCTCGGCGGCACCGGCTGCGGGCCGCTAGCGCAGCCGGCGACGGCACCCACGGCGGCCAGCGCGGCCGCCAACGCAACACACCGGACGACGCCACGGGACAGTGAGGAAAACTGAGAATACATGCGGAATTCGGCTCGACGGATCAGCCGGCAAGGATCTCAAAATCGGCGCGCGGCACCTGTAAGCGGATGCAAACAAATCTGACAAAGTGCGGCGAGGCGGATTCGCGCATACTGCGTCTCTACCGGCCGATCGTGCCCGCCCCCACTACCTCGATACCGCCCCGGAGCCATCCCATGGACCAGCCCACCTTCCTCGCCGAACTCGCCCGCGACGGTTTCCCCGCGCCCGTACCCGTCAAGCGCGGCGCCGGCACGCTCGACGAACACACGCATCCGTTCGAGGCCCGCGCGCTGATCGTGGCCGGCGAGATCACGCTGCGCGTGGCGGGCGTGGACACCTGCTACCGCCCCGGTGACGTGTTCCATCTGCTGCCGAACATCCCGCATCTCGAAACCTGCGGCCCGGACGGTGTCGAATACCTGGTCGGCCGCAAGTAAGCGGCAAGCGGCAGGCCACGCGCTCAAGCGAACCGGTCGAGCAACGCGGCCCACGCGGTAGCCGCGCCGATGCACAGCATCACGAGATGCAGCGCGAGCTTGAACGAGACGAACCAATCGGGACTGCCATCCATTTCCGTCACCTTGCCGTTGATCGCACGACGCAATCCGGCGTCGTGCGAGGCATGATGCGCGCGCCCCGCTGCCGCCACCATGCGGATCTCGCTCAGGGCGCCTCAGGCACGGCCTGACACCGCCGCACCGCGATCCCTGTTAGCGTATCGCCTGCCTGTCCGTTGCCGACTACCCGAGCCTTCCCCCATGCGATTCGATCTCACCGACCTGCGGCTGTTCCTGAACGTGTGCCAGGCCGGCAGCATCACCGGCGGCGCGGAACGCACGCATATCACGCTGCAATCGGCCAGCGAGCGGATTCGCGGCATGGAGGACACGCTCGGCGTGCCGCTGCTGCATCGCACCAAGGGCGGCGCACAGCCGACCGACGCGGGCCGCTCGCTCGAACATCACGCGCGCGTGGTGCTGCAGCAGATCGAGCAGATGCACGGCGAGTTGCAGCAGTTCGGCGAGGGGCTGCGCGCGCGAATTCGGCTGCTGTGCAACACCGCCTCGCTCAGCGAATACCTGCCCGACGCGCTGGCCGCCTACTTGCCGGCGCATCCGCAGATCTCGATCAGCGTCGAGGAGCGGTCGAGCGAGGACATCGTCCACGCGATCCGCAGCCGCACGGCCGACGTGGGCATCGTGGCCGATTCGGTCGGGCTGGACGGCCTCGAACAGCGGCCGTTCCGCGAGGATTGGCTGCTGGTGGTGGCGGCCGCGTCCGATCCGCTCGCACGGCGCAAGACGGTGTCGTTCGAGGAGATCGTCGGCGCGGAATTCGTCGGCCTGACCGACGGCAGCGCGCTTCATGCGCACCTGGCCGATCAGGCGCGCTCGCTCGGCAAGCGCATCACCTACCGCGCGCAGTTGCGCAGCTTCGACGCGATCTGCCGCGTGATCGAGAGCGGCGTGGGGGTCGGCATCGTGTCGCGGCACGCCGCGCAACGCGCGATGCGCACCATGCAGCTCGCCACCGTCGAGCTGACCGACGACTGGGCCTATCGGCGGCTCGTGCTGTGTGCGCGCGAGTTCGATGCACTGCCGAACTACACGCGGGAATTCGTCGATTTTCTGAGTGCGGGGGCTGAGGAATGAATGCGCGGGCAGTGCGCTGACGGCAAGCCCGGGTGTCAGCGTTTTCGCATTCACCGACTTCCTGAGCACCGACGCGCCAGCCTGAACGCACAGGCAATGCTTCAGCAGCACCCCGTGTGCCACCATTTTCGCGAAGCACTGTACATCGACACCGGCAGGTAGCCGCCCGAGAATGATCGCTCTCCCGCTACCCGCTCCCTCCCGTCGATCATGAACACCTATCCGGCATTTCGCGCGGCCGCCTGCCACGTCGCGCCCTATTACTTCGACACGCCCCGCACCGTCGACAAGGCCTGCGCGCTGATCGCCGAGGCCGCCGCCAACGGCGCGGCGCTGGTGGCGTTCCCCGAGGCGTTCGTCTCGTCGTTCCCGGTGTGGTCGGGCGTGTTCGCACCGGTCGACGTGCACGAGTTCTTCCATCGCCTCGCCTCCAGCGCGATCACGGTGCCCGGCCCCGAGGTGCGGCAATTGCAGGAATGCGCGCGGCGTCACGGCGTGATCGTGTCGATCGGCATCAACGAAGGCACGCCCGTCAGCCCGGCCTGCATCTGGGATACCAACCTGCTGATCGGCAGCGACGGCCGGCTGCTGAACCGCCATCGCAAGCTGGTGCCGACCTATTGGGAAAAGCTGACCTGGGCCAACGGCGACGGCAGCGGGCTGCGCGTCGTGGATACCCCGCTCGGCCGGATCGGCGCGCTGGTGTGCGGCGAGAACACCAATTCGCTGGCGCGGTTCGCGCTGCTGGCGCAGGGCGAGAACGTGCATGTGTCGTCGTTCTCGCCGCGCTGGCCCACCCATCCGCCCGGCGAGGGCGGCTACGACCTGGAAGCGGCGATCCGGCTGCGCGCGGGCGCGCACGCGTTCGAGGGCAAGCTGTTCAACATCGTCGCGTCGGGCTTCCTGCCGCCCGAGGCGATCGACCTGATCGCCCGCGACGACGCCCGCGCGCGCCGCCTGCTCGAAGAATCGCCGAAGAGCGTGTCGATGATCTTCGGGCCGGACGGACGCGTGATCAGCGAGGTGCTGCGCGACGAGGAAGGCATCGTCTACGCCGACATCGATCTGGCGAAATGCGTGGTGCCGAAGCAGTTCCAGGACGTGGTCGGCTACTACAATCGCTTCGACGTGTTCGACCTGCGCGTCGATCGCCGCCCGCTGCGCCCCGCCACGTTCCTCGACGGCGCGCAGCCC
>NZ_BAAILN010000012.1:190073-192464 GCF_054589155.1 Burkholderia sp. 3C
GACGCGCTCTACGCGCCGTTCGTGCCCGACGATTCCCTTGCCGCCGATACCCTTCGATGATCGATCTCTACAGCGATACGCAAACCCGCCCCACCGCCGCGATGCGCGCGGCGATGGCCGCCGCCCCGGTGGGCGACGAGCAATCAGGCGACGACCCGAGCACGACGGCGCTCTGCGCGCGCGTGGCCGCGCTGCTCGGCTACGAGGACGCCGTGTTCATGCCGTCGGGCACGATGTGCAACCTGGTGGCCACGCTGGTTCACACCCGCCCCGGCGACGAGCTGATCGCCGACGCCGGCGCGCATATCTGCGCGACCGAGGCCGCCGGCGCGTCGGCCATCGCGGGCGTGGCGATCGCGCCGCTTGCCACGCGCGACGGCATCTTCAGCGCCGAGCAATGCCGCGCCGCGATCCGCGCGCCATCGCGCACCGCGCCGCGCTCGGCGATGGTGTCGGTCGAGCAGACCACCAACTTCAGCGGCGGCGCGGTGTGGCCGCTCGACACGCTGCGCGCGGTGCGCGACGTGGCGCACGAGGCCGGGCTGATCGCCCACATGGACGGCGCGCGGCTGCTCAACGCGGCCGTGGCCAGCGGCGCGGCGGCGGCCGTCCACACCGAGGGCTGGGACAGCGCCTGGATCGATTTCAGCAAGGGCCTCGGCTGCCCGGTGGGCGCGGTGCTGTGCGGCAGCGGCGAGTTCGTGCGGCAGGCCTGGGTCTGGAAATACCGGCTCGGCGGCGCGATGCGCCAGTCGGGCGTGCTCGCGGCCGCCGCGCTGCACGCGCTCGACCACCACGTCGAACGTCTCGCCGACGATCACGCCAACGCCGCACTGATCGCGGCGCGGCTGGCCGGCCAGGCCGGCTTCCGGCTCGACGCCGCCCCGCCGCCCACCAACATTCTGTTGTTCGACCTCGACGGCCTGCGGCTCGACGCGCACGCGTTCGCCGCCGAGGCGCTCGCGCGCGGCGTGCGGATTCGCGCGCTCGATGCGCGGCGGGTTCGCATCACCACGCATCTCGACGTGTCGCAGGCCGATTGCGAGCGCGCCGCCGAGGTACTGGTCGCATTGGCCGGGGCGTCACTGTCGTGAACGCCGCCCTGTGTCTCGTCGATGTCTTCACGCAGCAGGCGCTGCGCGGCAACCCGGTGGCCGTCGTGATCGCCGACGCCACGCCTTCCGATGCGACGATGCTCGCGCTGGCCGCGTGGACGGGCATGCCGGAAACGGTGTTCGCGACGCCGGGCGACGCCGACGCGGATTACCGCGTGCGGATCTGGTCGCCGCGCCGCGAGTTGCCGTTTGCGGGCCATCCGTCGATCGGCACGGCCCATGCGTTGCTGGCCACGCAGCGCGTTGCGGTGCGCGCGGCGTCGCCGGGGCGGCTCGTTCAGGGCAGCCCGTTCGGGCAGGTGACGATGCGCGTGGATGAGGGCGCGCACGGAAGGATCTGGTTTCGCACGCCGCGGGCGGAGGTGGCGATGCTCGATGCGGTCGCGGCGCATGAAGTGGGCGCGGCGCTCGGCCTCGCTTCGGTGGAGGTCGTTTCCGTCGCCTGCGTCGAAGCCGGTGCGCGTTGGCTTGTCGTGCATGGCGAGCAGCCTGACCTGCTCGATCGGCTCACGCCCGATCTATCGGCGATCGAGGCCTTGAGCGCGCGACATCGCGTATCGGGCGTCACCGTCGTGATGCCGGCCGCGCAAGCGCCACGCGATATCGCGGTGCGTTCGTTCGGTCCGGCGATCGGCGTGGACGAGGATGCGGCGTGTGGCGGCGGCAACGCCTGCGCGGCGGCGCTGATCGCCGCGCTGCGCGACTGGCGCGAGGACGCCGCGAACGCGGTGGCGATGCAGGGGCGGCACGTCGGACGCGATGCGACGCTTTACTGGCAAGGCCCGGATCGCGAACGGCGGCTGGAAATCGGTGGCCACGCGGTGCTGGTGTCGCAGGGCACGCTGCAACTGTGAACGGCTGGATGCGGCCTAAGCGACGGCTTGGGTCGGGTCAGCGTCCCGCTTCGTACCATTGCACGCCGCCGAATGCCGCGTCACCCCGCTTCATACCGGCTCACGCCGCCTCGCCGATCATCCCCGCCAACCGCGCCAGCGCCGCACGGCGCGCATCGTCGAGCGGATAGCCGCAGTTCAGGCGAATCCGGTCGTCGAAACCGCGCTCGGGCGCGAACAGCGTGCCCGGCGCGAACGCGATGCGCTCGCGGCCGGCGCGCCGCGCCAGCGCCTCGGCCGACACGCCTTCCGGTAGTTGCGCCCACAACAGATAGCCGCCGTCGGGCATTTCAAGCACGGTGCCCGACGGCGCGCGCGCGCCGAGCCACGCGATGGTGTCGTCGAGCTGCGCGCGGCATTGTGCGCGCAGCCGCCGCAGATGA
>NZ_BAAILN010000012.1:192591-193808 GCF_054589155.1 Burkholderia sp. 3C
AAACTGTCCCACCGCTTCCTGAATGATCAACGGCTGGCCGATGCTCATCGTGCGCTTCAGCTCGACGATCGCGCGATGAAACCGCCCGCCGCTGACCCAGCCGAGCCGCAGCCCCGGCGCGAGCGTCTTGGACAACGAACTGCACAGCAGCACGTTGCCGCTGCGGTCGTAGGATTTGGCCGCGCGCTGCACGGCGTCGAAATGCAGGTCGCTGAACGTGGCGTCCTCGATCAGCGGAATCGACAGCGCATCGAGCCGCGCCACCAAGGCCGCGCGCGCGGAGTCGGTCATGCTCGCGCCGGTCGGGTTGCTGACCGCGGTCGACAGCAGGCACGCACCGATCCGCTGCTCGCCGGCAAGCCGCGCGATCTCGTCGAGCGCGGCGGCGTCGCGGCCCGGGAAGCGCACCGGCAACGCGCGCAGGCCGAGCCGCGCGAGCGTCGAGAGGAATCCGTAATAAGCCGGCGATTCGACGATCACCGTATCGCCCGGTCGGGTCACCGTCTGCAGGCACAGCCCGAACGCTTCCACGCAGCCGTTGGTGATCAGCACCTCGTCCGCGCCGATATGGCAATTCCAGTTCGCGGCGTGCGACGCGAGACTGGCGCGCAAGCGCTCGGCGCCCGGCGAGAACGACACCGTGGCCAGCAGGCCGCTGTGGCGGCGCGCCGTGGACGCGATGCTGCGCGCCAGCGCCTCCACCGGGAACAGCGCGTCGCCGCACAGCGCCGTGCCGAACGACACGACGCCGGGCAGGCTTTCCATTTCGTTGAGCGCGTCGTGATCGAGCGGGCCGCGATCGAATTGCGGCTCGGAAAGCGTCAACGGCAAGGCAGCGGCCGTACGCGTGCGCCCGGACTTCACGGCGGACGCAGATGCCGCTTCGGCGGCCAGAACGAAATAGCCGCGCTTCGGCCGGCTCTCGATCAGGCGGCGGTCTTCCAGCGTGCGGTAGGCAGCCAGCACCGTGGTCACGCTGACGGCCCGGTTGCGCGCGAGATCGCGCACCGACGGCAGACGCTGGCCGGCCGTCCAGAGGCCCTGGCCGATCTCGTCCGACAGATGGTCGGCGAGCATCAGATGCAATGCGTTCGACTGGTGTCCCATGGGGGTGGAGAAGCGGGAGCGAAAGCGGCCGCACGGCAGACGCGCAGGCCGGCGAGGTGTCGCCCGCTGACGCGGGCGGCGTCAAGGATGCGGGGTTTTCGGCGCGATCG
>NZ_BAAILN010000012.1:193894-200963 GCF_054589155.1 Burkholderia sp. 3C
CGCGCCGAAAAGGCGGTGTGCTTCGGAATTGCGCATCGGTGCCGTGCTTCGACATCATGCGTCGCCAACGCGTCTCGGTAACGTGCTTCGGCATCCCGCCCCGATAACACGCGCCGGCATCGCAGATTGCCGCCGCGCCGCCTTCCCGCCCCAAACCCGCCGCGTCAACCGTGCGCCGGCCCGACCGCCATATACACCCCGAGCGCCACCAGCCCCGCGAAGAACACGCGCCGAAACGTCCGCTCGCCCACTACGTTGCGCAGCCCCTGCCCGGCCGCCATGCCGAGCAGGGCCGGCGCCAGCGCGAGCGCCGACAGGCCAATGTCCAACGCCTGCAGGCTCGACGTCGCGGCCAGTTGCGCCGCCAGCACGATCGTCGAGGCCGTAAACGACAGGCCGAGCGCCTGCACCAGCGCGTCCTTGCCGAGTTGCAGCGATTGCAGATACGGCACGGCCGGCATCACGAACACGCCGGTGGCGGCGGTTACCGCGCCGGTCAGGTAGCCGACCAGCGGCGACAGCCAGCGCTCGTGCCGCCCCGGCGCCGGCAGGCGCGCGGCGGCCAGGCCCCATACGCCGTACAGCGCCACCACCGCGCCGAGCGCGATGCGCGTCCACGGCGCGGCATGCGCCAGCGATGGCAGGCCGCCCGCAAAGGTGCCGACGGCAAGCCCCGCGAGCAGCGACCAGAGCCGCTTGAGCAGCGCGCCGAACGCCGGGCCGCGCGCCAATTGCCAGATATTGGTGACGAGCGACGGCACCACCAGCAGGCTGGCCGCCGCCGCGGGCGGCATGACCAGCGTCAGCAGGCCCATCGCCACCGTCGGCAGGCCCAGGCCGATCATGCCCTTGACCACGCCGGCCACGGCGAACACCGCGACGACGATCGCGATCGTCGAGCCGTGATTGTGCATATGAAACTCCCGGAAACACGCCTGACAGGCGAACGCGCCGATGGTGCCGTCAGGCGACACGGCGCGCCATCTGGCTTTGCCTGAGTCTGGCTCAGGAGAAACGGGGCTGCATGCCTCCCCGCTCGCTGGATGCCGATTCGAGCGGCGGGCACCGCCGTTCGAGAGGGGGTTGCGCGAACGACTGTTAGTTGCAAGTTCATGGAGACCCGATTTGCGCTTGTGCGCGGTTATGATGGCGTCGCCCCGATGCACGCGGGCCCAACATGTCCTTCCCCGCCGCTCCATGACAACGTCCCCGCACTTGCTTCGTATCGCCATGTTCCTGACGAGCGCGTGGCTGCTCGCCGCCTGTTCGAGTGCCCCCGCTCCTGCGCCGAGGCCCGCCGGGCCACCCGTTGCCACGCGTCCGAACGGCCGTCCCGAATTGACCGCAACTTGTCAGATGGTCAAGCCCGACTTTCCGGGCGCCGGCCGATTCCGCGGCGTGGTAAAGCTCGGCTTCGAGGTCAGCGTCGCCGGCGAAATCGAAAACATCACGATGATCGAGTCGACTGGACACTGGCAACTCGACGAAAGCGCCTTGCAAGCCTTGAGGAAAAGTCGATGCAAGCCTTACCTGGAGAACGGAAAACCGAGACGGGCTCATTACATCGTGCCCTACAAATTCGAGGCGAATGACTCCCATCCCGTCACGTCGTACAGCGAAGCATCGAAGGCGGCGCTCTTGCTGTTGCCCGGCACGCCACCGAACGAAGGCGTCGGCCAGACCTATCGCGTCAACATCCCCATCTGCGACGTACGCCGCGCTCCAGCTCAGAAAGCACGAGTATTCGGAACGTATTCGCAGGGCTGGCCGTTGACGATTTACGAACGGCGGCATGAGTTCGCGCGCGTATCGCCTGACGGCGCCGCGCCCGAGTGGGTGGTGTTTTCACTGCTACGGCCCTGAGCGGGTCCGAGTCTCCATCAGAACTTGTGCCGGATCGCCGCGCGCACCGAGAACTGGCTGGCCGTGGCCGACGGCCCGTCGGTGCCGACCAGATAGCCGCCGTCGATCACGCCACCGGAACGGTCGCCGCCGACGCGCTGCCACGCGCCTTGCAGATACACGTCGGTCTGCTTCGACAGGCTGTAGTCGGCCATCAGCCCGACCGTGTGGTAATGCGGCTTGGCCGCGCCGTCGGCGGTGTCGAACGTGCCGCTCGTGTAGGTGTACTGCGCGCCGACGAAGAACACCGGCGTGAGCTGGTACTTGCCGTTGATCTCGAAATTGTCGAAGCGGGTGGCCGACAGCCCGAGCCCCGACAGCGCGCCGGCCGGCAGATAGGCCGTGGCGGACGGGTTCTTGAGGTCGGTCTTGGTATAGACGAAACCGACCGTGGTTTCGCCGAACGTGTAGTTGAGGCCGCCGCCGAAAATGCGCAGCCGGTCGGACGTGAAGTTCGCGTCGTTGGCGGCCATCGCGCCATCGGCCGTGCGGCCCGGGTTGTTGGCCTCGAGATAGGCCGCGCCGACCTGCAAGCCGCCGAAGTCGTAGCGCGCGCCGGCGCTGTACTGACGGTTGTTGGCGAAGCCGGTGGCGTTGCCGAAGCTGTACGCGCCGCCGAAGCTCAGGCCGCCGAAACCGGGGCTGGCGTACTTGACGGCGTTGTTGGCCCGCACTGTGTTGTCGGCGTTGTCGTTGTCGAACGGGTGCGACATCAGCAGGCCGCCCCAACTGCCGGCGGCCGTCAGCGGCGCCAGGTAGTCGACCACGGAATCGTATTGCCGCCCGAACGTCAGCGCGCCGTATTGCGCGTGGGTCAGGCCGACGAACGCCTGGCGGCCGAACAGCCGGCCGCCGTTGCTGGCCGTGCCGTTGTTGACGTCGAAGCCGCTTTCGAGCGCGAAGATCGCCTTCAGGCCGCCGCCCAGATCCTCCGCGCCGCGCAGGCCCCAACTGCTGCGCTGGGCGTAGCCGCTGGCGAGCGCGTAGTCGCTTCGATTGACGCCGTTCACGCCGACGTTGTTGGTGTAGTTCACGCCTTCGTCGATCACGCCGTAGAGCGTGACGCTGCTCTGCGCGCGGGCGGGCGCGATCAGCGCCATGACCAGCGTGGCGGCAGCGGCGGGCAGCAGGAGCTTGTTCATTGTCGACAGTCTCCGAACCGGAAAACTGGAATGGCCCGGCAGACCGCTCGACGCGGGCTGGGTTCGCCGGACCTCGATTCATGCCTCAACGCCCGGTGGCTGCCGGCAGCGTGAATGACGGTGATGAGTGTGTCACGGCCCGAATGCGCCGTCCACGCCGTTCGAGGTGCCCGCGACGGCCGTTGCGCAATACCAACTTCGTGTGCGCCGACGCTCGCGCTTTCAAGCAGACGACACACGCCCGCACGGGCTTTTCGGCGATGGCCGACGCCATGCGCCGCGATGGTGCAACGCGCCGCCCGGCGCCAATCTGCCGGGCTTGGGCCGACGGTGGCACAATCACGTCCGTTTCCGCTTCCGCCGTCCGCTTCATGCCGAGTTTCCCGCCGCGCGCCGCCGCGCTAGCGTCCCCGTTCTTCCCCCTGCTCCGCGCCACCCGGCGCCGCCGCGCATGAGCACGCCGCCGCGCCCGGGCCGCTTCGCGGAACTCGATTTCTTTCGTGGGCTGGTGCTGATGGTGATCGTGGTCGATCACATCGGCGGCAGCATCCTGTCGCGCGTGACGCTGCACGCCTACGCGCTGTGCGACGCGGCCGAGGTGTTCGTGTTCCTGGGCGGCTTCGCCACCGCGATCGCCTACAACTCGCTCGCCGAGCGCCAGACCGAAGCCGTCGCGCGCCAGCGCTTCATCCGCCGCGCGTTCGAGATCTATCGCGCGTTCCTGGTGACGGCCGGGCTGATGCTGCTGATCACGGCCGTGCTCGGCGCGCTCGCGATCGACGGCCCCAACATGCCGACCCACGATCTCGAAGGCCTGATGCACCACCCGCTGGCCGCGCTGCGCGACATTGTGCTGTTCCGCCGCCAGCCGTATCTGGCCTCGGTGCTGCCGATGTACGCGTTCTTCGCGGCGCTGGTGCCGCTGGCGCTGCCGATGGCGCGCAACAAGCCGTGGCTGCTGCTCGCGATCAGCCTGCTCAGTTGGCTGTCGGCGCGCCGCATCGCCGGCTATCTGCCGACCGTCGACGGCCTGCCGTGGGATTTCAATCCGTTCGCGTGGCAGTTCATGTTCGTGCTCGGCGTGCTGTCGCGTTGCCAGCCGGTGTACCCCACGCTGTCGAAGCAGCCGCGCGGCGTGCTGGTCACGGCGCTGGCAGTGGCCGTGGTGGCCGCGGGTGCGTATTACCGGCTGCGCATCGAGCCGTTCCCGACCGATCCGGCGATCAAGCAGAACCTCGGCGCGGTGCGGCTCGTCAATTTCCTCGGGTTCGCCTGGCTGGCCGCCAAGCTGGTGCACCTCGGCTGGATGCACAAGGTGGCCCGCCTGATGCCGTGGATCGGCACGATCGGCCGGCAGGGGCTGCTGTGCTTCGTGGCCGGCACGGCGATCTCGCTGTCGGTCGATTCGGTGCTGTACTGGGAAACCGACGGCTATCTCGACGTCCCGCTCGGGCTGACCGCCGACGGGGTGGCGATCGGCCTGCTCTATCTGGTGGCCAAGCTGTACGGCCCGATCGCGGCGAAATTGCCGTTTCTTGGGCCGCGGCGCCGGGGTTGACGGGCTGAGGCCAAACCCCGACTGCATCAAACTTCGGCCTCCACAAGGGAACCCGACACGCAGTTCGGCTGTCATGACAGCCTCCCTACTGCGCGCGCCGCCCCGGCCGCGCAGACGGCCGCGTCCCGTACACGGGCGGGCGCGCCGCCGTGACCTGATCATCCGTTCCGTACCGAATCAATGAATGAAACCTGGTTTGCGCCGCTCGTCGGCTGTCTGATTCTCGTCGCGGCGTCCTGCGTGATCGCCGCGGCCGTCCGTTTCCTGCTGTTCCGCGTGGTCGCCAAGTTCGCCGCGCGCACGCCCACCCGCTTCGACGACGTGCTGTTCCAGTACGGCGCGTTCAAATGGCTGTCGCGGCTCGTGCCGTTCCTGGTGTTCGAGCTTGGCTTCGGCGCCGTGCCCGGGATTCCCGAACCGGCCGAGCGCGTGGTCGACAAGCTGTTGTTCGCGGTGCTGGTGTTCCTCGCGACGATGATGGTCAGCGCGGTGTTGTCGGCCGTCGAACATCTGCACCGCACCAAGCCTCGCGAGCAGTCCACGATGTCGCTGAAGGGCGCGATGCAACTGGTCAAGCTGCTGATGTTCCTGACCGCCGCGCTGGTGGTGATCGGCGCCTTGACGGGCAAGCAGATCGGGCTGCTGCTGTCGGGCATCGGCGCGATGTCGGCGGTGCTGATGCTGATCTTCAAGGACACGCTGCTCGGCCTGGTGGCCGGCGTGCAGCTCTCGTCGAACGACATGCTGCGGATCGGCGACTGGATCACCATGCCGAGCGCGGGCGCCGACGGCGACGTGATCGACATCACGCTGAACACCGTCAAGGTGTCGAACTTCGACCGCACCATCATCACGATTCCCACCTGGAAGCTGATCACCGAGAGCTACCAGAACTGGCGCGGCATGACCGAATCGGGCGGCCGACGCATCAAGCGCGCGATCTTCATCGACGCGACCAGCGTGCGCTTTCTCGGCGCGAACGAGATCGCCCGGCTCGAACATTTCAAGCTGCTGAAGGATTACCTCGCGAGCAAGCGCGGCCTGCTCGACGAATGGAACGGCGCGCTCGGCGCGGACGCCGAATGGACGGGCAACCGCCGCCAGCTCACCAACCTCGGCACGTTCCGCGCGTATTGCGACGCTTATCTGCAGCAGCATCCGCGCATCCACACCGGCATGACGCACATGACGCGCCAGTTGCCGCCGACGGCCGAAGGCATTCCGATGGAGTTGTACTGCTTCACCGACACCACGGCGTGGCTCGATTACGAGACGATCCAGGGCGACATCTTCGATCACCTGCTGGCGGTGCTGCCGGAGTTCGGGCTGCGCGTCTATCAGCATCCGTCGGGCTTCGACATGCGCGGCATGTTCGAGGCGGCCGGCGCGATGCGTGCGGTGACGCCGTCAGCCGGCGAGGCGGCCAACGAACCCACGGGCCGCGTGACGTCGCATTAAGCCGGCCTGAACCGGCCTGAATCAAGCCCCGCCGCCTTCCCCGCCCGATCCTCACCACGCCCGGCGCCGGCCACGCCGCGCCGGGCTTCCCCGCCCCTCACTGCGCCGAGGCGTCGGCCTCGGCATCCGCTCCGAGCAGCAACGACAGGCGGTGCGCCGTGTCCTTCAGCGCGGCCACCGTGCGCTCGCTGGCCTGCGCCGGCAGGTAATGCACCGAGCCGACGATCGCGAGCGAGCCGAACAGCTTGTTGCCGAACTGGAACACCGGCGCAGCCAGCGCGTTGACGCCGGTGAACGCTTCCTCGGGCGCTTCCGCCCACTGCCGCGAACGCACCAGCGCCACCTCGTGCAGCAGCCGGTCGCGCTCGACGATGGTTTGCGCGGTGGGTGCGGCCAGCGGCTGCGCCAGCACGCGCTCGAGCAGCTTGGGCGGCCCGAACGCCAGCGCGATCTTGCCCTGCGCGACGGTGTGAAAATCGAAGCGCGTGCCGGGGTGGAAGATGATCTCCAGCTTGCTGCGCCCCGGCACGATGTTGAGCACCACCATGCCCTCGTCGGACACCGTGGTGATCACCACCGTCTGCCCCACCGTGTCGCGCAACTCCTCCATCAGCGGGCGGGCCAGCGTCACCACGTCGAATTGATCGAGCGCGCGCCGCCCGAGCAGGAACATCCGCCAGCCGATCCGGTAGCGGCTGGTGTCGGGGTTCTGCGTCACGTAGCCGTCGCGCTTGAGCGCGCTCAGGTGTCGATGCACGCGCGCCTTCGGAATGCCGAGTTCCTGCGCGAGGTTCGTCAGTGCGCTTTCGTGCGGATGGGAGGCGATGGTTTCCAGCAGACGCAGCGACATCACCGAGGTGGATGAGGTCGCGTCGTCCTGGGCGCCGGGTTCGAGGTCGTCGCTGTCTGCTGCTTTGTTGGTCGCCATGAAGGGGAAGTATCGGGATGATCGTGTGAGGGCCGGAGGCCGCGCGCGGGCGCCCGGCGCGGCCTGCGGATCAGGCGCCCG
>NZ_BAAILN010000012.1:201096-203252 GCF_054589155.1 Burkholderia sp. 3C
CACGTGATAGCGCTGATCCTTCGGCCGTCGTGCGTCCTCGATTTTGACATATCGGATCGAACTGCGGCCCCGGCATGCCTGGGGCAGCAGGAAGCAGCGGATGAAGGCTGTCTCGGCGTCCGGCGTGGTGGGCGCGAGCACCGGGTCCCGGCCCAGTTCGAGCCAGGCCTGCCCCGCGCCGTGCGTGTGACGCGCGCCGTCGATCTCGATGGCGATCTCGCCGTGCAGCGTGCAGCGGATGCCCGGCCCCTGGTGTACATGCGTGTGCGCAATCCCGCCCGGAGGGAAATCCACGCGGTCGCAACGCATCAGCCAGTCGAAGCCCGGATCGAGCGTAATCTCGGCGGACAGCTTCGAGACCGAATGCGCACGCGGCGCGCTGCCCAGCAGCCCGGCCTCGGCCGGGCGCGCGGCCGCTTGCAGTTCCCAGCGCCAGAGCCGCGCGCCGTCGGCGCCGGCCAGAATCGCGAGTTGCCCGTCGCCCACCCAGCCGGTGCCGCCCGGCTGGTGCTGCGCACCGCGCTCGAACTCCAGCGTGGCGTCGCCGTCGACCACGTAGATCGCGCGCGGCGCGCGCGGCAGGTAGATCGGCTCGGCGCCGGCTTCGATGCGGTCTTCGTAGAGATGAAGCTGGTATGCGGACATGGCGGTCGTGTTCCTGTCGTGTTCGTGAAAGTGCATGCAGTATCGTTTATCGATACACATGGTATCGATAGTGGTTAACCATGCTGGAAATTACCACGCCGAGTCCATATCGTGTCGATCATCGATATTTGAGTTTCGAAAATAAGAGGAATCGCATGGAACGGAGTGAGACACATCTGCCGCCGGCCGCCGCCGGGCGGTGGTACGCGAACGCGGGGAAGGCGCAGTGGCAGGCGTTCTGGTCGTCGTATGTGGGCTGGGCGCTCGACGTGATGGACCTGGTGCTGTTCGCGATGGTGATGCCGTTCATCGCCGCCGACCTGCATTTCGATCAGGGGCTGGCCGGCATCGTCGCCTCGATGACGCTGGTGGCCACCGCCGTGGGCGGGCTGGTGTTCGGCTTCCTGGCCGACCGGATCGGCCGCACGCGCTCGATGGTGATGAGCATCCTCTGCTACTCGATCGGCACCGCGCTGTGCGGCGTGTCGCAGGACGTGCAGCAACTGCTGGTGTTCCGGTTCGTGCTCGGCTTCGGGGTGGGCGGCGAGTGGGCGGCGGGCGCCGCGCTGGTGTCCGAGACCTGGCCGGCCGAGCATCGCGGCAAGGCGCTGGCCTGGGTGCAGAGCGCGTTCGCGGCCGGCTATGCGCTGGCCGCCGTGGTGGCGGCGCTGGTGCTGCCGCATTTCGGCTGGCGCGGCGTGTTCTTCGTCGGCATCGTGCCCGCGCTGTTCGCGTTCTGGGTGCGGCGTCATACCGAGGAACCGCAGGTGTGGCTGCGCCAGACGCGCCGACTCGGCCTGCGCGAGACGCTGGCCGAACTGTTCGGTCCGTATCGCCGCAACACGCTGGTCGGGCTGGCCTTCACGAGCGCGGCGATGTGCGGCTACTGGGGGCTGTTCACGTGGATCCCCACCTATCTGGCCACGCCCGTCGCGCATGGCGGCTCGGGCCTCACGCTGATGAAATCGACCGCCTGGATCGTCGTGATGCAGGCCGGCGCGGCGGTCGGCTTCGTGGTGTTCGGCTATCTGGCCGACTGGATCGGCCGTCGCCGCACCTATCTGCTGTTCTTCGTGGCGGCCGCGCTGGCCGTGCCGGTCTACACGTGGGTGCGCTCGCCGTCGTGGCTGTTCGTGCTCGGCCCGGTGGTGGCGTTCTTCGGCACCGGCTTCTACAGCGGCTTCGCGCCGACCTTCGCCGAGCTGTTTCCCACCCGCATCCGCGCCACGGCGCAGGGCTGGATCTACAACACCGGGCGCGCGCTCAGTGCGCTCGCGCCGGCCGCCGTCGGCCTGCTGGCCGGACGCTACGGCGTGCAGACAGGCCTCGCCGCCACGGCCGGGTTCTTCCTGCTGGCCGCCCTGATCGTCTGGGCCTTCCTGCCGGAAACGCTCGGCGAGGCGCTGGACTGACACCGGGCGCGCGACGCGCGCGAGCTTCGCGTCGCTCAATCCGTTCGCACTCCTTGCTTCCCTGATCGCCGTCCGGCCCGCCTGCGCGCGGGACGGCCC
>NZ_BAAILN010000012.1:203334-205662 GCF_054589155.1 Burkholderia sp. 3C
GCACCCGCATGCCACGCAAACCCTGCGCGATCGCTGCCGGCCGTTCGGCTTCGTCGCGACCCCGAAACGCCTTCATTCACACGCTTATTACTTAGACATGCAAAATAAAATCATGAAGATTGCGCTGGCAGCCGGCTGCCTCGCGTCGAGCCCGTTCGTGCATGCACAAAGCGCCGTGCAGCTTTACGGCCTGGTCGACGTCTACGCCGGGGCGCAGCGCGCGCTCGGCGGCAAGACCGCCGCGGCCGAGAATTCGAACGGCATGTCCACCAGCTTCTGGGGCATCGGCGGCCAGGAAGACCTGGGCGGCGGCTACTCGGCGGTGTTCGCGCTCGAATCGTTCTTTCGCGCGTCCAACGGTGCGGTGGGCCGCTCGGCGGCCGATCCGTTCTTCAGCCGCAACGCCTATGTCGGCATCAAGGGGCCGCAGGGCTCGCTGCTGCTCGGCCGCAACACGCTGCCGTATTACGTGACCGCGCTCAGTTTCAACCCGTTCGGCAACAGCTTCGGTTTTTCGCCGGTGCTGGTGCAGATGTACAAGGGGCTGCCGGCGCAGATGGTGGTGGGCGACACCAACTGGAACAACTCGATCATGTATGTGTCGCCCACCCTGGCCGGGTTCACCGCCACCGGCGTGTACGCGACCGGCAACCAGGCCGGGCACGACGGCGCGAACCAGGTGGCCGGCGACCTGCGCTACGCGAACGGCGCGTTCGCGGCCGCGTTCTCGTATCAGCGCGTCAAGTATTCGGTCACGCCGGGCGACCTGCAGACGCTGATCGCCGGCTTCACGCAACAAAGCGCCTACCTGGCCGCGGCCAGCTACGACTTCAAGGTGGCCAAGCTCAGCGCGCTGGTGCAGCGCATCGAGGATTCGATCCAGACCGGCGACATCGCCTCGAACAGCGGCGAGCTCGGCGTGTCGGTGCCGCTCGGCACCGGCTACGCGATGGCCTCGTTCATGTACACCAGGAGCAAGGGGCGCGGCGACCCGATCCGCAAGACCTGGACGGTCGGCTATGACTATCCGCTGTCGCGCCGCACCGACGTGTATGTGGCGTATCTGAACGACGCGGCGACGGGGCTTTCGAACGGGTACAACGCGGGGGTGGGGATGCGCACGCGGTTTTGAGGGGGCGAGCGGGCTACCGGCCGCGCAGCAGCGCCGCGCGGCCTCGCCAGTATTGCCGCACGAACGGATCGACGACGCGGTACGCCCCCTGCCCGGCGCGCGCGATCAGGTTCGATTCGACGAGTTTGTCGATCACGTTCTGCACGTGGCTGGGCTCGACCTCGCGGCCGGTCCTGGCGGCGTATTCTTCGAGCGCCGCGCGGCCGAACAACCCCGACACGGCATCGGCATCGTTGCGCGCGATCAGATCGAACACGGCCTGCCCGAGCACGCCGAAATCCTCCACGGCACGCATCTCGACATCGGCCATCGCCTGCGCGAGCGTGTCGCAGATCACCGGAAAGGCCTGATCGGCCGACAGCCCGCGCTGGCGTACCACGTCCTGCAATTGGACCAGCGCCTTGGTCAATTCCTCCGGACGGCAGCCCAGCAGCCGGAACCCGTCCACTGCAACCTCGGACGACGGGATGGCCGCGCCGGGCAATGCGCGGATCGCGGCCAGCTTCCAGGCCACGAAGGCCTCGTCGAGCGGGGCGTAGATCGAAGCCTGCGCACCCATGAACGGCTGCGAACGGCGCGTGGCCATCTCCGTGATCAACGAACGATGCGAGCCGGTGCCGAGGAACAACAGGTAGCCGGGCGTGCCGGGCCGCGTGTTGACCGCATCGCGTGCCGCCTTCAGGGCGTGCATCAGCGTGGAGCCGCCGTCCGCGCCCATCGCCTGCTGCACCTCGTCGACGATCAGCACGACGTCGGTGCGCGCTGCATCGACGATCGCCGTGAACGCCTGCGCGAGCGTCGCGCCCCCCACGCCGGCCTCGCCCACCGCATCGATCTGAAAACCGAACGAAAAACCGGCCGCCCCCAGGTTCAGCCCCTTCAGGCGCGACAAGCGGCCGAGCAGCGACGACGACGCATCGGCCAGTGCTGCCAGCGTTGCACGCACCGCCTCCAGCACGAGGTTCATCGGGTTTTTCGACGGATCGGCCCACAAATCGACGTAGATCACCACGGCGCCCTCGCGCTCCAGCTCCGGCACGAGATCCTCGCGCAGAAAGGTGGTCTTGCCGATCCGACGAATACCCGACAAGAACACGCCCGAGCGTACGTTGACCTCGAGCGGCCCGGGCCGCAACAACTGCCGCGCCATGTCGCGTGCGTAATCCGGCCGGTGATAGACCTGTTGATCGCGCCCC
>NZ_BAAILN010000012.1:205729-210954 GCF_054589155.1 Burkholderia sp. 3C
CCTTATCCAGCTTTATCCAGGCTGGATAATTATCCAGATTGGATAAATCTCTGTAAAGCGATCGATCCAACAGGTCCGGCACTTGCGCCGCCATCGCCCGGAGGCTGCGCATTCATGGCGCGCCTCGCCCGGCCGCGCCAACCGTCCCGCTCCCCCGCCAGCCGCCTCCCCACGACGCCGTAACCCCGTCCCCGTTTTCTCCTCGAACGCGCTCTATCCCCCCGATCGATATTTTCGATTGCCAAACAAGAATGAGAATAATTATCATTCTTGAACGTGACTCCCGTTTCGCCACTATGCTTGACCTGACGCGCCGGACCTGACCGGCCCCGAACCCATGTCCGATCCCATGATGCCGTCTCTTCCCTCGCCCGCGCCAAGGCTTCGCCCGCCGACGCCGTGGACCCGCTTCGCCGGAGCGGGTGCGCTGGTGGCGGTCGGCTACATGGACCCCGGCAACTGGGCCACGGCGCTGGCGGGCGGCGCGCAGTTCGGCTATCGGCTGCTGGTGGTGGTCGCGCTGGCCAGCCTGATCGCGGTGCTGCTGCAATGGGTGGCGGCGCGCGTCGGCGTGGTGACCGGGCGCGATCTGGCCGAGCTGTGCCGCGAGCGCCTCGCGCCACGCACCACGTTCGTGCTCTGGCTCGCCACCGAAGCGGCCATCATCGCCTGCGACGTGGCCGAGGTGGTGGGCTGCGCGGTCGCGCTGCAAATGCTGCTGCACGTGCCGCTGCTGGCGGGCGTGCTGATGTCGGCGGTCGGCACGTTCGCGATGCTGGCGCTGCAGCGGCGCGGCCATCGCACGCTCGAGATCTGCGTCGCCGCGCTGATCCTGTTCGTCGCGCTGTGCTTCGTCGCCGAAGTGGCGCTCGCCCGGCCCGATTGGCTCGCCGTGCTCGGCGGCTTCACGCCCTCGCCGGAACTGGTGCGCAACGCGGGGATGGTCTGGCTCGCGGCCGGCATCGTCGGCGCGACGGTCATGCCGCACAACCTCTATCTGCACTCGGCGCTGGTCAAGCGCCACGCGCCGCCCGCCGGCGACGACCGCGACGCGGCGATCGCCGATACGATCCGCGGCGTCGGCTACGACACGTTCGGCTCGCTCGGCTTCGCGTTCGTGGTCAACGCGGCGCTGCTGATCGTGGCGGCCGCCGTGTTCCATACCAGCGGCCACACCGATATCGACGATCTCGCCGACGCCCACCGCCTGCTCGCGCCGCTGGTGGGCAGCGACTGGGCCAGCCTGCTGTTCGCCGCCGCGCTGCTGGCCTGCGGCCTGAACTCGACGGTGACGGGCACGCTGGCCGGCCAGATCGTGATGGAAGGCTTCCTGAAGCTGCGCATGACGGCCACGCGCCGCGCACTGCTCACGCGCGCGCTGGCGATCGGCCCGGCGCTGGCCGCCGTGGTGGCGTTCGGCGATCACGGCTCGGCGCAACTGCTGGTGGCCAGCCAGGTGGTGTTGAGCCTGCAATTGCCGCTGGCCGTGATTCCGTTGGTGCGCTTCGCGTCCGACCCGGCGCTGATGGGCCGCTGGCGCGTGCGTGGCGCGGTGCTGGCCGCGACCTGGGCCAGCACCGCGCTGATCCTCGCGCTGAACGTGGCGCTGCTCTGGCAACTCTGGGCCGGCTGAGGCGCGCCGTGCCGCGCCGGCAAAGCGGCGAAAGCAGCGGCCCGGCGACCCGTGCAATGGCGTTCAAGACGCCCGCCGCGCCCGCCCGAATAATGCGGTCCTCATCGATAGCCGGAGGACATCCGCATGACGCAGGACCTTTCCCCTTCTTCTGCCACCCCAACCGCCTCCACCGCCCCGGTCACGCCCGAGCGCTGCGTGATCGTGGTCGACAACCAGTTGCCGCCGGGCCGCGCGGCCAACGCCGCCGCCGTGCTGGCGCTGACGATCGGCCAGCGCCACCCGGCCCTGGTCGGCCCGCCGCTGGTGGATGCCAGCGGCATCGCGCATCCGGGCCTGATCCCGATCGGCATCGCCGTGCTGGCGGCCGACGCCGACGCGCTGCCCGCGATCCGCGACAAGGCCGTGGCGGCCGGCTGCGACGTGGTGGATTTCCCGGTGCAGGGCCAGCAGACCACCGACTATTCGGCGTTCCGCGACGCGGTGGCGCTGGTCGACACGGCCACGCTGCGCTATGTCGGCGTCGCGCTGGCGGGCGCGCGCAAGCCGATCGGCAAGATCGTCGCGAATCTCGGTTTGTTAAAGTAGGCGGACCGAAGTCGAAGCCGGCGGGCGACGCGCCTCAAACACCGGCGCCGCGCCGCCGCCCGAGCGCCGCATCGCGGAACACGCCCGGCGTGACGCCCATCATGCGGCGGAACGAACGCGTCAGATGCGCCTGGTCGGCGAAGCCGGTGGCGGCGGCCACCTCGCTGAGCGGCCGGCCGAGCCGCATCAGCGCGATCGCCGAGCGCACCCGCGCCTGCCGCTGATACGCATGCGGCGTCATGCCGAGATGCCGCTCGAACGCGCGAAACAACCGGAACACCGGCAGCCCGGCCGCGCCTGCGATCTCGTCGAGATGCACCTGGCTGTCGAGCCGGTGATCGAGGAATTCGCGCGCGATGCGCACCGCCTGCGGCTCCGCGCCGGCCTCGCGCGGCACCAGCGGCTCGTGCACGTGCCGCTCGAACAAGCGCGCGACAAACCGCAGGTAACGCTCCTCGCGACGCAGCGCATCGGCCTGCACCTCGGAATCCCGATGCACGCGGCAGAACAACGCGTTGAGCCTCGCGTCGCCGATGATCGGCCCGCGAATCGCCGCGCCGCGCTCGGCCGCGCCGCCGTCGGCCAGCAGCGAGCGCAGATGCTCGGTGCGCACGTACACGGTGCGCTGCCGCCAGCCGCTCGCATCGACTGGCCAGCCGGCGTGCGGCGCGTCGGCGTCGATCGCGTAGAGGTCGCCCGCCTTGGCCACGAACTCGCTGCCATGCATGCGGATCCGGATCGCGCCCTCGGTGATCAGCGCGAAGCAGGCCGTGTCGTGAGTGTGGACGTCGTAGGAGAAATCGTGGAAATCGCCGTGCAGCAGGTCGGCGGCCAGCTCGGGCGCGCGCCAGATGCGTACGTCGGTTTTCGGGTCCGGCGCCCTGGCCGGGCGGGCGCTTCGGGCGTTCATGATCGGGGGCGGCGGAGGCTGACGAGTGAGGGTCGCGCCAATGTACACCATCCACGGGCATGCGTTTTCCAGTCGGCCGGTGGGCCTGCGAGGCGGCCGGCCGAACTGCCGGTCCACTGGTCCACTGGTCCACTGATCTGCCGACTTGCCGACTTGCCGACTTGCCGACTTGCCGACTCGCCGACTCGCCAACTCGCCAACTCGCCGACTCGCCGACCGTCCGACCCATAGGCGCACGGCCCCAGCGCCGTCGAGCGCGCTGCGCGACAATCGGCGGACCCAACCGGCGCGTCCCCCGCGCCACCCCGCTGGAGGCTCCCAAGATGCCCGCCCAACCCGCCCTGCGCGAGATCGATCCGTCGAAAACCTACCGCCTGCTCGAATCCGGCCCGGTGGTGCTGGTCGTCACGCACGACGGCGCGCGCCCGAACGTCATGACGATGGGCTTTCACATGGTGATGCGCCACTCGCCGCCGCTGATCGGCGCGATCATCGGCCCGTGGGACCACAGCCACGCCGCGCTGCGCGAAACGGGCGAATGCGTGCTCGCGGTGCCGGGCGCGGACTGGGTGCGCACCGTGGTCGACATCGGCAATTGCAGCGGCGCGGCCGTCGACAAGTTCGCGCGCTTCGGCCTCACCGCGCGGCCGTCGAAGCAGGTCGCGCCGCCGCGCCTGGCCGGCTGCCTGTACAACATCGAGTGCGTGGTGGAAGACGACACGCTCGCCGAGCGCCACGACCTGTTCGTGCTGCGCGCGGTGGCCGCCGCCGTGGACGACGCGCGCGAGGAACGACGCGTGCTCCATCATCGCGGCGACGGCACGTTCGCCGCCGACGGCGAGGTGTTCGACCTGCGCGAGCACATGCTGAACTGGAAGGGGTTTCAGGTCGATATCTGACGGCGCGTGAATAGTCCGCGCGCGGATATCGATAGCTGAAATGATCGGTTCGCTGCAGCAGCCGAAACCGTTACGTTAGCGGATTCGTTGACCGCTCATGTTCCAGGAATCCGCTCCATGTCCCGACTCACGCGCCGCGCCTTTTCCCGTTCCCTGCTCGCGCTGACGCTGTCCGCCGCCGGCCCGTTCGCGCGCGCCGCCCAGCCCGCGCCCAACGTGCTGCGCATCGGCTATCAGAAATCGTCGACGCTGATCACGCTGCTGAAGGCGCGCGGCACGCTCGACCGCGCGCTCGCGCCGCTGCAGACGCGCGTCGAATGGCACGAGTTCGCCAGCGGCCTGCCGCTGACCGAGGCGCTGAACATCGGCGCAGTCGATTTCAGCGCCGACGTGGCCGATACGGTGCCGGTGTTCGCGCAGGCCGCGCAGGCGCGGTTCGTGTATGTGGCGCAGGAAGCGCCGTCGCCGTCCGCGCAGGCGATCGTCGTCAAGCGCGACAGCGGCATCGATTCGCTGGCCGGGCTCAAGGGCAAGGACATCGCCACCACCAAGGCCGCCGGCAGCCATTACCTGTTGCTGGCCGCGCTGGCCAAGGCGGGGCTGACGCCCGCCGACGTGTCCGTCCACTACCTGACGCCGGCCGACGGCCGCGCCGCGTTCGAGCGCGGCAGCGTGGCGGCCTGGATCACGTGGGACCCGTACGTCGCATCGGTCGATCGCCGCCCCGACGTCAAGGTGCTGGCCGACGGCAACGGGCTGGCCTCGTACCAGCGCTATTACCTCGCCTCGACCGAGTATGCGACCGCCCATCCCGACGTGGTGAAGGCGCTGTTCGACGCGCTGACGCAGGAAAGCATCTGGCTGCGCGCGCATCAGGATGAGGCCGCGGCCGTGCTCGCGCCGATCTGGGGGCTCGACGCCGCCACCATCGCACGCGCCAACGCGCGCCGCAGCTACCTCGTGCGCGCGGTGCTGCCGGCCAACTACGGCGAGCAGCAACAGATCGCCGATACGTTCAAGAACGCCGGCCTGCTGCCGGTGCGCGTCGATACGAAACAGGCGTTGCGCTGGGATTTCGCGGCACGCAAGGCCGTGCCGGCTGGCGTCTGAGGTTCGGCGTCTGAGGTTCGGCGTCTGAGGTTCGGCGTCTGAGGTTCGGCGTCTGAGGTTCGGCGTCTGAGGTTCGGCGTCTGAG
>NZ_BAAILN010000013.1:0-30037 GCF_054589155.1 Burkholderia sp. 3C
GCGGGGGCTTATGTTCGCTCGCCGGGGGAGAGGGTGGCGGTGGTGATCTGCGGGGGGAATGTGGACCCGGGGGGGTTGGGAGGTTGAGGCGCTGATGGGGGATTAGTAGGGGCGTGAGGACCTATCCGCGATTTCACGGCCCCGCAGTCGCGGATCTGTTTGTGACGTATACATCACATTAATTTTCTCTATGCTTTTAATGCGATGTATACGTCACATCAAGCATAGACACTTGGCATCATTATTGTGATGTATACGATACACTATCATCCTGAAAACTGATAATGTGAGATATACATCACATGAATTTAGCCGAACTAGGGGAAGCGTTCCGGGAGGCCCGGCTCGCAGCGAACCTGACGCAACAACACGTCGCCAAACTGAGCGGCTTGCCGCGCGAACGCATCAGCCTGTTCGAGACTGGCTCGCTGCCCGAGCTGGGCGCGGTCAAGATGCTCAGCCTGTTCGATGCCGTCGGGCTCGAGATTCTTGCGCGCCGCCGAGGGCATCAACGCACGCTCGACGACGTGCTGGACGACCCTGAAGATCTGCCGGATGGTCCGGGCGGCACGCCCAGACGCGTGCGGCTGCGCGCCGTGCAGCGCCTCAAGGCGACAGAGGAAAAGTCATGAGCCGCGATCCCCTTGACGTCTACGTTCGAGGCCAGGTGGTCGGCACCCTCGTTGAAGAGGGCGGCCAGTTCGTTTTCACATACCTGCCCGATGCTGCGGAAGAGAGCCAGGTCTCGCTGCTGATGCCCGTGCGCGCGGCGTCGTATGTGTGGCCCCGATTGCATCCGTTTTTCCAGATGAACCTTCCGGAAGGCGTCAAGAAGGACATCATGATCCGCCACCTCGGCCCGCACGCCGACGTGAGCGATTTCGGGCTGCTCGCGCTCACCGGCGCGAACACGATCGGCCGCGTACAGGTCGTGCCGCGCGGCGCGACGCCCGAACAGGCCACCAGCAAGACAAACATGGCGGAACTGCTCGCGTCGACCGACTCGCGCGACAACCTTCTGCGCCAGCTTGAGACCAGGATCACGGAAGGCGTCTCGGGGGTGATGCCCAAGGCGCTGCTGCAGGAGAAGGCCACCACGTGGACCGACGACCACATCCTGAAGACGGGCTTCGATGATCTGCCGGCGCTGGCGATCAACGAGTATCTATGCCTGGAAGTCGCACGCCAGGCCGGGCTCGACGTCCCTGGCGCGCAACTGTCCGACGACGGGCAGGTATTGGCGGTGAAACGCTTCGACCGCCCCCACGACGGCCAGACGTTGGCGGTGGAAGACTACTGCGCGCTGAAGGGCCTGGACCCCGTCAACAAGTACAACGGCACACTCGAACTCCTTGAGACGCTGACCAGAACCTATGTTCCGCGCGACGCGTTCAAGGAAAATGCCCGACGGCTCTTCACCCTGTTGCTGCTGAATCATGCAGTCCACAATCAGGATGCCCACCTGAAGAACTTCGCGCTCGTCTACACCAACCGCGACGACGTGCGGCTCGCGCCTGTCTACGACGTTCTCAGCGGTACCGTCTATCCGAAATATGCATCGGCGATCCCGGCGCTGCCTGTCAAGGGCAAGCGGGTTTGGGCGTCAGGCGCACTGCTGCAGAGTTACGGTGGTGCGCGGCTTGGCCTGAGCAAGGCGGATCTGGGGGAGGCTGTCGAGCGCGTCTCGGCTGCAGTTCACCAGGTCACGCCGAGGGTGTCCGAGTTCGCAGACCAATACCCTGATTTCCGCGAAGTCGCCAAGCGCATGCTGGATGCATGGAGCTGGGGGCTCGAAGACATCAAGCCCGATGCAAAGCCCGGCAAATACACGCCTGCGCCGCTGCGCGAGCAGATGGGCATGTCCGACCCGAGCACGGCTGTAGCGCGGAAGGACGTCAACCCCTACGCGAATCCTGACGGGGCCTTCAGTCATAAGGCCAGATAGCGGCGAGTTCGCCAATTGCGTGTGCGAACCGTTAGATTCCGCAGCACTACAGCCGAAAACAGCCGAATACGACAGACCGTTTTCTATCCGAAGTATCTGTTCGAGACAGAGATCTGGAATGACTGCAGCGGCTGATGAGGCAGTCGTTTGACTGGCCTAGATACGAAGAACGACAAACCATGCTCACCGGTGAGATCGCTGCATGGGGAACGCGATTCTTCTCAAAACAACGGGGTCCCATTCAACGACGACGAAGTTACTGGAGCGTCTAAGCCGTACTTCATTGCCAGTGACTCGACTACTGATCGGAACCATTCTGGAGCCTCCGGATTAACGCGAATACTTTCGATTGTAAGGTTTAGGTTAATTGGAACTGCGATTGGCCCGACTCCATTATTCGACAATCCATTATTAATTTGATTGCCATGAGGCCATATCAGATATCTCAGCTCTCGCTCATGCGAAAAAGAGGAGCGCTTATGGACTAGAGGAATGAATGCATTGGATTCGTCCATGCGATGAGTAGCCAAATCGACATATGTGACCTCGGATGCCAATATGGTCGCTCCATAATTTATACTCAAATTCTCGAAGAGTTGGTCAAAGCGTACTTGCACACACACAGAATCGGACGATCTGCTATACAGCTTCCACATCGCAGCCGATTCCAATTCGTTCATATGCCAGCAGCTTATATAGACCTCCCTGGTCATCGCCTCGCGATTATGCGATCCCAGATTAAGGTAATATTCAACTCTTCCACGGAAGCGTTCATCATCTGAGAGGCGTTCGAAAGGAAAACGTTCCTCGGACCACTTCCCCTGCAGAACCCGTTCACGTGTGCTTTCGAGGTCTTTTGGTGTAAGCGTCGCCAGATAGCTGTCTACATTTACATTTGCTGGTCCGACTGATCCTTCAAATGGATCACCAAGTTGGTCCGCACGTGCAAAGTGAACAGCGCTTGACTGAAGCATCGACGCAAATTTTGAGAGATCCATATATCTCCAGAGACGGATGTCTCGCCTTTCAGGATGAGTCCACCAAGCTTTCTGCATACCTTCCTTTTTTAGTGATATTGTAAAAAATTCTTGTTGCGCGTCGGGAAACCAGCCACATGCCGTCGGATAGTATATAACGCCAATTGGCCGCTCATGGCCGGTAGCTGCTGCCATAGTTACCAACTCAAGACAGAATCAAATCATTGGTCTCGATGATTGCACAGAAGCACTGCCACCCGAGCGAAACCAATCGCTGTCTCGACCAATATATTTACCTGGGGACAATCGCTCTATGGCGTGCGCGCCCACGGAATCGACTTCCTGGCGCGATCATGAAAACCTAGTTTCTGCGCATCGACGGCCGCACCCTTCATATTTCCCGGGGTGGATTCCTACTCAGGAATTGCATCGTGTCGGCAGTAGATGCCCACAGACGCTGTAAATCAATAGATTTAATCCTCGTTTTTCCGAGAACCGCAATTCAACTAAATAGCACCTGCAATACACCAACTCTCCCCCTCACCTCCCCCCGCCCCCACCCGCAATTCCGAAGGCGAATGCCCCCCGATCCGCCGCATCGCATGCGCCAGTGCCGCGCCACTCGCGAACCCAACCCGAAACGCCACCTCCCCGATCGGCAAATCCGTCTGCGTCAGCAACTCGCAGGCGATCCGATAACGCACACGCTGCTGAAACTCCCCGATCGACAGCCCCGTCCGTTCACGAAACAGGCGCGTGATATGCCGATGCGACGCCCCGAACCGCTGCTCGAGCGCATCGAGCGGAATATCCCGGTCGACATGGGACGTCACATAGGCTTCGATATCCGCGACCAGCGCCATGCCATGTTCCGCTGGCGACCGCGCCGATTCGCCGTGCCCCGCGATGACCTCCCCGATGCACTGCATCAGCAGCGCCGCCGCCAGCGCCTGCCGTGTCGCCTCGCTGCCATAGGCGCCGAGATCGGCGCGCAGCGACAGGTCCTGCAGATTGCGGATGGTGGCGGATTTGCGAAACAGCGTGGGTTTGCGAGTACGCCGCCGAAACGCATCGAGCGATCCGACACCGGTATCGAGCCTGCGCAGCGCATCAGCCGTGACATAAAGCGCGACGTGCGTGTGGGGCGCGCACGCGGCGCGCGTCTGGTGCGCGTGCTCGGACGGCATCACCGCGAAGCGATCCTGCGACAGCCAGATGCCGGCGCGCCGGTCTTCATGCCGGATCTCGACCGCCCCGAGGCTGGGCAGGATGAACATCAGACAATCGTGCCAATGCCAGGGCATGGCGTAGCTGCCGCGTCCGGTGAGCGTCGCGCAACCGTCGCCGGCAGAAACGAGTAGCGATTTGTCGGCCGGCCGGCTGACTTCATCGAACGAACGCAGCATCCCTCACCTCCCATTCGACCAGAACACGATCGCGCACCGATTCGCCGATGCCGCGATGTCCTGCATGAAACCGTGTCACGCAGCATAGCAGTACAAAAACCGGCGTCCGGCACCGCCATGGCCCGTTCGATCAACTGGCGCGGCCCGCCGAAACGCGCGGCACGGCGTGGATTTCCGTAACCTGATCGCATGGAAAACCAGGCCCCGATTGGCGGGGCATACGCCGCAATGACCCGACACCCCGCAGTCGAACTCGTCAACGTATTCGCCGCCGCGCCAGGCGGCGGCAACCCCGCCCCCATCGTGACGGACGCCGAAGGCATGTCCGATGCCGAGATGCAGGCGGTCGCGCAACGCTACGGCCACGAAAGCGGCTTCGTCATCCCGGCGCCGGCCGGTTCGGGTTGCGACTTCGAGTTTCGCTTCTGGGTGCCCAACCACGAAATGTCGATGTGCGGCCACGCCACCGTCGGCGCGGTCTGGCTGCTTCACCGCGACGGGCGCTTGCAGCGCGACCGGCTCCGCATCCTGACGCGCAGCGGCGTGGTACTGGCGCGCATCACCGGTGAATCCAGCGACGGCGCAGCGGTCGAGATCTCGCAACCGGCGGGCAGCGTCGAAGCGCTGGACGATCGGCCCACGCGGCGCGCGATTCTCGACGTGCTCGGCATCACCGAGGCGCAACTGGCGCCGCTGCCGATCCAGAACGCCTGCACCAGCCGCGTGAAAACCTTGGTCCCGCTCGCCAGCGTGGCCGATCTCGATGCATTGCAGCCGCGCTTCGACCAGATCGAAGCGTTGTGCGAGCAAATCGGCTCGACCGGGCTTTATCCCTATGCCGCGCACGACGCAGCGCAGGCTGTGTTCGATGCGCGGCAGTTCCCGCGCGCCTCCGGCTACCCCGAGGACGCCGCCACCGGCATCGCGGCTTCGGCACTTTCGTTCGGACTGCTTGCCAGCGGCGCGATCGAATCTTCTGTTCAGGCGGTCACGATCCGTCAGGGCCGCGTGATGCATCGCCCTTCGCAGATTTCCGTGCGCTTCAGTTTCGAAGACAGCGACCGGAGCGGCGTGCCGGACGGTTGCTGGCTAGGCGGACGGGTGGTCATCGAAACGCAACCGGGATCACCGTCATGACGTCGGACCTGGCACATCGAATCGCGCAACTCGGCCTCGCGCTGCCCGCCGCGCCCGCGCCGCGTGGCGCCTACGAGAGCGTGGTGATTCATGACGATATTGCCTACGTGAGCGGCCAGGTCTGCCGGATCGAAGGCGGCGTGATTGCCGGCCCGGTGAGCGACTCGACGCCGCCCGAGACGATCCGGCACGCGGCGCACACCTGCGTGCTGCGCGCGCTCGCCGTGCTGCACGCCGGCGTGCCGGCGTCGCTCGATATCGATCGCACGCTGTTCCTGCGCGGCTTCGTCCATGCGGCGCCCGGCTTTGCGCACTACGGGCGCGTGCTCGACGAAGCCTCGACGCTATTGCTCGCAATCCTCGGCGAACGCGGGCACCATGCGCGATCGGCCGTCGGCGTCGCCGGATTGCCGGATGGCGCGCTGCTCGAGATCGAACTGGTCGTCGCGCTGGCACGCGCGCCCGGCGACGGCCTAGAACCGTCCTGATACATCAAATCGCGCCTCGCATCCCGTCTTACAAACGATCGGCAAAGCCGACCCGCAACGACCCTCCAACGTGGAGAAGACCATGAATCGTCGTCAACTTTTGCAACTCGGCCTCGCCGCGGCGCCCGCCGCTTTGCTCTCCCGTGTGGTCCGCGCCGATGACGCGGAACTCGTGATCGGCTCGAACGTGGGCGCGCCGCCATTCGCCTACAAGGACGGCAACGGCTATTCCGGCTTCGACGTCGAAGTGTGGAGCGAAGTGGCCAAGGGCATGAAGCGCACGTGGCGCCTGCAACCGATGGAGTTCGGCGCGCTGCTGCCGGCCTTGCAGACCCGCAATCTCGACGCGATCGTGTCGCAGCTGTTCATCAAGCCGGAACGCCAGCAGGTGATCGATTTCTCGATGCCGTACTACAAGAGCGGGCTGATCTCGCTCACCCGCATCGACAACACCAGCATCCACTCGCCCGCCGACCTCGCCGGCAAGCGCATCGGCACCGAAACCGGCACGGTGGCGGTGGGGTACATCCGCGAACACATCAAGGACGCGACGATCGAGCAGCTTCCGAGCATCAACAATGCGCTGCTCGCGCTGCTGGCGGGCCGCACCGATGCGGTCGTGTACGACAAGCCGCTGCTGCTCTACTACGCCAACACCGGCGGCAAGGGCAAGGTGCGCGTCGTGCAGCCGCCGCTGGAAGGGCTCGATGTCGGGATCGGCTTCCAGAAAGGCAGCCCGCTGGTGGCCGCCGCCAACCAGCAACTCGCCGCGATGAAGGCCGACGGACGGCTCGACGCATTGAATCGCAAGTGGTTCGGAGAGCGCTCGGCATGAACTTCGACTGGGCGGCCATGCTGGCCGCATTGCCCGATCTGATGCAAGGGCTTCGGCTGACCATCCTGATCGCGCTGGCGGGCCTCGCCGGCGGTCTCGTGCTGGGGGGGATCGCGGGCGTGGCGCTGACCTACGGCGGGCGGCTCGCGATGCTGCCCGCGCAGTTGTACGTCGCGCTGATACGCGGCACGCCGATCGTGGTGCAGGTGATGTTCGTCTACTTCGCACTGCCGATCATGATGAACGTGCGCATCAGCGGCACCAGCGCCGCCATCATCACGCTGATCGTCAACTCGGGCGCCTACAACGCGGAGATCGTGCGCGGCGCGCTCGACGCGGTGCCCGGCGGGCTGCGGGAAGCCGGTCTCGCGATGGGCCTGCCGTTTCACCGCGTGCTCGCCCACGTGATCGCGCCGATCGCGATGCGGCGGGCACTGCCGGCGATGGGCAATCAGTTCGTGAATCTGGTCAAGGACACGTCGATCTTTCTCGTGATCGGCGTGGGCGAACTGACCCGGCGCGGCCAGGAAATCATGGCGGAAAATTTTCGGGCGGTGGAAATCTGGACCGCCGTGGCCTGCATCTACCTGCTCGTGATCAGCCTGCTTGCGCTGGGCTTGCGAGTTCTTGAACGGAGAGTACGCCTGAGATGAGCATGATCGAATTCCGGCAGGCCTCGAAACAGTTCGGGCAGCACCTCGTGCTGCATCCGCTCGATCTGACGGTCGAGCGCGGCGAAGTGATGGTGATCGTCGGCCCGTCCGGTTCGGGCAAATCGACGATGCTGCGCTGTATCAACGGGCTCGAAACGCTCAGTGGGGGCGACCTGCGCGTCGACGGCATCAGCGTGCTGGGCAGCGCGCGCGACGTGCGGCGTATCCGGCTCGAAGCGGGCATGGTATTTCAGCAGTTCAACCTGTTCCCGAACCTGACGGCGCTGCAGAACGTGATGTTCGGGCCGATCCGCGCACGCGGCAAGTCGCGCGCCGAGGCCAACGACATCGCGCGTTCGCTGTTGCAGAAGGTCGGGCTGTCCGAGCGCATGAACCACTATCCGTCGCAACTCTCGGGCGGCCAGCAGCAGCGCGTCGCCATCGCGAGAGCGCTGGCGATCCAGCCGCAGTTGATGCTGTTCGACGAACCGACTTCGGCGCTCGACCCCGAACTGCGCGAGGAAGTGCTCAAGGTCATGCAGACGCTCGCGGCCGAGGGCATGACGATGGTCGTCGTCACGCATGAAATGGGCTTCGCGCAGCGAGTGGGCACGCGCCTGCTGTTCATGGAGGCGGGCCGGCTGGTTCACGACGGCGATCCGTCACGGCTGCTTTCCGCACCGCCCAGCGAGCGTTTTCGCGATTTCCTGCGACACATTCATTGATCCTCCATCGCCACGCCTCATGACTGCCTCCCGATTCGAACAGGACTACGGATTTCGCCGCGACGCCGTAGGCCAGCACAACTGGCGCGACGCGCCGTGGAATGTCTGGGCCTTCCGCCACTTGCACGAGATCATTCCGTCGACGCGCATCGTCGCCGCATCCGGCCTCGCCGAAACGGCCCCCGTCGATGCCGCCGCGCTGGTCGGGCAGGCGCTGACCATCGACGGCGTGCGCCGCACGGTGTCGTCGATCCTGCACGACACCTGCACCGACGGCCTCACCGTGATGCGCGCGGGTCGCATCGTCGCCGACTGGCTCGCGCCGCACTTCACGCTGCAAAGCCGCCATATCCTGTTCTCGGCCAGCAAATCGGTGGCGGGCCTGCTCGCCGGCATCCTGCACGGCGACGGGCTGCTCGATCCCGATGCACCGGTCGCGCACTACGTTCCCGAGTTGAAATCGTCGGCGTTCGGCGATGCGAGCGTCCGGCATGTGCTCGACATGCGCACCAGTCTCGCGTTCGACGAGGATTATCTCGATCCGCACGGCCTCTATTCTCGATACCGCCGGGCTGGATTGTGGGACCCTCGGCGCGACGGCGAGCCACGGGAAACCGTGATCGATCTGCTGGCGGCCTTGCCCAAGGGAGCCGGCGAACACGGCGGGCCGTTTCATTACTGCTCGCCCAATTCGGATGTGCTCGGCCTCGTGATCGAACGCGCCTCGGGCCAGCGCTACGCGGATTTCGCATCCGCCCGTTTGTGGCAGCCGCTCGGACTGCGTGCCGACGGCTACCTGACCGTGGACATCGCCGGCACCGCACGTTCGGGCGGCGGCCTGTGCATGGCCATCCGCGATCTCGCGAGGATCGGCGAACTCGTGCGTGTTGGCGGGGAAATCGACGGACGGCGGCTAATCCCGCGCGCCTGGATCGACGATACGCGCCACGGCGGAAGCGCCGAAGCCTGGCGCAATGGCAGCTTCGCGGATTGGCTGCCCGACGGACGCTATCGAAACAAGTGGTATCAGCGAGGGAATGGCAACGGCGCCGGCTTTGCCATCGGCATTCATGGCCAGTGGCTGTATGTCGACCCGGCGAGCGAGACGGTGATCGCCAAGTTCTCGGCACAACCCGCGCCCGCGAATAACGAACTGAAGCGCTTGAATCTGGCGCTGTTCGAGGGCATTGCGAAGATGGCCCGATGAGGTCCGGGCACGGACGCGGACGACGCACCGAATGCGCTCATGGTTGCGCCATGGTTGCCATGCACACGCACTCGCTTCGGTACGTGAATGACATCCGGACAAGCACCGTTAAAAGTCGATGCCCGATCCGGTGACTGTTTGCACACCGGCAGATCGGCCTGAGAGAAGGCCTTGGCCAGCGGGCTCAACGGCCGACTTCGGCCTCGATGAGTTTCTTACATTTTCGCAGCTCGCGCTCGAACAACGCGATGTTCGAATCGAAGCGTGCTTTCGGTACGGCGATGCCGATCGAATAGGGTCCCAGGAACGTGTCGATCGGCGTTGCAATCGAGCACACGTCCTCGATGTGCTCTTCTCGCTCATACGCGATCTGCTCGCTCCGCACGCGCTCCAACTGCGCGATCAGCCCGGCCATGTCCTTCACCGTCTTGGTGGTTTCGGGCGTGATGCGATTGCCGAACAGCTTGCGAACCGCATCGTCGGGCAGTTCCGCCAGCAATGCCTTGCCCAACCCGGTCGTATAGGGATTGGACGACACGCCGATCGGAATCATGATGCATAACTCGCGCTCCACTACCACGCGATCGACCACGATCGCACGGCGCCCCGACGCACCGGCCAACGCCACCGTCTCGTTGACCGCCTTCGCCATCGACTCCAAGTGCGGCCTAGCCACCGAGACGATGTCCCCATGCGCGGCCCGCGCCAGTTGACCGAGTGCCGGCCCGAGGCGCGTGCCGCCGCGCGGCCCCATGGTTTCGACGAATTGCTCCAGTTCGAGCGCGCCGACCAGACGCTGGACCGTCGAGCGCGGAAGATCGGTTTCCTCCGCGATCGCGCCAAGGCTCAAGCCTTCGGGATGCCGTCCCAGCGCACGAAGAATGGCGGCGGCGCGCGACACGACCTGGATGCCCTTGTCAGATTCCGCCTGCGCGGCATCGCCGCCGAATGTAATGTCCTGCGCCATCAAGTCTCCTCAGCTACCGGTCGGCGGCGCGACCGGCATTGCAACCGTTTTACCGACCGGTATCATACAACGCGCATTCCTCGCATCCGGCTCGAATGCAACGAGGCGTCGCCCACCGGCGACGCCTCGTTGAGCACGCCCATTTAATCGCCGTGCGCAGCCGGATGAACGGCAACCTCGGCACGCGATGATGCCGCCGATGCGCCCGTCTTATCGCCCGTCTTCCATCCGCCACCCAGCGCGCCATACAGATTCACGACGTTGGCTTCTCGCGCAAGCCGCACGGCAACCCAATCCTGTTGGGACTGGAACAACGCGCGTTGGCTCACGAGCACGTCAAGATAACTGCTGACGCCATTCTCGAAGCGCTCGTGCGATAACCGATAAGACTCGGCATTCGCCGCGACCAGGCCCGCCTGCGCTTCCTCCTGGCTCACAAACGTCTCTCGACCGTCGAGCGCATCCGATACTTCACGGAATGCCAGCTGAATCGCCTTTCGATAATTCTCGACCTCGATTTCGCGCTGAACCTTGGAGACTTCGAGGTTCGCCGCATTACGGCCAAAATCGAAGATCGGCACGCTGATCGACGGACCGAACGACCACGCCGCGCTGCCGGGATCGAAGAGGCCGCTGAGCGAGGCACTGGCTGTTCCGCCCGACGCCGTCAGCACGATGCGCGGGAAGAAGGCGGCCCGCGCGGCGCCGATGTTGGCGTTCGCGGCCTTGAGTTGATTCTCTGCCTCGATGATGTCCGGCCGGCGAGTCAGCAGGTCCGACGGCGCGCCGGCATCGAGATGTTCGTCGAGACGAATCGATTCCAGTGGCACATACGTCATCCATTCGGCCGGAATCGTGCTGCCGACCAGCAGCGTGAGCGCGTTGTGATCCAGTTTGATCTGCCGATCGTAGCGAGCCACAGCGGCTTGCGCCGACCGAACCTGCGATCTCGCCTGGTTGAGATCGAGTGCAGTCGAGGTTCCGGCTCGATAGCCCGAATCGATCATGGACAGCGTTCCCGACTGACTCTCCCTCGTCTGCCGAGCCAACAGATACAGTTGGTGATCGGCCTGCAAGGTCAACCAGGCATTCGCTACCTCGGAGACGAGACTGATTTGCACCGCGCGACGCGCCTGCTCGGTGGCAAGGTAGGCCTGAAGGGCCTGCCGGGTGAGACTTCGCACACGCCCAAAGAGGTCGAGCTCGTACGACGCAACCGCGCCGCCCACCGAATAGTCGTGCGTCACGCCGGATTGCCCGGTGGCCGATAGATCCGACGGCATGCGCGCGACATTGCCGCCGGCCTGAGCGGCCAGGGTCGGCAGCAGATCGGCCCGTTGGATTCGATACTGGGCTCTTGCCCGCTCGATATTGAGCACCGATACCCTCAGATCGCGATTATTGGCGATCGCCAACGCAATCAAACCGCGCAATTCGGCATTCGGGTAATAGGCTTCCCATGCCACGTCGGACGGTGAAACGTTCGTGGTCCTCATTTGATCCGCTTGCGCATAGGTCGCCGATACGGGCAGCGCCGGGCGGACATATTTCGGCTCCATCGTGCAGGCACTCAATGCAAACACCCCGCACGCCAGGACTATTTTCGTCAGTTTGAAATGCATCATGCCTTGACCTCCTTGCACTCATTGCCGCCTTTCTTCTTGCGGCGTGCGAACAGGCCGGTGATCAGCACGTAAAACAGCGGCACGAAGAAAATGGCGAGGAACGTCGCCGTCATCATTCCGCCCACGACGCCGGTGCCTACCGAGTGCTGGCTACCCGAACCCGCGCCATGCGAGATCGTGAGCGGCGCGACGCCGAGCACGAACGCCACGGACGTCATGATGATCGGACGCAGGCGAAGGCGCGCCGCCTGGATTGCGGCCTGCGCCAGCGGCACATCGTGACGCTCGTGCAAGTCCTTCGCGAACTCGACGATCAGGATCGCGTTTTTCGCAGACAGGCCCACGGTGGTCAACAGGCCGACCTGGAAAAACACGTCGTTGTTCAAGCCGCGCATCAAGGTCGCGCAAACCGCGCCGATCACGCCGAGCGGAATCACCAGCAGCACGGAGAACGGCACGGACCAGCTTTCATACAGCGCGGCGAGACACAGAAACACGATCAGGATCGAAAGCACATACAGGGCCGGCGCCTGCGATCCGGAAAGCTTCTCCTCAAAAGAGAGGCCGGTGGGCTTGATGCTGAAACCATGGGGCAACTGCGCCGCGATCTTCTCCAGTTCGAGCATCGCCTCGCCCGAGCTGTGGCCTGGCTCGGGCTCGCCCTGCAACTCGACCGCGGGAATGCCGTTGTATCGCTCGAGTTTCGGCGACCCATATGCCCATGAACCCGATGCGATCGAGGCGAACGGCACCATTTGACCCGCATCGTTCCGTACGTACCACTTGTTCAGATCTTCCGGTCGTACCCGCGAGTCGGGTTGCCCCTGAATGAACACCTTCTTGACTCGACCGCGATCGATAAAATCGTTGACGTATTGCGAGCCCCATGCAGCGGTCATCGTATCGTTGATCGCAGCAAGACTGACTTGCTGAGAGCGCGCCTTCTCGTCGTCGATATTGATGTGGAATTGCGGCTCGTCGTTCATCCCGTTCGGGCGCACGTTGATCAATAAGGGATCCTTCGCGGCCAGTTCGAGGAATTTGTCTCGCGCTGCCATCAGGGCTTCATGCCCTTGACCGGTATCGTCTTCGAGAAAAATATCGAAGCCCTTCGCGTTGCCGAGTTCGAGAATGGCCGGCGGCACAATTGGGATGACCATGCCGTCTCGGATCGCGGAAAACGGACCGAATGCGCGCTGGGCGACGCCGAACACGGATGGATCACGGCCCGTTCGCTTATCCCAAGGCTTCATTGCGACGAAAGCCATCGCCGAGTTCTGTCCGCGGCCAGCGAAGTTGAAACCGTTCACCGTGAATACGGAGTCGATCGCACCACTTTCATGTTCAAGCAGGTAGTTCCGAACCTGCGTGATCACTTTCTCGGTACGCTCGGCCGACGAGTTCGGCGGCATCTGCACCTGCACGAACATCTGCCCCTGGTCCTCGTCGGGCAGGAATGCGGTTGGCACTTTCGTGAACAGAAAGCCGAGACACAACACGATCACGCCGTAGACGCCCATGAACAGGGCTTTCCTGGCAATCACCCGCGTTACCACGTTTTGATAGCGATCGGCGTTGCGCTCGAACATCCGATTGAACCAGCCGAAAAAGCCTTTCTTATCGTGGTGATCTTGTGCAGGCGGCTTCAGAAGCGTCGCACAAAGGGCTGGTGTAAATACCATCGCCATGAGCACCGAAATCGTCATCGCCGAGACAATCGTGATGGAGAACTGACGGTAAATCACACCGGTCGATCCGCCAAAAAATGCCATCGGCAAAAACACCGCGGAAAGAACCATCGCGATGCCCACCAAAGCACCCTGAATCTGGCCCATCGACTTCTTCGTCGCTTCGCGGGGGCTCAACCCTTCTTCCACCATCACCCGCTCGACGTTCTCGACCACCACGATGGCATCGTCCACCAGGAGACCGATTGCGAGCACCATGCCGAACATGGTCAGCGTATTCATCGTGAATCCCGCCGCCGCCAGGACACCAAACGTGCCGAGCAACACGACCGGCACGGCCAGCGTCGGGATCAACGTGGCGCGCAGGTTCTGCATGAACAGATACATCACGAGGAACACCAGCACGATCCCTTCGATCAAGGTCTTCACGACCTCATGCATCGACGCGTTGACCACGGGCGACGTGTCGTACGGCACGACGATCTTGACGCCCGGCGGAAGAATGTCCTTCTTCTCGTCCAGCACACGCCGTACCGCGTTCACCGTATCGAGCACATTGGCACCGGTGGCCAGGCGCAACGCGAGACCGGCCGACGGCTTGCCGTTGTAGAGACTCGAAATCGAATACGTTTCGGCGCCAAGCCCCACCGTTGCAATATCCTTCAGGCGAACCTGGGAGCCGTCCTTGTTCACCTTGAGCAAGATATTGCGGAATTGGTCCGCGGTCTTGAGCCGGACCTTGCCGATGACGGTTGCGTTGAGTTCCACGCCTTTGGTGGTCGGAAGCTGCGCCAACATGCCGGAAGACACTTGAACGTTCTGCGCCGAAATCGCATCGGCCACGTCGGTGGGCGTCAGTGAATAGCTATCCAGTTTGGCCGGGTCGAGCCAGATCCGCATCGCATATTGCGAGCCGAGCAGCAGGTAGTCGCCGACGCCTTTGGTGCGCAGGATTGGATCCTGAAGATTCGACGCAAGGAAGTTGCCCAGATCGTAGCTCGACATCTTCCCGTCTTCGGACACGAGCGCGACGACCATCATGAAGTTCACTTGATACTTTGCAACGCGAATCCCCTGCTGTTGCACTTCCTGCGGCAGCAACGGTGTCGCCAGTTGAAGCTTGTTCTGAACCTGGACCTGCGCGATGTCGGGATCGGTACCCTGATCGAAGGTCACGATGATCTGCATGCTCCCGTCCGAATTGCTATTGGACGTGATGTAGCGCAGCCCATCGAGACCGTTCATCTGCTGCTCGATCACTTGCACCACGGTGTCTTGCACGGTCTGCGCGGATGCGCCGGGATAGGTCACCGTCACGATCACGGCAGGCGCCGCGATGTTGGGGTACTGATTGACTGGCAGGGTCCGAATTGACAGGTAACCGGCGAGCATGACGACGATCGCGATCACCCAGGCAAAAATCGGCCGGCCGATGAAGAACTTGGACATGGCAGCTCCGCTTACTTGCCCGTCGGGGCGAGCGACGACGGGTTCGGCTGAGCGGACGCAGGGTCGTCCGACAGTTGCAAATGGACGTTGGTCGCGGGCTGAGGCGAAACCAGCATTCCGGGTTTGAGGCGCTGCAAGCCCTCGGTCACCACCCGATCGCCGGGCTTCAAGCCCCCCGACACCAGCCAGGCATTGCCGAGCGTGCGATCGACCTCGATCCGCTGTTGCCTGGCGATCCCGTTGGCGTCGACCGTCCAGGCCAGAGCGGCTCCGGTGGTATCGCGCATCACGGCCTGCTGCGGCACGACGACGACGTTGTTTCGCTCGCCCTCGTTGAGCCTTGCGTGCACGAACATCCCCGGCAGCAATTCGTGCTCAGGATTGCCAAACAGTGCGCGCATCGTGACCATACCGGTCCCTTCGTCCACGCTCACTTCGGAAAATTTAAGCGATCCGGTAACGGGATACTGCGTCCCATCCTCCAGCTCGAGGCGTACCGCGGCCGCGTCCTGCCCGATCGACTTCAGTTGCCCGCTGCGCAATTCACGTCGCAAGCGCAGCATGTCGATCGACGATTCGGTGACATCCACGTAGATCGGGTCCAGTTGTTGCACGACTGCAAGCGCTTGAGACTGACCGTTGGTGACCAGCGCACCTTCGGTCACGGCTGAACGACCGATGCGACCGGGAATCGGCGAATAAACCTTGGTGTACGCCAGATTGATACGGGCCGATTCGACATCGGCTTGTGCCTGGCGGTAGGCGGACTGGGCGTCGTCGTATTGCTGTTTGCTGATCGCGTTGTCGCCGACCAGTTTCTGGTATCGCTGAGCCAGTTGCCGGCTGCTGATCAGCGCCGCCCGCGCTTTGTCGTAGACAGCCCGGTACGGCGCTTCGTCGATCTGATAGAGCTGCTGCCCGCGCTTGACGTCGCTCCCCTCCTCGAACATCCGCTTTTGAATGATGCCGCTTACCTGCGGGCGCACTTCCGCGACGCGCCATGCATCGGTGCGCCCGGGCAAGGTCGTGGAAATCGTGACTTTTTGCGCATCGAGCGTGAACACCCCCACCTGCGGCGCGACCTGCCTGGGCGCCTCGTTCTTGTCGCACGCGGTGAGTGCTACTGCGCTACCCAGGCACGTCGCGACGATCAACGCACCCCTAGTTTTGCTATGCCGTTTCATTCGTTTCGATGCCTTTTCAAGGTGTCAGAGGGAAACCCCTGGCTCGTCGCCGCTGCTGCAGCGAGAGGCTCAGGCAGGCCAAATTGCCCACCTTGCGGGTTTACTGTACCATCCAGCGATACGATGTGCTTTGACGTACACACGCATCCATGGGCATCGAGGCCATTTCCAATGGAGGCCGGGAATATGCGGACACGCAACAACGTAGAGACGCACTCCACGTACGAGGAGTTGCTCAACGCAGCCGAGGCCTTATTCGTCGTGAAGGGCGTATCGGGGGTCTCGCTCGAGACCATCGCCAAAGAGGCCGGCATGACGCGCGGCGCGATTTATTGGCACTTCGACAGCAAGGATTCGATACTCGAAGCGCTGTATGACCGAGCCTTCGAGGACTTATCGACGCAGGTCGAGGTTTTTGAAAATACATTGGCAAGCAGCGCCGATCTGAACGCAATCCGGGCGTTTTGTTTCGGATTGGTCGATTTTCCCCTGCGCGATCGGCATTGCATGCGAGTCATCGCGCTACTCCTGGCGGGTAGCGAGATGACTCGCGGCAATGTGCTGTTTTTTCGCTTCCAGTCATTTTGCCAGCGCGTTATCGACGCCATCGAGCGTGCACTGAGAAGCGCCGCGGCAAAGGGGGAGATCGCCAGGTCACTCGATTCCCATTTGGCCGCCCTTCATCTGCATGCCCATATCACCGGAACGCTTTCCGTGTTTCTTGTCGGGAAAATCGATATTCCCGCGAATGCGACCGTGGGCGAGATGATGCGATCGTCGATTGGTTTATGTATCGAATCTCTGGCGCATGCCGACCGTTTTTGAATGCCGGTCGATGCAAACCGGCGTGATCCTCAGAGATGCATGATTCACATCACGCTTGTGTCGATTGAAGACCTTGCTCGGTCTCCCCGCTCCCCCACTCCCGAAAATGCTTCGGCGAGCGGCCGACCACGCGCCGGAACGCATGACTGAACGCGCTCTCCGATGCGTAGCCAAGCGAGCGAGCCAGCACGTTCACATGCGTGCGGGTTTCCAGCAGCGCGCGCTGCGCCAGATGCATGCGCCATGTCGTCAGATACGCAAGCGGCGACATGCCCGAAACGGTCTTGAAATAAGCGGCAAACGTGGCACGCGACATCGCGGCGGCGTCGGCCAGCTCGCGAAGCGCCCAGGCGCGGCCGGGTTCGTCGTGCATGCGTTGCAGCGCCGGCGCGAGACGCGTGTCGCTCAGCGCGCGAAGCCAGCCGGCAGGCTGCAACCCGGCAGTTTCGACATGCGCCCGCAAGATCTGAATGAACATCAGGTGCGCAAGCTGGTTCGACGCGACGTTCGCCCCTGGAAAACCGCCCTGCCGCTCCCGCACCAGTTGATCGAGCAGCCAGCCCAGCGGTTGCGCCTGATTCGACGTGCCCCGTACGTGAATCACCGGCGGCAACACGCCCTGCAACAGCGGATGGGACACGATGTTCAATTCGACCTTGCCGCCGATCATGAAGAAATCGTCGCCATCGCCGTGATGAGCGGTGCTGCCCACGCGAGCGTCGAGCACGTCGGCCAGCTCGACCGGCTCGGCCGCCAGATCGCTGGCGAGCACATGCGAGCGCGGTTCGCAAAGCAGGAATACGTCGCCGCTTTCGATCCGGATGGGCTGTGCCTCCCCTTCGAACACGACCCAGCAGCCGCCCCGCACCACGCCCCAGAACTTGATCGTGTTCGAGCGTGGAAAACGGATGGCCCACGCGCCACCCGCCACAAGGCCGCCCGACACGACGGAGCGCGCGCCCAGCAGACCCAGGAAATCGGAGAACGGATCGATCATGATTTCAGATTTTCACGCATGAAAATGCGACTTTGAAGTATTCAGAATCCAGCCCCCGGATCTTATCCTGCATTGGGCTGCCCGGGCTTGCCGGGCAGCGAGTGCAACGCGAACGGATTCGAGGAGTATCGACACCATGCAGCAAACCTGGTTTATCACCGGCGTGAACAGCGGCTTCGGCCGCCACATGACCGAACAACTGCTGGCCCGAGGGGATCGCGTCGCCGGCACGGTACGCAAGCTCGATGCGATGGCGGATCTGAAGGCTCGACACGGCGCATCGCTTTGGTTGGCACACCTTGATTTGACGGACACGCCGGCGATTCGCCGCGTCGTCGATCGGGCGTTCGGCGAACTGGGGCCGATCGACGTGGTGGTGAACAACGCCGGCTACGGGCTGTTCGGCGCGGCCGAGGAAATGACCGACGAGCAAGTCCGCCATCAGATCGACACGAACCTGATCGGCTCGATCCAGGTGGTGCGCGCGGCGCTGCCGCATCTGCGGCAACAGGGGCGCGGGCGGATCATTCAGTTGTCCACAATGGGCGGCCAGGCGGCGTTTCCCGGCGGGGCGCTGTATCACGCGGGCAAGTGGGGCATCGAGGGTTTCATCGATGCCGTGGGTCAGGAGGTGGCCGCCTTCAACATCGGTTGCACGCTGATCGAACCGGGTTCGGCAGGCACCGATTTTCGCTATCGAAGTGCGCGGTTGTCGCCCAAGCTCGCCGCCTACGATGCGTCGCCGGCGCGCATGGCGCACCGGATGATCGAGGCGCAAGCCCAGGTGCCGCTCGGCGACGCGGCGAAGATGGCTGAAATCATGATCGCCAGCGCCGATCAGCACCCCGCGCCGAAGCGCATCGCGTTGGGCAGCGATGCGTTCGACGTGATGCGCCGGCAATTGAGCGAGCGCCTGGCGGCACTCGAAGCGCAGCAGGCGCTCGCCGCTTCCACCGACAGAGCATCGGACGGCCAGGCCTCGCGGTAACGCCGTCGGCGCGCGTCACGCCGCGCCGGTGTCGTGAAGATGGCTCGCCAGATGATCGATCAGCACGCGCACCTTCGGCGGCAGGAAACGGTTGGGCGGGTACAGCAACCCGATCGGCCCCATGTAGGGGCCGGCTTCGCACTGCCAGTCGGCCAGCACCGGGACCAGATCGCCGCGCCGCAGCGCGTTCTCGGCCGCGAATTCAGGCAGCCTCGCAATCCCCCAGCCGTCCAGCGCGGCGTCGAGGCGGGCGCTCACGTCGTTGGCGAGATCGGCCGGCTCGTCGAAACGCTTGATCTGGCGGCTAACGGTGGAAGGGCGTGGTGCCGAGTTCGCGCGCCGCCACGGAGAAATTGCCGGCGTCCACCACGCGCGCGAACGTCGCCAGATCCGGTAACAACGCAAAAAGGTCGATGGGTTCCATGGTCTTGCATCTATGCATCGAGAACATAAAAGATGTTCCGGCGCAGCGGATTATAGTTTCCAGCGCAAAGCATCACAATCGGCGCAATCAACCGCAACGGGGGAAGCGCCGGATGAAATCGCCAAACAAATTGATGAAAGTCGCCGTGGTCACAGCGGCCAACATGCCGAAGCCCGACGTGGAACTCGGCACGCTGTGCGACGCGCTGAAACGCAGCGGATGCGAACCGGCGGTGGTGGCATGGGACGCCGCCGACGTGACGTGGCAGGCGTTCGATCTGGTGCTGATCAAAAGCCCGTGGGATTACTTCGGCCGCCAGGCGGCGTTCATGCAGTGGGTGACGGCCGTGAGCGAGCAAACCACGCTTCGGAATGCCAAGGACATCATTCTCTGGAACGTCGACAAGCGGTATCTGCTCGATCTGGAAACGGCTGGGGTGCCTGTCATCCCCACCGTCTACGTGCCAGCGGGAGAAGAACGGCACGACCAACGGCTGGCCCCGTTCGGGCACGACGAGGTGGTCATCAAGCCGGCCGTGTCGATCGGCGCCATCGGCGCATTGCGTGCGTGCGCATCGAGCCGGGAAGCGCACGACCATCTGCGCACGCTGGCCGCACGCGGCAACGTGCTGGTCCAGCCGTTCATCGAATCGGTGCTCGACGAAGGCGAAGTGTCACTGCTGTATTTCGGCGGCGCCTACTCCCACGCGGTGCGCAAGCGGGCGCGCCAGGGCGACTATCGCGTGCAGGATCATCACGGTGGCTCGGTCGAAGCGCACACGGTCACCGAAATGGAAATGGAGACCGGCCGCCTCGCCTTGCAGCGCGCCCCCGGCGTGCCGTTGCTGGCCCGCGTGGATCTCGTCTCGATCGGCGGCCGGCCTCACGTCATCGAGCTTGAATTGATCGAGCCCGCGCTCTTTCTCGATGCGAATCCCGATGCGTGCACGCGGCTGGCCGAGGCGGTCGTTGCCGAGTTGCTTCGGTGCCCTACTTGAATAGCAAGGAAGTTCAGCCGAGCAATATTTCCACGCTATACTTTTCCGTAAAATCACGAAATCACGAAATCACGACAGCCGTCGCCGCAAGCATGCCGAACATCAACAACTTGACGCCACGACGTCGGTACGTCTATTCGATCATGCTTTATTTATTCGGCCTCCTGCTTATAGGCTATGGAATCGCATACGTTTATTCGGCCGTCCATTCATGGTGTCTGACTCGCTCCGAATTATCGTGGGCGACAACGGATGCAACGGTCGAATCCTGGACGATCGACATAGGCAACGGCGCTCGTGCCACGACCACTTGGTCGCCCGAATGGCGCTACACCTACAAGGTGGCGGGACATCTGTACTCGACACAAAGTCATGCAGTCGCTGACGGATTTGAAGCGAGCCGGGGAACAAAAGAAGATGCCGTGCGAGACGCCACGGCCAGACCGATCGGCAGTTCGGTACGCGTTTATTACGATCCCGCAAACCCGCAACGTTCGGTGCTGGACCGAAGGAATTTCAGCGGATGGGCGGTAATCCGCAGTTTCTTTCTGTCTCTTTCCGTATTGCTCTGCGCGATAGCCGTTTTATCCGATGGGACATTGATGAGAAAAATAGGCTTCCCTAACAAATAAAACTCCTCGACGACACACCCCCGCCTCCCGCCGCCACACAGGCCTTCGCCAACACATCGGTCGGATCCACCAACACCACCGCATCCCCGCTCGCCACCCGCCGCTCCCCCGCCGGCAACAGCAACGGCAACTCCGTACACCCGAGCAACACCACCCGCGCGCCCATCCGCACCAGCCCATCGAGCGCCGCGTCGATATCGTCCCGGCAAGCGCCTTCGGTAAACCCCGCCTTCACCCCCCGCTCGCCATAAATCGCAGCCATCACGCGCGCCTGCAATTCCGGCGGCGGCGCGATCTGCGCCAGGCCCTGCGCGGCCAGCGCGTCGCAGTACACGCCGCTCGCCAAGGTGCCCGAGGTCGCCAGCACCCCCACCTCGCGCAGCGTCGGAAACCGCTCGCGCAGATACTGCGCCGTCACGCTCAACATGTTGACGATCGGAATCGACAGGCGCGGCTGAATCCGCTCGACGAACGCATGCGCCGTATTGCACGGAATCGCCACGAGGTTCGCGCCGCCCTGTTCGAGCCGCTTGCAGGTGGCGTACAGCGAGACCGTCGGGTCCGGCCCGTCGCCGATCAGGTGCGCGGTGCGGTCCGGGATCTGCGGGTTCTGCTCGACGATCACCTTCAGATGATCCTGGTCGCGCGCGGCCGGCGTGTTGCCGACCAGCTTGGCCAGGAAATCGACGGTGGCGGCCGGCCCGACGCCGCCCACCACGCCGATCCGGAACGGCTCGGGCCGTCGCGGCGCGAGCGCGCCCGCATCGAGCACATGGCGCGCGTACACGGCGTTCGCATCGACGAGCGGCACGGGCAGCGGCCCGAGCGCATCGGCCACCAGCGCGATCTCGGTCAGCCCCGGCACGATCACGTCCGCGCCCTGCGCGACGAGCGACGCGCACGCGCGCCGCAACAGCGCCACCGGCCGCCCGGCCACCGCCCCCGAGCGAATGCCGCCGGGGCCGTACACAGCCTCGGTCACGGCATCGATCGCCGCTCCGCCTTGCTCCGCCTCGGGGTAGCACAACGTCAAGCCGTCCGCCGCGAAATACCGCTCGAACAGACGCTGCGCGCGCGTGGCCGCCGAGGCCAGCACGCCGATCCGGCGCGCCTGCGGCCAGTTCCGCCGCACATGCTCGCGCAGCGCCTCGACGATATCGACGATCGCGAGCGAGGTATTGGCGCGCAACTCGTCGATGAACGTGTGGCTCAGGAAGCACGGCAGCACCACGGTGGTCACGCCGCGCCGCTCGAAATCGCGAATCATGTCGAACACGTAGAGCTTGCGCGCGGTGGTGGCCTCGCGATCGGATTCGACGCCGCGAAACGGATGCTGCTCGAAGATCGCATCGATCGGCGTCGCGCCGGCCGCGCGCATCAGCTTGTAGAACACGTCGGCGCCGGCCAGCGGGCCGAGCCCGCCCACCACGCCGTAGCGCCGCGCCGCCGCGTCGGCGGCCACGGCCTGACTTGCCGGCGCGTTCATTGCGCCTCGCCCGGCAGCGCCTCGAAGCGGGTCGCGGCCGGCGCCGGCGCGTCCTTTGCCATGCCGGCCTCGCGCCGCGCTTCCCACTTCGCGATCACGGCGGTCGCCACGCTGTTGCCGATCACGTTGGTCATGGTGCGGCCCATGTCGAGAATCTGGTCGATGGCGAGCACCAGCGCCACGCCCGCCGCCGGCAAATGGAACAGCGGCGCGACGGCGGCCACCACCACCACCGAGCCGCGCGGCACGCTGGCCATGCCCTTGCTGCTCAGCATCAGCACCAGCAACATGGTCAGTTGCTGGAACAGCGGCATGTCCACGCCGAACGCCTGCGCGATGAAGATCGCGGCGAACGCCTGGTACATCATCGAGCCGTCCAGGTTGAACGCATAACCGAGCGGCAGCGTGAAGCCCACCACCTTCTTCGGTACCCCGAAACGTTCAAGCTGCTCGGTCAGGCGCGGGTACGCGGCCTCGCTGCTGGCGGTCGAAAACGCCAGCATGGCCGGCTCGCGCACGGCCTTCAGCAAGCGGCCGACATCGCGGCCGAGGAACAGCCAGCCCACCGCGAGCAGCAGCACCCACAACACCACCAACGCTGCGTAGAACGAACCGATCAGCTTGCCGTAGGTGACGATCACGTCCAGCCCGCGCAGCGTCACCGCCGAGGCGATCGCGCCGAACACGCCGAACGGCGCGGCGCGCATCACGTAGCCGGTCAGGCGCAGCATCACGGGCACCAGGCCGTCGATCGCGCCGACCACCACCGCCACGCGTGGGTCGTGCTTGAGCGCACCGAGCCCTAGCCCGAAGAACAGCGAGAACACCAGGATCTGCAGGATGTCATTGCGCGCCATCGCGTCGAGCAGGCTGGTCGGGAACGCATGGGTGACCACGTCCTTGACGTTGAGCCCGGCGGTGTTCAGCCCGGCGACGGTTTCCTCGGTGCCGGGGCTCAGGTGCAGCCCGGCGCCCGGTTGCAGCAGGTTGGCGAACGTCAGCCCGATCAGCAGCGAGACCAGCGACGCGCACAGGAACCACAGCACGGTGCGCAGGCCGATGCGGCCGACGTCCGTGCCGCCTTCCATGCCGGCCAGCCCGGACACCAGCGTGGCGAACACCAGCGGCGCGATGATCATCTTGATCAGCCGCAGGAAGATGTCGGTGACGATCGAGAAGTAGCCGGCGATGGCCTTGGCCTGCGCGGCGTCGGCCGCGTGGGCATGGCACAGGTAGCCGGCCGCGATGCCGAGCACGATGCCGGCGGCGATCCAGAAAGTGAGGCGAGATTTCATGTCCGTCCCTGATGCGCCGGGCGGCCGACGGGCCGCCCGGCGCGAAGCGATTGAGCGTGACCGGTATCGCGACGCGCGGGCAGCGGATCGGAACCGAAGGCGCGGCCGGGCAATCCGGCCGTCAGAACGGATGGTAGGGATGGTCAAAAAAACCGCGATGCGGGTCCGTCATGCGCGTATGCGGATTCCGCATAGGGGCCGCGAGCGCGGCCGGACGGCCTCAGGCGGAGGCGCGCAGGTGCTGCCAGAGCGTGTCGAGAAACGCGCCGCGGTTGCTGGCGTCGCGGTACACGCGCAGCTCCACTTCCATGTGCCAGCTCGACGGCCCGGCCAACACCAGTTCGCCGTTGGCCAGCTCGCGCGCGACAGCGCTTTTCGGCAGCCACGCCAGCCCCTCGCCCTCGATCACGAGCTTCTTGAGCACCTCGGCCATGTCCGATTCGTAATGCAGCCGCAGCATCGGCGTGGCCGGCGCGCGCGACAGCAGCAACGCCTGGCAGCGCCCGAAGTAGCTCGTTTCGGTGTACGCAATGAGCGGCAGCGCGGCCTTGGTGGTGCCGGGCAGGCGGAACTGCGGCGCGGCGCGCGGCGTCGGCCGGCTGACCGGCAGCAGCGTGTCGAGGCCCACCGTCAGGTGTTCGTAGCGGGCCGGGTCGAGATGGAGCGGCAGTTCGGGGTGGTGATACGCGAACATCAGCTCGCAATTGCCGTTGACGAGCGACAGGATCGAATCGTGGACGTTGGCCGGCACCACGCGCGCCCGCACCTCGCCGAAGCGGGCCGACAGCGCCTTGAGCCAGGGCGGCAGGAAATTCAGCGCGATCGTATGGCCGGCCGCGATCTGCAGGCCGTGCCCGGCGATGCGCTGTTCGGTGCGGATGATCGCGCGCGTGTCGTGAAGCTTGTGCAGGATGTCGTCGGCCGCCTCGCGAAACAGGCGGCCGGCCGGCGTCAGCACGGGCGGAAAGCTGCTGCGGTCGATCAGCTCGGCGCCGATCCACTGCTCCAGCGACTGGATGCGCCGGCTGAAACCCGATTGCGTGACGTTCCGGAATTCCGCCGCGCGCGAGAAGCTCTGGTATTGCGCGAGGGCGATGAAATCCTCGATCCACTTGATTTCCATGCGGAGGCCGGCGGGGAGAAAAGTGAGCGGGCTGAATCAGCGCGCATTTTACGCCGCGGCCATCGCAAGCAAAATCGAAGACGGTTTCGCTCAAATCAGCTTCATCAGCGCCGGCACCCCGAGCACGGCCGCATAGAAGCCCATGAACTGCACGCCGGTGTTGAAGCTGAACAGCTTCGACAGCACCCCGCCCACCAGCCCCACCGTCAAGATCACGGCCAAGCCGGCCAGCCCGCCCTCCCACACGCCGATCACCACGATCAGCCCGGCAAAGGTGGCGATGATCGCCTCGTGACTCAGCTTGCGCGCAACGAACGACGCGGCTCGGTGCGCGTAGTTCATCGCCAGCGGATAGGCGATCAAGGCAGCCAGCAGCACCGCCAGCAAGCCGTAACCGAGGAACGCCCACGCCGACATCATGGTGTGCAGGTTGTGGATCTGGCCCGTGGCGGCATCGACGAAGAAGCGCGGCGGCGCGTTGAACAGCGGCGCGGCGGGGCCTGCGGCCACCGGGCTCAACGGCAGCCCGAACGCGATCAGCGGGATCAGCGCCTCGGCGATATAGGTCGCCTCGGTCACGCCGTTTCGCGCGGCGATCACCGTGGTCAGGCGCGGATACGCATGCTTGATGCGCGCGCCGACGATCTCGCCCGCCACCACCGTCATCGCCACCGGGCTGAACACGAAGGTGGCGCTCGACAGCGCGGCGGTGCCGAGCGTCCAGCCCGTCTGGCTGCGGTCGAGAATCCGCAACGGGTTCGGGAACCAGCCGCGCCAGCCCTTCAGGTCGGGTGCGAGCGAGAACGTGGCGAGCCGGTCGCGGCGCATCGCGCGTCGCGCGGGCGGCGACAGGATGCCGAACAAGTCGGCGATCAGCGGGCCGATCGCGATGCCGAGGAAATAGCTGACGGACAGCTTCACGCCGTATTTGCCGGTCAGCGTCTGCAACGCAACGATCAGCATCACGAACGGAATCAGCAGCAGCACGCTGGCCCAGCGCCCGGCCGACGCATACGCGATCACGCACGCGGCCGCCAGGAACACCCACGGCGCGGCCTTCGAGATCGCGCCGCCGAACGGCGCGAGCAGCACCGCGAACAGCACGGCCAGCGGCACCGCCACGCAGGCCGCCACGATCGCGCCGGAGATCATCTTGCGCAGCGCGATATGCGGCACGCCGAGCGCGCGCAGCGCCGTGGCCTGCTGCAACAGCGGCGCGGCCAGGGTGTCGCCGGGAATGCCGAGCAGCGCGGTGGGGATCGCGTGCGTCATGTGCTTGGCCACCGCGCCGGCCAGGAAGAACGTGAACACGCCGGCCGGCGGCACGCCGAGCAGCGCGACCAGCAGCGTCAGCGGCGCGATGGTGGTGGTTTCGTCGGTGCCGGACACCAGCCCGATCGCGGAGAACGCGATCGCGCCAAGCAGGCCCATCGCCAACGCGACGGAGAAATCGGACAGCAGCGGAGTCATCGGCGCGCTCCAGTGGTGTCGGCGGCCGATGCCGAGGCATCGCGCTCGCCGCGTTCGTAGGCGGCGAACACGGCCGTCAGGCCCAGTTCGTCCATTTCGGCGCGCGCGGCCGGGCTCAGATCATCGAGCGTGCCGAGGCCGCCCGATTCGGCATCGAGTTGCGCCAGCACGCGCAGGCGCGCCGCCTCGTCCACCAGGTGCTCGACCACCACGCGCTTCGGCTTGAACAGTCTGGCGCAGATCGCCCCGGCCGCCAGGCAGCCGCCCAGGCCCACCAGCATCGCGTAGGCGCGCGCGATCTGCGGATCGGCCACCACCGGCGCGAGCAGCGCGCGGCCCGCGAGAAACGCGCCCAGCGCCACGCCCACGCCGATCACGACCGACCAGCCGAGATGGCGCAAGTCGACGGTATCGCCCCACACTTCGGCCAGCGGCGCGTCGGTCGCCGTGTCGTGCAAGGCACGCGGCGGCGCGAGCGCGGCCGATTCCACGCGAATGTCGTTCATCTGTCTCCTCCTTCGATATGGAGTGTGCTGCGCGGCCGGGGTGGGTCCCGCGGTCCGCGTGCGCGCATGCCGAATGGCGATCATGCGCGGTGCTGCCCTGACGCGAAACGGCGCCGGCACGGCAGGGCCGTGCGCGGCGCGGCTTCGCGCGTTACTTCGTACCCCGTGCGACTCGGCGAGCCGAGCGTTCTCGACGACCGTCCGGCCCCGTCGCTCAGTCGCGCGGCCCGGCAAGCAATTGCAGCGCGTAATCGGTGCGCACGTCGCGAGCGGCGGCCATCTTCTTCGCCACCCAGTCGACGTCCGCGCCGGTCGCGCCGGCCGCGATCGCGATATTGCGCGCGTGCAGCGCCATGTGGCCGCGCTGAATCCCTTCGGTAGCCAGCGCGCGCAGCGCGCCCAGGTTCTGCGCGAGGCCCACCGCCGCCGCGATTTCGCCGAGCCGCTGCGCCGATTCCACGCCGAGAATCTTCAGCGCGGCACGTGCGAGCGGATGGGTACGCGTCGCGCCGCCCACCAGGCCCACCGGCATCGGCAGCTCGATGGTGCCGACCAGATCGCCGTTGGCGGCCTTTTCCCAGGTGGTCAGCGAGGTGTACCGGCCGCTGCGGCTCGCATACGCATGCGCGCCCGCTTCCACGGCGCGCCAGTCGTTGCCGGTGGCCACGATCACCGGATCGATGCCGTTCATGATGCCCTTGTTGTGCGTCGCCGCGCGGTAGGGATCGATGGCGGCGAACTCGTAGGCGTCGATCACGCGCTCGATCACGTCCTCGCCAGCGTAGTCGCGCGTGGTCAGCGTCGCCGCCGAATAGCGCACGTGCGCGCGGGCCAGCCGCAGGTCGGCCAGGTTCGACAGGATGCGCAGCCGCACCGTGCCGCCCGTCAGCGCCTCCACCTTGCCGGCCACGGCCTCGGCCATGGTGTTGACGGTGTTCGCGCCCATCGCGTCGCGCACGTCCACGATCAGGTGCGCCACCACCATCGCGCCGCGCGACGTGTCGGGGAACACGTGCACCTCGATGTCGCGGCAGCCGCCGCCGAGCTTGACCAGCAGGGCGTCGCGCGAATTGGCCAGCTCGATCAGCTCGGCCTTGCTGGCGAGGATCGTCTGGCGCGCGCCGTACGGATCGTCGATGCCGAGGATCTGCACCTGGGCGCGCATCAGCGGCCCGGTGCTGGAAGTGCGAAAGCCGCCGGCCTCGCGCGACAGCTTGGCCATGAACGAGGCGGCCGCCACGATCGACGGCTCCTCCACCGCCATCGGCACCAGCACGTCCTCGCCGTTGATGCGGAAGTAACCGGCCACCGCGAGCGGCAGCTCGAACGTGCCGATCACGTTCTCGATCATGCCGTTGGCAATGTCGAGCGGCAGCGCGCCGGGCTTGGCGAGCAGCGCGTGTTGCGCGTCGTCGAGGCCGGCCGCCACGGCGATGCGCGACAGGCGTTCGGCGGGCGTGAGGGAGCGGAAATCGGGCAGGGCGGAATCGATGGGCATCGGGGTCGTCTCCTTCGGTGTTGGGTCGGCCCCGCGTATTCCTGTGTTGCGGGGCCGGTTCGAATGGACGAATAATAGGCGCGCTGTACCTCAATGAAAGGTACAGTTCCCGACAACACTCGCGGCACTGTACCCGACACAGTGCACGCACCACCCGGAGCGGACGCGATGATACGGCGCGCAGGAACCACGCTGTCTGAAGCGATTGCGGACAATCTCGCCAGACAGATCGAGGAAGGCGTGTTGCCGGCCGGCAGCAAGCTGCCGTCGATCAGGGAATATGCGGATGCCTCGGGCTGCTCGAAAAACACCGTGGTCAGCGCGTTCGACATCCTGACCGCCAACGGCCTGATCGAGCCGCGCCGCGGCTCCGGCTTCTTCGTGTGCCGGCGCGCGAGCACGGCCGCCGCGCCCGCGGCCGACCCCGACGAAGCCACCACGCTCGACCGCGCGATGGACGTGGTCTGGCTGATGCGCGAACAGTTGCACGAGAGCGCCAACGTGCTGAACCTCGGCGAGGGCTTCCCGCCGGTGGACTGGCTCGCCAAGACGCGGCTCGACCTGTACCACCAGCGCGTGGTGCGCACCGGCGTGGCCTCGCTGTTCCGCTACGGCAGCCGTTACGGCTACCTGCCGCTGCGCCAGTCGCTGCAGCAGAAGCTGGCCGGCTACGACATCGACGCCCAGCCCTCGCAGATCGTCCTCACGCACGGCGCGAACCAGGCGATCGACATCGTGCTGCGCTACTTCGTGCATCCGGGCGACGCGGTGCTGGTGGACGACCCCGGCTACTACCCGCTGTTCGGCAAGCTCAAATTGAGCGGCGCAAGAATCATCGGGATTCCTCGCGAAACCGACGGCCCGTCGATCGCCGCGCTCGAAGCCGAACTGGCCGCGCATCGGCCCAAGCTGTTCTTCACGCAATCGGTGGGCCACAACCCCACCGCCACCGACACCTCGGCGGCCAAGGCGCACCGCATCCTGCAACTGGCCGACGCCTACGACCTGACCATCGTCGAGGACGACGCGCTGGCCGATCTCAAGCCGCGCACGCTGACGCGCATCGCCACGCTCGACCAGCTACGCCGCACCATCTACATCGGCAGCTTCGCGAAATCGGTGTCGGCGGCGCTGCGGGTGGGCTTCCTGGCCTGCGACGCGGGGCTGGCCAGCGACCTGGCCGACGTCAAGATGCTGATGCACGTCAGCAGTTCGGAGTACTGCGAACGCACCATCGACGCGATCGTCAGCGACGGTCATTTCCTTCGGCATACGAACTTCCTGCAGGACAAGCTGCGGCGCGCGACCGAAACCGGCCTGGTGGCGCTCAGGCGGCTGGGCGCCGAGGTGTTCCGCGAAAGCGATCAGAGCCTGTACCTGTGGGCGTCGCTGCCGGGCTGGCCCGATTCGATGCAGCTTGCGCAGGCGCTGATCGACCAGGGCGTGATCCTCGCGCCGGGCGCGGTGTTCGCGCCCGGCGCGGACCGGCTGTCGGCCTATTGCCGCTTCA
>NZ_BAAILN010000014.1:0-17220 GCF_054589155.1 Burkholderia sp. 3C
TCGATGCGGAATCCCAACGATTCGATGCCGGGCACCGGCCACGGCGCGGCTCCCGAAAACGCTCACCTTCGGGCGCCGCGCCGCGGTCAGTCCTGCCCGTTGTTCTCGGTCCGGCCGCCTTCGCGCACCTTGCCCTGCGCGACGCTGCTGCCCGGCGGCACGCTGTGCGTGAGCCACACGTTGCCGCCGATCACCGAGCCGCGCCCGATCGTGACGCGCCCGAGGATGGTTGCGCCGGCATAGATCACCACGTCGTCCTCGACGATCGGATGGCGCGCGTTGCCCTTCACGAGCGTGCCGTCGCCATCCGACGGGAAGCTCTTCGCGCCGAGCGTCACCGCCTGATAAACGCGCACGCGCTCGCCGATGATCGCCGTCTCGCCGATCACCACGCCCGTGCCGTGGTCGATGAAGAAGCTCGGGCCGATGGTCGCGCCCGGGTGGATGTCGATGCCGGTGGCCGAGTGCGCGATCTCGTTGACGAAGCGCGCCAGCAGCGGCACGCCGAGCCGGTGCAACGCGTGCGCGAGGCGGTGATGCATCATCGCCAGCACGCCCGGGTAGCAGAGCAGGATTTCGGTGATGTGCTGCGCGGCCGGGTCGCCCGCATAGGCGGCATGGATGTCGCTGACCAGCAGCGCGCGGATCGACGGCAACTGGCGGCCGAGCGTGTGGGCGATCTCGAACGAACGTTCGTCGAGTTGCGCGGCCGGCGCATCGGCGTATTCGGGCAGAAACGGCAGCACGCGGCGGATCTGCTCGTGCAGCACGCGCAGCGTCTTCTCGAGCGTGTGGCCGACGTAGAAATCGACGCTCTCGTCGGTCAGGTCCGGCGCGCCGTAGTGCGTCGGAAACAGCGAGGCGCGCAGGCCGGTGACGATCTGGCAGATCGCGTCGCGCGAAGGCAGCTCGCGAATGCCGCGCGGATGCCGCGTGCGGTGCAGCGTTTCGCGCGATTCGCGCAGTTCGGCAACGATCTGTTCGAGATCCCAGGTACGGACAGCAGACGAATTCGACATGGCACATGACACAGACAGCCGTGCCCGGCGCGCGAGGGGCCGGAGACAGCCGCGCTGGTGAAATAAGAGGGATGGCAGGACCGACAAGATTACCGCGTTTCGCCTGCGCCCGCGAAACCCGGCCAGCACGGGCGAGCCGATGCGTATCCACGCCGCCCGGCTAGACGGTCTTGTTGCTCGCGTCGATCCAGCGCACGGCCCAGTCGCGCGCATGCGCGATGGCGTCGCTTTCGTCGCCGAAATGGAGATCCGAAGGGAAAAAACGATTCGCGACCAATTCACCATCGCTCGATCGGGAGATCACCACATAGGGCTGGAACAAGCCGTCGCTGATCCGCGCCGGCGCGCAGTTCAACAGGTAACCGCGATGCGTGAATGCCGTTGTCGTCGAGTGCATGAGCTGCCCCACCTTAGGTCCCTTGCGTTCTTCTTCACTACACGTCGTTAGGGTGCCGCGGCGCCCGTTGCGGGCAGGATTCGCACGGCCGGCGCGATCTCGCCGCGCCATCTCGAAAAAGCATCATACTCGGTCGCTCCGGCGTCATCCAACCGAAATAAAAGCGTTCAGATCGGCCGGCGGCGCACATGCCGCTACAGCCAAGCATTGCGGCGCCGCAGCGCGGGTTTATCCCGATCGGGCAGCGCGATGTTGCGCCGTCGGCACGCAACACGGCCCAACCGCGCCGTCGCGCCGGCATCTCCACATCGTGAAAATGTCGCGGTCGCGGGCCGATGCAAGCGCCGATGCGCTCGGTTATCCTCCAGACGGTCAGCGCCTGCACGACACGTCCGGCGCAGGCCGGACGATTCCCTTACCGCACCCCGGAGCCATCATGTATCAGCGCATCTTCGTCGCCGTCGACGGCAGTGAAACCTCGCGTCATGCATTCGATTCCGCGCTTGCGCTCGCGCGCTCCGAACGCGCCACGCTGCGCGCGTTCTACGCGATCGAAAACGCCGCGCTCTATTACAACGTGCCGGGCTACGACCCGTCGGTGCTGCGCCAGCAACTGATCGCGCAGGGCGGCGACCTGACCCAGGAATTCGCGCGCCTGATCGCCGCGGCCGGCGTGCAGGGCGACGTGATCACCGGCGAGGCCACCACACTGGCCGACGTCGCGTCGCTGATCCTCGACGCCACCAAGGAATACGGCGCCGACCTGCTGGTGCTCGGCACGCACGGCCGCCGCGGCTTCAAGCGGCTAGTGCTCGGCAGCATCGCCGAGCAATGCATCCGGCAGGCCACGTTGCCGGTTTTGCTGATCCCGACAGCCGCCGCGCATCAGGACGACGCATAAGACAATTCGGAAAATTGATTGCTTTGCCGTGGCGCAACGGGAATGCACGCTGCGTCGCGGCGTTTTGCCGCTCAGTTCGGGGAAACCCCGGTGGGAAAATGTTTCGGTTGTGATTTCTTGAGCGAGCACCACCATGCTGACCCCCATCACGCGGCAACCCGCCCGCCCCCGCTCCACCACCTCCTGGGCACCTCACCAGGCCGCCCATTGCTCGACCTGTTCGATGCGCCATCTCTGCATGCCACAGGGCCTCAGCAACGAGGCGGTCGAGCGCCTCGAATCGGTCATCGGCGCCGCGCGCCCGGTGCGCCGTGGCGAAACGCTGTTTCGCGAAGGCGATATGTTCGACAGCCTCTATGCGGTGCGCTCCGGTGCACTGAAAACCGTCGCCACGCGCCAGGATGGCCGCGAGCAGGTGGCCGGCCTGCACCTCGCCGGCGAGGCGCTCGGCTTCGACGGCATCGCCGGCGATCAGCATCCGCGCACCGCCGTCGCGCTGGAAGACAGCACCGTCTGCGTGATCCCCTACTCGCCGTTGCGTTCGCTGTGCACCGAAGCCAGCACGTTGCAGGCGCGCGTGCTCAAGCTGATGAGCGAACAGATCGTGCGCGAAACGTCCCAATCCGTGTTGCTCGGCTCGCTGAACGCCGACGAACGCGTGGCGGCCTTCCTGATCGACATCTCCTCGCGCTATCGGCTGCGCGGCTACTCGTCATCCGAATTCAACCTGCGCATGACGCGCGAGGAAATCGGCAGCTACCTCGGCATCACGCTCGAAACGGTCAGCCGCACGCTGTCGAAGTTCCAGCGCGCCGGCCTGCTGTCGATGCAAGGCCGCATCGTGCGCGTGCTCGATTTCGACGGGCTGCGCGCCGTCTGAAGGCGGCCGTGCATCGCGGCTTCATCGGTTGTCCTCAGCAATACCGCGCGGCGCCCTTCGGGGCGCCGTGTCGTTGCATCACCGTCTTCACGCGCATCGATCGATATCAATCGAGCCAGCGCGCCGCCTCGGTCTTCAAGGCCCGACTGAATTCGTCAAGCCAGCCGATCGACAGCCGCCAGCTTTGCCAGTAAAGCTCCACGTCGATGCTGCGTCCTGCCGACAAATCGATCATCTCGCCCGCCGCCACCTGCCGCTCGATCATCCGATCGGGGCACATGCCCCAGCCCAGCCCCGTCTCGCACGCGCGCAAATAACCGGCCACGTGCGGAATCCAGTGCTTCGGCGGATCGAGATCGGCGCGCGTGGCACGGCGGATGAAGCGCGATTGCAGGCTGTCCTTCGGGCTGAACGTCACGCACGGCGCGCGACGCAGCGCATCGCGCGTGAGGCCGTCCGAGAAATAGCGCGCATGGAATTCGGGCGAGCAAACCGCGTGATAGCGGATGCTGCCGAGCCGCGTCGAGCGGCAGCCCTGAATCGGCTCGGCCTGCGCGGTCACGGCGCCCTGCACGCTGCCGTCGCGAATTCGCTCGGCCGTGTAATCCTGATCGTCGATCACCAGATCGAGCAGCGTGCCGCTTTGCGAGCAGAACGGGCCGACCGCATCGATGAACCAGGTCGCCACGCTGTCGTCGTTCACCGCGATCCGCAAGGTCGGCCACGCGCCGCCGATGCCCGGCAACTCGGGCGCCTGGCCCGACAGCTCCGCCTCCAGCAACTGCACGCGCTCGGTATGGCGGCACAGCAGCGCGCCCGAGGTGGTCGCCACGCACGGCTGCCCGCGCTTGACCAGCACCGCGCCGACGCGCTCCTCCAGCAGCTTGATGCGCTGCGAGACGGCCGACGGCGACACGTTCAGGTCCTTCGCCGCGCGTTCGAACGATCCGTGCCGGATCACCGCCGCCAGCGCGTCGAGCAACGCATAGTCGAGCATGAGTTTTCCTTCATCCGCATTAGGGAAATTAGCTTTTCTTAGCTATACCGAAGCCGCAGACTAGCGCCATCCGAAGCCCAAGTCTACTGTCCCTTATATCTATGAACTGGATCGCCTTCTCCCACGGCGTGGCGCTGTGCGCCTCGCTGATCGTCACCATCGGCGCGCAGAACGCCTATGTCTTGCGCCAGGGTATACAGCGCGCGCACGTCGGCAAGATCGTCGTGCTTTGCACGCTCTCCGACATGCTGCTGATCGCGGCCGGCGTCGGCGGCGCCTCGGCGCTGGTGGTGCGTTACCCGACCTTCATCCACGGCGTGCTCTACGCCGGGCTCGCCTATCTGGCGTGGTTCGGCCTCAGCGCGCTGCGGCGCGCACTGAAGCCCGGCCATGCCACGCTCGACACCGGCGCGGCCGGCGGCGTCGCGCCGCCGCCGCAAAGCGCATGGACGGTGATCGTCGCGACGCTCGCGCTGACCTGGCTCAATCCGCACGTCTATCTCGACACGTTCCTGCTGATCGGCACGGCCGGCGCGCGCGAAGCCGAAGGCACGCGCTCGGCCTTCGCGGTGGGCGCGATGGTAGTCAGCCTGGTGTGGTTCGTCGGCCTGGGCTACGGTGCGCGCCTGCTGGCGCCGTGGTTCAAGAAGGCGATCGCGTGGCGCCTGCTCGACGGCGCGATCGGCGGGATGGTGCTGTGCCTGGCGGCCGTGCAGTTGCATTGATGTTCTCTTGCGGCGTGACGTGCGCAGCCCCAAACGACAATGCCGGCGCGCGCACGAGGCGCCGCCGGCGTGGTCGATGCGACACGAGCTGGTTTATTGCGAGCGGACGATCCCGCCATCCACGCGAATGTTCTGCCCGGTGATGTAACCGGCGCCGTCCGACAGCAGGAACGCCACCGTCTTCGCGATTTCCTGCGTCTTGCCGAAGCGGCCGGCCGGAATCCGCGCGACGATTTCCGGCGTTTCCGGCCAACTGTCGATGAAGCCCGGCAGCACCGAGTTGATGCGGATGTTCTCGCTGGCGTAGCGGTCTGCGTAGAGCTTGGTGAACGAACTGAGCGCGGCGCGCAGCGCCGACGACACCGGCATCGACTGCTCGGGCGCGTCGGCCGCGAAGCTCGAAATGTTGATCACCGCGCCGCCGCCCTGCTTCTGGAACACCGGCGTCACGCGGCGCAGCACGCGCGCCACGTTCAGCACGATCAGATCGAGGCCGAGATGCCACTGCGCATCCTCGACGGCCAGCAGGTCGCCCTTGGGCGGATGGCCGGTGTTGTTGACCACGGCGTCGATGCGGCCGTACTTCGCCAACGTGCCTGTGACCAGCCGCTCGATGTCGGCGTCCTCGGTCACCGAGCCGGCCAGCCCGAAGCCGCCCAGTTCCTCGGCCAGACGCACGGCGCTGCCCGACGGCGACATCAATGCCACGCGATAGCCTTGCGCGGCCAGTTCGCGGGCGATTTCGGCCCCCATGCCCTTGCCGGCGGCCGTGACGAGCGCAACTTTCTGTGCAGACATGATTTCTCCCGAGATTCCGAATGAATGGGAGGCGGCCGATACGCCCGCCTCGTGCATTCGGCACTGTAGGACGGCACGGCGCGCGTGTCGAATCATCAAATCTGCATCGATTCAGTAGATTTTCTACTGTCTTTCCGATTTTTAGTCCTGCCAATTCGTGCTGAATCGGCAATCTCGTCGACAATTTTTCTACAGCCTACAACCTCCCCTGGCCAACCAGCGGCGATACCGGCGCGTCAGGCAGGCATCCGCGAGCTGCTGGCGGATCAGTGCGCCGACCGGCCAGACCTCCACGCGGCGCCTGCTCGGCGAACTGGCCGGCGCGCCATTGACAGGGCTGGATCGCAAAACCGGCACGGCCTGAGCGAGCTCGGACCCTACAAACCGCGCCGAGGCCAGTTGCGGAACGAGACGATCGCGAAGCTCACGGCGATCGAGCCGCTTGCCGCCGGCTGCGACGCCTCGCTCTCGACCGTCGCGAATCGCCCTCGCGCACGCTTGCCGGCCTGCGATGCAGGCTGCACCGGCAGCGCATCCGGCAACGCTTCGTCGGCGGGACAACAGGGGTTCGGGCGTCGGGCACGCATCGCGGTTCCTTTCCGGCATGCCGGCATCGAAAGAGATGTCATTGAACGCGTTCGCCATCGATACGTAAAATGAATGTTTCGATCGATCCGATAACCCTGCGGAATGGAACTGAAACTACTGCGTGCCTTTCTGACCGTCGCCGAACTGCGCCATTTCGGGCGCGCCGCCGACGCGCTGCACCTGAGCCAGCCGGCACTGAGCAAACAGATCGGCGCGCTCGAAACGAGCGTGGGCGGCCGGCTGTTCGAGCGCGGCCGCCACGGCGCGGAGCTGACGACGTTCGGCGAAACCTTCGTGACCGACGCGCAATCGCTGGTGCGCGATGCCGACGAGATCCTCGCGCGCGCCCGCGAAACCAGCGGCGGCAAGCGCGGGCATCTGCGCATCGGCATCTGTTTGTCGGTGTTGACGCTGGTGCCGCCGCTGATCGCCGAATTCCGGCGCCAGCATCCGCTGGTGTCGATCACGCTCAGCGATCTGTCGTCGGCCGAGCAGACGCGGCGCATGCTGGCCGGCAAGCTGGAGGCGGGGTTCCTGCGGCTGCCGTCGGCGCCGGGCCTGGCTTCGTTCGGTGTCCTGGACGAACGGCTCGCGCTGGCGCTGCCACCGCAATGGGGGCAAGTGAAGGTGCCTGCGCAACTCGACGCACTCAACGAACTCGGTTTCGTGATGCTGCAGCGCTCGCGCGGCGCAGGCCTGGCGGCGCAAGTGGACCGCTGGTGCCGCGCGCGCGGCTTCGTGCCGAACGTGAGCCAGCAGGCGGAGGATGTGCAATCGGTGTTGGCGTCGGTGGCCGCGGGAGCCGGCGTGGCGTTCATCCCGTCGGGCGCACGGCATTTGCTGCGCGACGCCACCGTGCAGGAGCTGCGGGATCGCGATGCGAAATGGCGCGTGGGCCTCGGCTGGCCCGAGGCGCGTCACGATGCCGTGACGGCGCGCTTCGTGTCGTTCATGCGCGGCGCGCTGCGTAAAACAGCGGCCTGACGACGCGAGTGTTCAGCGCGGTGCGCCCGGCTTCGGCCCCGGCCACTCGCCGCGATAGCCGATCCGCGCCGAGATCGCCTGCCCCGCCTCGCGCAGCAGCGCGACGTAATGCGTGGTGGTGTTCGCGCCGCAGCGGATCGTCGGAAACGAAATCGACAAGCCCGCCACCGCATTGCCGAAGCGGTTGAAGATCGGCGCCGCGAGGCAGCGCAGCCCCTCTTCCTGTTCTTCGTCATCCTCACCATAGCCTTGCCGGCGCACCTGCGGCAGCACCGCCAGCAAGGCCTCGGCCGAGGCCAGCGTGCGCGGCGTGGACAGCTTGAACTCCACGCGCGCGAGCGTTTCGCGTTGTTCGTCCTCGGGCATCCAGGCCAGCAGCACCTTGCCGATCGCGGTGCTGTGCAGCGGATTGCGGCGCCCCACGCGCGATTGCATGCGCAGGCCGTAATCGGCGTCGATCTTGTGGATGTAGATGATGGCGTCCTCGTCGAGCGCGCCCAGATGGATCGCCTCGCGCGTGGTGGCCGCGATGCGCCGCATCTCCAGATCGGCCTCGCGCACCAGATCCACGCTCTCCAGCGCCTTTGCGCCGAGTTCGAACAGGCGGATGCCGAGGCGGTAACGTTCGGTGCCGGCCTCGCGCACCACGTAACCGAGCGTGTCGAGCGTGTGCAGCAACCGCTGCACGGCCGTGCGCGACATGCCCAGTTGCAGCGACAGCTCGGCCGCGTCGCACGCGCCGCGCGCGCCGACGGCCGACAGGATCGTGAAGACCTTGCCGACCGCCGCAACCGATTCCGTGCGCTCGCCGCCGGCCTCTGCAGGCGCGGCGGCGTCGGGGCCGGCGCCGCGCGATTCAGGCGTTGATTTCATGGCGGGCATCCGTGAGATTCGAAACCGCCAAGGATAGCCTGTCGCGCGGCCCCTGCGTCAAGGTGCAGGGGGCAATGCGATACCGCTCAGTTCAGGCGCGCCTTCAACTGGTCCGCCATCGCCTTCATCGCCGAGCGGGTCGCCGGGTCTTCGGCCAGGGCGTTCAGCAATCCGAAATCATGGATCGTGCCGTTGTAGCGGGTGGTGGTCGCTTCCACGCCGGCCGCGTCGAGCTTGCGGCCGTAGGCTTCGCCTTCGTCGCGCAGCACGTCGAATTGCGCGACTTCGATCAGCGCCGGCGGCAGGCCCTTGAGCTCGTCCGTCGAGGCGCGCAGCGGCGAGGCGTAGATTTCGTTGCGCTGGGCTTCCTGCTTCGTATAGGCATCCCAGAACCACTTCATCATCGGCCGCGTCAGGAAGTGATCCTTCTGATACGCGAGATACGAGCCGTCGTTGAAGTTGTGATCCGTCACCGGCCAGAGCAGGCCCTGGAAGCGGATCGCCGGGCCGCTCTTGTCCTTTGCCATCAACGCCACCACCGTCGCCATGTTGCCGCCCACGCTATTGCCCACCACCGCCAGGCGGCTGCCGTCCACGCCGATTTCATCGCCGTGCGCGGCCACCCACTTCGTTGCTGCGTACGCCTGATTGATCGCCACCGGATAGCGCGCTTCCGGCGACGGCGTGTAGTTGACGAACACCGCCACCGCACCCGATTGCACCACGAGGTCACGCACCAGGCGTTCATGCGTCGGGAAGTCGCCGAGAATCCAGCCGCCGCCGTGGAAGAACATGAACACCGGCAGCGTGCCCTTCACGCCTTCCGGACGCACGATCGTGACCGGCACGCTGAGGCCGTCCTGCTCGATCGTGCGGTTCGTCACCTCGATGCCCGACAGATCCACCTTCACGCTGTTCTGCGCACCCACCAGCACCTGCCGCGCCTTTTCGGGCGACAGCGTTTCGAGGCCCGGCCCTTTCGAGCCGTTCAGTGCCGCGAGGAAGCGGCTCGTGACCGCATCCGGTTGATTGGCCGGCACGGCCGGGTTGGCCGGGCCGGCGGCGAAGGCAGAGGTGGCGGCGGCGATCGCGGTGGCGATCAGGGCGAACTTGACGATCTTCATGATGGATTCCTCAGCAATATGGGTGACGATGACGATGGCGTAATGGTGAACAGCGTGTGCGGACGGCGCTCAGACCAGCGTGAGCGTGACGTCGATGTTGCCGCGCGTGGCGTTCGAGTACGGGCAGACGATGTGCGCCTTCTCGATCAGCGCCTGGGCGGCTTCGCGCTCCATGCCCGGCAACGCGATCTTCAGTTCCACCTCGATGCCGAAGCCGTTCGGGATCGCGCCGATACCCACGCTGCCGTCGATCGCCACGTCGGCCGGGATCTTGATCTTGTCGCGCGCCGCAACGAACTTCATCGCGCCGAGGAAACATGCGCTGTAGCCGGCGGCGAACAGTTGTTCCGGGTTCGCGCCTTCGCCGCCCGCGCCGCCGAGCTCGCGCGGCGTGACCAGCTTGAAATCGAGCTTGCCTTCGGGCACCACGGCACGGCCGTCGCGGCCGCCGGTTGCGTGAGCGTGGGCACGGTAGAGAACGTTTTCGATCGACATGATGGGCTCCTGATTCCTGATGAGTAAGTGAACGGTTTTTAAATCTATCTACTACAAGGTAGACATAACAACTCAAAAAATGCAGACCGGGTGGCCTGCGCTGGGTGTTGCGAACGACGTGTCCTGCTGGTGTTGCCCGCCAATTTTATCTACTCATAGATAGATAACCGGCTTCAATAAAAAGGCGGTGGACCGCCTTGTGTCTTCTTGTGTGACCTCCGCCGTCAGGCGCGTGCTTTCCACGCCTTTTCGACTTCATCCAGCCGTGCCTTCTGCTGGAACAACCGGCTTGCCAGCACCGCGCCCTGATAGGCCGCGTACAGCGTGCGGGCCGCGTGCTCCGGCTTGCCGCTGAATGCCAGCGTGCCTTCCTTCGCCCCTTGCGCCAGCAGTGCCGCCAACCAGCGCTCGTTCGCGCTGAAGAAGGCCTGCACGGCGTGCCGCACCGTTTCCGGCAAGGATTCGATGTCGGCTGCCAGCATGCCGCACAGGCAGATGAGGTTGCCATCGCCGAGCGTCTTGCCGAACAGCCTGGTGTAGCGGCTCAGCTTTGCGTCCGCGGCCAGCGAAGCATCGATCGTATCGATGCCGGCCATCACACGCTCGCTGTACTGCTGCACCGCTTCGAGCACCAGGTCGTCCTTCGCGGGGAAGTAGTAGTGGATGCTCGACGTCTTCACACCCACCCGCTCGGACAGATCGCGGTAGCTGAAACCGTTGAAGCCGCGCAGCATGATCAGCTCGATCGCGTGCTCCAGCAGTTGGTCTCGGACGGGTGTTTTCGTTTCCATGGGTCGTAATATATCTACTGGAAGGTAGATGGTCAAGGGGGTGTTGGAAATTTTTTTGGGGGAGCCGCGCACATAGGGTGACAGAGTATGTGCGACTGGCCACACAGTTCTGCACCTGGATACTGCGAAAGCGAGTTTCACCGTCTTACCCGTCGCTTGCTGAACTTACGAACCCGATAGCCTTTCCGTCAACCAATCGATCATGGCCCGCACCTTCAGCGGCAGGAAGCGGTTACGCGGATACAGCAGCCAGACCGGACCGCTGTAGACGCGCGGTTCGAACGACCAGTCGGACAGCACTTGCCGCAACGAGCCCTCACGCAGGAAATCCTTGACGGCATAATCCGGCAGGCTGGCGATGCCCCAGCCCGACAAGGTGGCGTCGGTTCGCGCGCTCACGTCGTTGACGATGTAGCGCCCGTGAACTTCCACGGTATGCATTTGCGTGCCGCGCCGAAAAATCCATTTGCCGTCGTTGGCGTGGTCGCCAAGCTGCAAGCAATCGTGCTGACGCAGCGCCTCGGGTTCTTCCGGTATCCCTCGCTCATGCAAGTAAGCAGGCGATGCGCAGAGCAACCAACGTACGGTGCCGAGCTGGCGCGCGATTAAACCCGGCGGCGGCGTGGGTGTGGGCCGAAGCACGAGATCGATCGGATCGCGCACCGGATCGACCTCGCGATCCTCGAAAAACAGCTGGACTTGAACCCGGGGGTGTGCGCGCAGAAACCCATCGATCAACGGATGCACCACGCTCTTGGCGTAGGCAATCGGCGCGCTGACACTGACCCGGCCGTGTGCCTCGGCGCTGAGATGCCCGGCGGTATCGACCGCATCGGCGGCCGAGTGAACCATGTTGTGGCAGTAGTGATAAACCTGCGTACCGGATTCGGTCAGGCGGAGGCTGCGCGTCGAGCGTTCCAGCAGCTTGACGCCGAGCGCCCGCTCGAGCCGCTGCATTTGGCGGCTTACTGTCGAGGGCGTGGTACCCAGCAGCCGCGCGGCCGACGAGAAATTGCCGGCCTCGACCACGGAAGCGAAGGTGGCCAGATCGGGCAACAGAGAATGCAGCTCACTTGGGGTCATCGGTAGGCGGCCGTGTCATGGGGGCTCGTTTGTGCATTTCAAACATAAATCCTGTTCCGGCTCGGGGGATTATCGCGATACGAATCGATGATGACAATGCAAATCAGTCAAAACGTGCATAAGTCAAAGGAGGGAAATTGCGATGTCGGATAGAGATGGCTTGACCGTCGGCTTGGCGCAGATCGCGCCGATTTGGCTCCAGCGCGAGGCCACCCTGGCCAAGGTGGAGGATTGGATCGGCCGCGCAGCGCAGGCGGGCTGCGGCTTCGTGGCCTTCGGTGAAGCCTTGGCGCCCGGCTATCCTTTTTGGATCGAACACACGGATGGCGCGCGCTTCGAGTCGCCGCTTCAGAAGGAAATTCATGCGCACTATCTGGACCAGGCCGTTCAAGTGGAGGCAGGACATTTAGCCGGTGTCTGCGCCGCCGCCGCGCGGCATGAGATTGCCGTCATGCTCGGCGTGATCGAACGCCCCTTGGATCGGGGCGGCCACAGCGTTTATTGCTCGCGCGTGCATATCGGCGCCGATGGCCGGATCGCCTCGGTGCATCGAAAATTGTTGCCGACTTACGAAGAACGCCTAAGCTGGGCGCCGGGTGACGGCCACGGGCTGCAAACCCACCCGGTCGGGCCGTTCATGGTGGGCGGCCTGAATTGCTTCGAGAATTGGATGCCGCTCTCGCGTGCGGCGCTCTACGCGCAAGGCGAGGATCTGCACGTTGCCCTCTGGCCGGGCAATGTGCGCAATACGGAGAGCACGACACGCTTTCTGGCGCGAGAAGGACGCAGCTACGTGCTTGCCGTAAGCGGTCTGCTCAGACGCGAGGATGTGCCGTTGGACAGCCCCGTGGCGGCCATGCTGAACAACGAGCATTGCCCCGAAATGCCGGCCAATGGCGGGTCGTGCATCGCGGGACCGGACGGCGCCTGGGTGGTGGAGCCGGTCCAGGGACGAGAGGAGCTGATCGTCGCCACGCTGGATCATCGCGCAGTGCGGCGTGAAAGGCAGAACTTCGATCTGGCTGGGCATTATGCACGCCCCGATGTCACGCGGCTGATCGTGGACCGCCGGCGCCAGAGCTTAGCGACCTTCGAGGATATGACCTGAGACGAATCGTGTAGCCAAACGGCAAGTGGGTTCTCTTTTCCTATCGACCAAGGAGAACTCGATGAAGAAGCGGCACATCGACCAATCATCGATCAGCGGCGTTTAGCATTCCCTGCGCGGCCCACCCCGAGGCCACCTCAATGAGTACCCTCGGGGAATTACCGACTTAACAGGTTACTCACCAACTGTCGTATCCCCACCGCTTGGCAGGTTGCCAGCGTGATAGATACCGACGAAGTCGCTCGGCCAATGGCCGGTCACGGAAGGAATAGCCCCCGCTGTCTCGGCCGACCGGCGCAGTTCCGCTGGTGACGGCACCGTATCATTGATCGGGTTAGGCGATCGCCGACCGTTTGTGCGCAGCAAAGTGACATTGTCCAGCCCGATCACGCCGTCAACGATGGACGAGATCGAGGGCGGAAGCAATGCTGCTGACGTATTCGCATAGACGGAGCGCCCATCATCCATGGCGAACACATGCATTCCAGTCTGAAAGGCGCGTTGAATGCTGGAGGAGTTCCCTCGGGCGGAAACAAACAGCCTGTTTGGCGCGACTTCGATGCGCGTCAATCCGTGACGATTCAGATAATCCACAACACGCCGCGCTTGATCGTTGCTTGGTGCATAAATGGAGCGAAATTCTTCGACACTGAGATGGCGAGGCTTGCCATATCCAGAATCAGAAGTTAACGCATTTATCAGCTCATCAAATTGAGCCTTGTTGCGCAGCTTGAGCGGGAAAATAATTGGGAACGTATCGGCAGATTTCGGCTCTGCGCCGTGGGCGAAGGCGAGTTCTTCGCGTATCGACAGGTTATGCTCCGCCGCGAAGCACTGGGTTTTAGGTGTCGAGTTATAAACTGCAGCAACTGATTGGTCCGCATGTGCAAACACCGGAAGCATAACGAGAGCCGCCATCTGCACGATGCGCAGGGGGAATTTTTCATTTTCAATTAATTTCCTGCAATAAATAAGATTGTCTGGATTGGTGAATCAGTTGGACGATTGGCCGTATTTTGGGCGAGAAGAATGAGCCGCCAGACGACCAAGATCGATGCAATGGATGATCGCCCGAGGGGCTCGTCAGGATTTCCTGTCAATTGCCGGCGCCCGGACCACCCAACCGCCTCGATTCAGGGAATACGCGGGCCGATCGGCAACAACGCGCCCAGGGCCTGCGCGGTCAGGTCCGCTTCGCGGCGCACCCAATCAAGAAATGCTCGAATGCTTTCACGTCCGGCCGCGCGTTCGGCCACGACCGCGTGATAGGCCACGCCCAGCGCCTCGGCCGGCGCGAACGGCGCGAGCAGCCGGCCGCTCTCCAGCGCGGCCAGCGCGAGCGCCGGGGAACTCGCCACCACGCCGAGCCCATCCGAAGCGGCTTCGATCGCGAACATCGCGTGCGAGAAATGCCGCCCGTCGGCATCGGGCGGCAGCGTCAGGCCGCGGCTATCGGCCCAGCGTTGCCAGAACGATTCACCGCCATGCAACAGGCCGCGATCGTCGTGCAGCAAGGGCAGGCCGAACAACCGCTGCGGCTCGGCCAGCAAGTCCGCCGAACACAAGGCCGGGCTCAACATCGGCGTAACACTCAGTGGCATCACGGCGGCCGCTTCCAGGCCGGGGTAACGGCCGTCGCCAAGCATCATGACCACGTCCACTTCCTCGGCCCATTGGTAGACGCTGTCGCGCTCGCTTTCGCTGCTCGTCCATGAATGCCCGAAGCCATGCATCCGCGAGATGAGATGCACGTCGAGATCGGGACGATGCACCAGGAAGCGATGCAGGCGCGGCATCAGCCAGCGGTTGGCGAACGAGGGCGGGCTGCTGATGGTCAGCGTCTCCTTGTCGCGATAGTGGCTCAGTTGCAGCATCGACTCGCGCATCGCCTCGAAACTTTCGCGCAGCTTGGGCAGGCAGGCGCGCGCCGCCGGCGTCAGCGTCAGCCCCTTGCGGGTGCGCTCGAACAACTCGATTCCGAGGAATTCCTCGAGCACATGCACCTGGTGACTGACGGCGGCCGGCGTGACATTCAGCTCCTCGGCGGCTTGCCGGAAACTCAGGTGGCGAGCCGCCGATTCGAAGGTTCTCAGGGCATTCAGCGGTGGCAGGTAGTTTGGCATGGCGGTTCGTCAGGACAACATAAAAACATCGGCGCGGCACACGAGAAATTCTTGTCGGGTCGGCAAGGATTTCTCGCGTGACGCCGGCAACGCGCATCGATAGGCTTCGCTCACCCTGCAACCCGACCCGGCAGCCCCGTGACCGATCTCACTCCTTCCCCTGCCCCCTCGCCCGAATTGCGGCACGAGCTGGTCATGGCGAACCGCATCCTCGCGCAACGCGGCGTACTCGATGCGTTCGGCCACGTCAGCGTGCGGGACCCGGCACGGCCCGAGCAGTTCCTGATCTCGCGCTCGCGCGCCGCGGAGCTGGTCGAACCCGACGACATCGTGGCCATGAATCTTGACGCAAGGCTGGTGGACGGATATCGGGGAACACCCTATCTCGAAGCGCCGATCCACGCCGAGATCTATCGCGCACGCCCCGACGTGATGGCGATCGTGCACAGCCATGCACCGTCCGTGATTCCGTTCGCGGCCTCGACGGTTGCGCTCGCACCCGTTTATCACATGGCCGGTTTTCTCTCGAAGGGCGCGCCGGTATTCGATATCCGAACCTGCTTCGGCTGCACCGACATGCTGGTGCGCAACGGCGAGCAGGGCAAGGCGCTGGCGGCCTCGCTCGGCCAGGCCGCTGTCGCGCTGATGCGCGGGCACGGCTTCGTGACCACCGGCGAGACGCTGGCGGTGGCGGTCTATCGCGCGATCTATACCGACCTCAATGCAGCCTCGCAGCAGAAAGCGATCCAGTTGGGCGGCACCGTGACCTATCTCGACGAAGGCGAAGGACGGCTCGCCGACCAGACCAATATCGGCGTGATCGAAAAAGCCTGGAGCCTGTGGAAGCACGAGGCGGAACGCTCGCGCCTCACGTGACGGCCGCCGCGACACACCAAACGACAACGACAACGACATCAGGAGACATCGTGAGCGAACACCCCGGCCCCTCGTTGGAAGAATTCATCGATGCGCGTCCGCTATCGGCCAGGCAGTTGCTGATTGCCGTGCTGTGTTTCCTGGCCGTGCTGCTCGACGGCTTCGACTCGATCCTGGTCGGCTTCATCGCGCCGTCGATTCGCGCGGCATGGCAGTTGTCGCCCGCGCAACTGGCGCCGCTGTTCGGCTCCGGCGTGGTGGGCCTGATGATCGGCGCGCTGGCGATCGGACCGCTGGCCGACCGTTATGGCCGCAAAACCGTGCTGGTGGCGAGCGTGGCCGCGTTCGGCTTGTTGACGCTGGTTTCGGCCGCCGCGCCGTCGCTGCCGGTGCTGATCGTGCTGCGTCTGCTGGCCGGGCTCGGGCTCGGCGCGGCGATGCCGGGCGCCATCACGCTGACCGCCGAATACTGCCCGCGCCGGCATCGCGCGATCGTGGTGACCGCGATGTTCTGCGGCTTCACCGGCGGTGCCGCGATCAGCGGCATGCTGGCCGCCTGGCTGATCGGCGACTTCGGCTGGCGGGCGGTGCTGGTGGCGGGCGGCGTGCTGCCGCTCGCGCTGGTCGTGGCGATGCTCGCGTACCTGCCCGAATCGGTGCGTTTCCTGGCCTTACGGCCCGGCCGGCAGGCCGCGATCGCGGCGATCCTGGCGCGCATCGCGCCGGCGGCGGATCTCGCCTCGTTGCGGCTGCCTTCGCGTGATCCCGCACCCGCTGCGCGCCCGACCCTGAGACGTCTGCTCGCCCCCGATATGCGCGGCGGCACGCTGCTGATCTGGGTGGTCTATGTGTCCAGCCTGCTGGTGCTGCTGTTCCTCAACAGTTGGCTGCCGACGCTGCTGCTCGGCATGGGCGTGCCGTTGGCCAAGGCCTCGATGCTGGCCGCCACGTTCCAGCTCGGCGGCACGTTCGGCGCGATCGCACTCGGCTACCTGATGGACCGCTACCGCGCCTGCCTGGTGCTGACAGCCGCCTTTCTCGCGGGTGCGCTCGCCCTGCTCGGCATCGATTCGATCGGCACCGCCAGCGCAGCGTGGGTGCCCGTGCTGGTGCTGATCGGCATCGGTACGGGCGGCGCACAGACCGGCGCGCACGTGGTGACCACCAGCTTCTACGACACCGCCAGCCGTTCCACCGGCATGAGCTGGGCGCTCGGCGTCGGCCGCATCGGGTCGGTGGTGGGCTCGATGTCCGGCGGCTACATGCTGGCCGGCCACTGGCCCAGCGGCGCGATGTTCGGCCTGATGGCGCTGTGCCTCGCCATCGCGGCTGCGGGCAGCTTCGCTCTGTCACGGCATCCGCGCCTGCGCGGCGGCTCGCCGGCGGCCGACACGCCGGCGACACGCTCGGCCTGAACCCCCTTTCGCCTTGCACGCACGCCGCGATCGATCGCGGCGT
>NZ_BAAILN010000015.1:0-23893 GCF_054589155.1 Burkholderia sp. 3C
GGCGCGGTCGCGGCATCGAAGCGGCGGCACCAATAAAAAAAGCGCCCCCGGGCGCTTTACTTTTTTAATTCACGTTTTAAATAAACCGTGAATCGGATCAATTGAATGACGTCATTCAAAATCGTGTCATTCAATAATGTCGGAATCAATTACCGAATCAGAATCGGGACCTAAAATACGTCCGCCGCCGCCGGTCTTGCAACCCCGGCCGTACGGCGGAACGCCCAATTCCAACCACGCTTTCGCGTGCCTCGTAGTTCTTTGTTCATTGGCCTCGCGTACTGCCGGTGGCCGTTGCCGGCACGTCAATACGTGCCGGCAATGCCATCCTCGCGCTTTTTATGGTGCTGCTACCCCGTAGTGCTTGTCTTTTCGGATTTAAATCCGGTGTGGATTGGAGAATAGTTTTGACAATGTTTCATGTCAATCTCCAAATACGAAAAATCGGTAAGACTGTGGGTTTTCCCCATCATCAGTACGCGTCGACACGAAAACCTTGCCGCTTTAACAATTCGATCACACCTTTCGGGCCGCCCAGGTGCAATGCGCCCACCGCCACGAACAGCGGGCGGTTCGGCCCGGCCAAGGCGATCGAGCGCGCGGCGAAGCGGCGGTTGCGCTCGTAGAGGATCTTGCCGTCGATGGCGTCGGCCACCGGCCGCGAGCGCGCCAGCCGTTCGGTCTTGGCGCTGGCCCAGGCGGCCAGCGCGTCGGCGTCGCCAATCCGCCACAGGCGGTGCAGCGCCTTCACGTCGTCGGCGTTCTGGGCCGGCGTCTGCACGATGTCCTGCGCCAGCATTTCGCGTTGTTCGGCCAGCGTCAGCCCGGTGAACGCCCGCATCTGCTCGGCGAGCGTTTCCAGCCCCACCACGCGCGCGCCCTTTTTCTTCAGGAACACGTTCTGGAGCTGCGCCTCGGTGCCGTATTCGGTCTGCAACCCGGCGGAAATGGAATCGTAAGTTTCGACCACCAGTGCGGCCAGCCACGGCCGCATCCGGCGAATGCCGTCGAGCGCGGCGGGGTTGCCGCGCAGCCGGCCCGACAGGCGCTGCCAGAGCGGCTCGGGCAGCAGCTTCGGCAGGCACGGGTAGCGGCACACGCCGAACTTCGACACGTCGTCGGCCGATTCGAGCAGGTCGTCGGGTGACAGTTCGAGCGCCAGCACCGGCGACACCGCGAGCGCGGCGAGGATCGGTTGGCGGAACGGCTGGCCGGGCGGGTAGTCGATCGGGTCGCCCACATGCAGCGTGCCGAGCAGGTAGAGGGTGGTGCGCCCGCGCGTGGCGACGTAGAACGGCATGCGCGCCGGCTGCACGCGCACCGTGCCGCTCGACACGGTGGGATTGGGCGGCGGCGAATGGAAGCCCGGCAACGACAGCGAAGGCGGCAGCCGCGCGCCGCTCAACGGCGCATGGGCGCCGACGCCTTGCGCCTGCGCGGCCTCGCCGGGCCAGGCCAGGCCGGCCAGCAGGCAGGCGCCCGCCAGCACGACGCCGGCCACCGCTCTGGCACGGCGCGGCGTGGCCCGTCGCGGCCCGCGCGCGTTGCGCTGGCCGCCCGGTTGCGGCCGGCGCGCGGCCGATACCGAACCGCGCTGCGCCGCCGCCCTGGCTTCAGGCATTACCGTCACCCACCTCCTCGGCGCGATGGCAGGCCACCTGCCGTCCATCGACCTCGCGCAGCGCGGGCACCTCGGCACGACAGCGCTCGACCGCATACGGGCAGCGCTGGTGAAACGCGCAGCCCGACGGCGGATTGAGCGGCGAGGGCAACTCGCCTTCCAGCTTGATCTGGATGCGCCGGTCCGATTCGAAGATGGCCGGCGTGGCCGACATCAGCGCGCGCGTGTACGGGTGACGCGGCCGGGCGTAGATGCTGGCCTTGTCGCCCAGTTCGGCCACCGCGCCGAAGTACATCACCATCACGTCGTCGGCCACGTGCTCGACCACCGACAGGTTGTGCGAGATGAACACGTAGCTGGTGCCGAACTGCTGTTGCAGATCCATGAACAGGTTCAGGATCTGTGCCTGGATCGACACGTCGAGCGCCGACACCGGCTCGTCGGCCACCACGATCTGCGGTTCGAGGATCATCGCGCGCGCGATCGCCACGCGCTGGCGCTGCCCGCCCGAGAACATGTGCGGATAGCGCTTGGCGTGCTCGGGGCGCAGCCCCACCGTGCGCATGATCTCGGCGATCCGCGCCGCGCGCTCGGTCGGGCCGAGCGGCGTGTTGATCGCGAGCGGCTCGCCGAGCGTCTGCTCGACGGTCTTGCGCGGGTTCAGCGAGGCGAACGGGTTCTGGAACACCATCTGCACGCGGCGGCGCAGCGCGGCGAGCGCGTCGCGGTTCGCGCCGGCCACGTCCTTGCCGTCGATCCGCAACTGCCCGGCGGTGGGCGCCTCGATCAGCGTGAGCTGGCGCGCCAGCGTGGATTTGCCGCAACCGGATTCGCCGACCACGGCCAGCGTGCGGCCGCGCGCGAGCGTGAACGACACGCCGTTGAGCGCCTTGACGGTGGCCTGGCCGAACATGCCGCGGCGCACCGCGTAATGCTTGGCCAGCCCGTCGGCGGCCAGCACCACGTCGTCGCGGTCTGCCGCGCGCGGCTGTGCGTGGACTGCGTTCATCGTGCACCTCCCGACGGTTCGAGCGCTTGAAGATTCAACGGCTTGATGCAGCGCGCGCGCATCGCGGCGTCGCCGGGCGCCAGCTCCACCAGCGCCGGACGCGCCTCGTGGCACGCGCCCACCATGTATTTGCAGCGCGGCGCGAACAGGCAGCCGGTGGGCCGGTCGTCGCGCCCCGGCACCATCCCCGGCAACGCGGCCAGCCGTTCGGCGCCCACGTTGTGCTCGGGAATCGCCGCGAGCAGCGCCTCAGTATACGGGTGGTGCGGCGACGCGAAGATGTCGGGCACGCGGTTGGTTTCGATGATCTCGCCCGCGTACATCACGGCCACGCGCTGCGCGACCTCGGACACCACGGCCAGATCGTGCGAAATCAGCACCAGCGCCATGCCGCGCTCCTTCTGCAGCGTCACCAGCAGATCCATGATCTGTGCCTGGATCGTCACGTCGAGCGCGGTGGTGGGTTCGTCGGCGATCAGCAGCTTCGGGTTGCAGGCCACCGCCATCGCGATCATCACGCGCTGGTTCATGCCGCCCGACATCTGGTGCGGGAACGTATCGATGCGGTTCTTCGCGTCGGGAATGCCCACCTGGTCGAGCAATTCGAGTGCGCGCTTCTTCAGCGCGTCGCCGCGCAGCCCTTCGTGCAGCTTCAGCACCTCGCGGATCTGATAGCCGACCGTATAGCTCGGGTTCAGGCTCGACAGCGCGTCCTGGAACACCATCGCGATGTCCTTGCCGATGATGCGGCGGCGCTGGCGCGCGCTGGCCTTGAGCAGATCCACGCCGTTGAACGTGACTTCGTCCGCGCTGACGATGCCGGGCGCGTCGACCAGGCCCATCAGGGCCATCATCGTCACGCTCTTGCCCGAGCCCGATTCGCCGACCACGCCCACCACCTCGCCCGGCGCGACCGACAGATCGATGCCGTCGACGGCGGCGAGGCCGTTGAAATTCACCGCAAGATTGCGGATGGTCAAAAGGTCGCTCATGGTCAGGCCATCCGTTTCAGTTTCGGGTCGAGCGCGTCGCGCAGGCCATCGCCGAGCAGATTGATCGCCAGCACCGAGATCAGGATCGCGAGGCCCGGCATGGTGACGATCCACCAGGCGTTGTCGATGTAGTCGCGCGCCGAGGCCAGCATCGCGCCCCACTCGGCCGCCGGCGGTTGCACGCCGAGGCCGAGGAAGCCGAGCGCGGCGGCATCGAGGATCGCCGACGAGAAGCCCAGCGTGGCCTGCACGATCAGCGGCGCGGTACAGTTCGGCAGCACCTGCGAGAACATCAGGCGCAGCGTGCCGGCGCCGGCCACGCGCGAGGCGGTGACGTATTCCTTCTGCAACTCGCCGAGCGCCGAGGCGCGCGTCAGGCGCACATAGCCGGGCAGCGCCACGATCGCGATCGCGAACATGGTGTTGGTCAGGCCCGGGCCGATGATCGCCACCACCGCCACCGCCAGCAGCAGCGAGGGCAGCGCCAGCAGCACGTCCATCACGCGCATCACGGGCGTGTCGGCCCAGCGCTGGAAGAACGCGGCCACCAGGCCGAGCACCACGCCGGGGATCAGCGCCAGCACCACCGACACCAGGCCGATCCAGAACGACATGCGCGCGCCGTACATCAGCCGCGAGAGGATGTCGCGGCCGGCTTCGTCGGTGCCGAGCACGAAGCGCCAGTTGCCGCCGTCGAGCCAGGCGGGCGGGATCTTGACGAAATCGCGGTATTGCTCGATCGGGCTGTGCGGCGCGACCAGCGGCGCGAAGATCGCCACCAGCACGATCAGCAGCACGATCAGGCCGGCCGCCACCGCGCCGCGATTGCGCGCGAAGTGGCGCCAGAATTCTTGCAGCGCGAGCGTGCGGCCGCCAGCGGCGACCGACGGCAGTGCGTCGGGGAGTTCGCTCATCGGATTACCTCGTATGGCGGATGCGGGGGTTGAGCACGCCGTAGAGCAGATCGACGACGAGATTGACGATGATCACGAGCGTCGCGATCAGCAGGATGCCGCCCTGCACCACCGGGTAGTCGCGGCGGCTGATCGCATCGATCAGCCACTTGCCCACGCCCGGCCACGAGAACAAGGTTTCGGTCAGCACCGCGCCGGCCAGCAGCGTGCCGACCTGCAGGCCGATCACGGTCACCACCGGGATCAGCGCGTTGCGCAGCGCGTGCACCACCACCACGCGCGCCGGCGACAAACCCTTGGCGCGCGCGGTGCGGATGTAATCCTCGCGCAGCACTTCGAGCATCGACGAGCGCGTCATGCGCGCGATCACGGCCAGCGGAATCGTGCCGAGCACGATCGACGGCAGGATCAGGTGGCTCACCGCCGAGCGGAACGAGCCTTCGTCGGTCGCGAGCAGCGCGTCGATCAGCATGAAGCCGGTGACGTGCGGGATGTCGTATTCCACCGCGATGCGGCCCGACACCGGGGTCCAGCCGAGCGCGGACGAAAACACCATGATCAGGATCAGGCCCCACCAGAAGATCGGCATCGAATAGCCGGTCAGCGCGGTGCCCATCACGCCGTGATCGATCACCGTGCCGCGCCGCAGCGCGGCGATCACGCCGGCCGGCAGGCCGATCACGAGCGCGAACACGAGCGCGCAGATCGACAGCTCGACGGTGGCCGGGAAGCGCGCGAGGAACTCGTCCATCACGCTCGTATTGGTGATGATCGACAGGCCCAGGTCGCCGTGCAGGGCACGGCCGATGTAGTGCAGATACTGCATCGCGAGGGGCTGGTCGAGGCCGAGGCGGTGCATCGCCTCGGCATGCATCGCCGGATCGACGCCGCGCTCGCCCATCATCACTTCGATGGGATCGCCCGGTATCAGGTGGATCAGCGCGAACGCAAGGATGGTGATGCCGATGAAGGTCGGAATCACCATGCCGATGCGGCGCAACACAAATCGCAACATGGCGGGTCTCGGGTGTCTGAAATCGTGGGGATGAAATGCAAACCGGCGACGAGGGGCCGAGCCCCCCGTCGCCGGATCAATTATGGTGCAGCAACGTCAACGTGGCGAACCAGCGATGCTTACTTGACGCTCACGCCGTCGAAGCGGATATAGCCGAGCGGCTCGATGCGCTGGTCGACCACGTTCTTGGTGGTCGGCTGATAGACGGTCGAGTTGGCGATCGGCGAATACGGCACCTGCTGCGCGAAGATCTGCTGCGCCTGCATGTAGATCTTGCTGCGCGCATCCTGGCCGTTGGTCACGCGGCCCTTCTGGATCAGCGCCTCGAACGACTTGTCGCACCAGCGCGAGAAGTTGTTGCCGTTCATCGCCGTGCAGCCGAGCAGCGTGCCGAGCCAGTTGTCCGGGTCGCCGTTGTCGCCCGTCCAGCCGATCAGCATGGTGTCCTGCTCGCCCGAGTGCGCGCGCTTGATGTACTCGCCCCATTCGTACGTGACGATCTTCGCCTTGACGCCGATCTTGGCCCAGTCGGACTGGATCATCTCGGCCATCAGCTTGGCGTTCGGGTTGTACGGACGCTGCACCGGCATCGCCCACAGCGTGATCTCGAAGCCGTTCGGGAAGCCGGCCTTGGCGAGCAGCGCCTTGGCCTTCGCGGTGTCCTGCGCCGGCATCTTCAGGTTCTTGTCGAACGACCATTGGGTGGGCGGCACCGGGGCGTCGGCGGCCTGGCCCGCGCCCTGGTACACCGATTCGATGATCGCCTTCTTGCTGATCGCCATGTCGAGCGCCTGGCGCACGGCCAGGTTGTCGAGCGGCTTGTGCTGAACGTTATAGGCCAGGTAGCCGAGGTTGAAACCCGGCTGCGACGGCATCGCGATATTCGAATCGGCCTTCAGCGTCTCGATGTCGGCCGGACGCGGATAGCTCATGACCTGGCACTCGTTGCGCTTGAGCTTCTGCACACGCACGCCGGCATCGGGCGTGATCGAGAAGATCAGCTTCGAGATCTTCACGTCGCCTTTCTTCCAGTAGTCGGGGTTGCCGTCGTAGCGGATGGTCGCGTCCTTCGTGTAGCTGCGGAACACGAACGGGCCGGTGCCGATCGGCTTCTGGTTGATGTCGGGCGCCTTGCCCGCCTTCAGCAACTGGTCGGCGTATTCGCTCGACAGGATCGACGCGAACTCCATCGCCATGTTCTGGATGAACGGCGCGTTCGGCTCCGACAGCGTGAACTTGACGGTGTACGGATCGACCTTCTCGACCTTGGTGATCAGCTTGTCGAGGCCCATGTCGGTGAAGTACGGGAAGCTGACCGGGTAAGCCTTGCGGAACGGCTGGTTCGGATCGAGCATGCGCTCGAACGTGAACACCACGTCGTCGGCGTTGAATTCGTGCGTGGGCTTGAAGTACTCGGTGGTCTGGAACTTCACGCCGTGGCGCAGGTGGAACGTGTAGGTCTTGCCGTCCGGCGAGACGTCCCACGATTCGGCCAGGCCCGGTTCGACCGTGGTGCCGCCGCGCTTGAATTCCACCAGGCGGTTGTAGATGGTGAAGGTGGCCGCCGAGAAATCGGTGCCCGTGGTGTATTGCGCCGAGTCGAAGCCGGCCGGGCTGCCTTCCGAGCAATAGACGAGCGTCTTGTTCGGGATCTGCGCATGTGCCGCGCCGGCGACGCCGAACGTTGCCGCTGCAACGGTCGCGATCGCGACGTGCAACAGACGATTGGATTTCATTGTGATATCTCCAGGTCTCGTGCTGGCTGGAGCCAGCGTGCGGCGATCTTACTTGAGCTTACGCGCCGCGAACAAGCTGGCCAAAATGCGCTCGCAAACGCTTGGCCCGTGCTTGCCCGCCGATTTCCGGTGTGCTTGCGCGCGGCGCGCCCGGCCTGCTGCGACGCGGCAGCGCAGGCCGCTGCGTTTCGTCGAATCGCTAAACAACGCGCCGCGCGCGCGGAACACTTGCCGGCACAGTGGAACACCCGCGCCGAACCGTGCAAGAAATGACAGGACGCGCCCTGCCTCAGCGCTCGCCGCCCGGCGCGACACGCGGCATGCAGGCCACCGCGACCACCGACAGCGCGAGGCCGGCCATCACGTAATAGGTCGGCGCAAGCGGCGTGCCCGTCTCGCGGATCAACCAGGTGACGATGAACTGGCCGAATCCGCCGAACAGCATGACGGCGACGTTGTACGCAAGCGACAACCCCGTGGAGCGCACGTTGGCCGGGAACAGCTCGGCCAGCATCGCGCCGAACGGCCCGTAGTAACCCGACAGCGTGATCGACAGGATCGCCTGCACCAGCACCAGCCGGCCGACGCTCGGCGCGGCGTCGAGCCAGATGAACAGCGGGTAGATCAGCACCAGCGTGGCGATCAGCGACCCCAGCGACAGCGCCTTGCGCCCGATGCGGTCCGACCACGCGCCGGCCAGCGGCGTGAGCACCGTCAGCAGCAGGCCGCCGACGATCACCGCGTAGAACGATTCGGCGTACGGCAGCTTCAGTTGCTTGACGGCGAACGTCGGCAGATAGCTGATCAGCACGTAGATCGTCACCGTCAGCGCGATCACCGAGCCGAGCCCGCACAGCACCTCGCGGCCGTGCTGCGAGAACACCTCGCCGAGCGTGGCGCGGCGCGCGCTGCCGCGTGCGGCGACGAACGCGTCCGAATCGGCCAGATGGCGGCGCAGGTAATAGCCGATCGGGCCGATCAGCAGCCCGAGCACGAACGGCACGCGCCAGCCCCAGCCGCGCAGCGCCTCGGGCGACAGCCCATGCGTGACGAGCGTGCCGACCAGCGCGCCCGCCAGCAGCGCGGCGGCCTGGCTCGACATCTGCCAACTGCCGTAGAAGCCGCGTTGCGACGGCGGCGCCGCCTCGATCAGCATCGCCGTGGCGCTGCCGAATTCGCCGCCGGCCGAGAAGCCCTGCAACAGCCGCCCGAACACGATCAGCAACGGCGCGCCGATGCCGATCGCCGCATACGTGGGCGCGGCCGCGATCACGAAGATGCCGCCCGTCATCAGCAGGATCACGAGCGAGAGCGCGGCCTTGCGCCCGGCGCGGTCGGCGTAGAGGCCGAGCACGATGCCGCCGATCGGCCGCATGAAGAACGCCACGCCGAACGTGGCGGTGGTCAGCAGCAGCGAGCCGTATTCGCTGCTGGTCGGGAAGAACAGTTCGGCGATCACCACCACCATGAAGCTGAACACGGTGAAGTCGTACCACTCGAGCGCGTTGCCGATCACGGCGGCGATCACCGCGCGGCGGCCGGGCGAAGCGCCGCCCGGGCGAGTGGGGTGGGCCGGTTGCGTCTTGTCGGTTGCCGAGGCCATGCGTCTCCCGTTGGTCGTGGTTGCCCGGCGCGCGCCGCGCATGTGCGGAGGCGGGGCCGTGGTGTCAGCGAGTGTAGGGGAGCGATGGAAGCGATTACAAGCGGCGTAAAAAAACCCGGCGGGCGGGAGCCGGCCGGGTTCGCTGCGAAGCGGCGCGCGCGCCGCCTGGCTCGATCGGTGGTTCAGGCCATCTTCGTGAACGCGCTGCACCAGCCTTTCGCGGCCACGTCCTTGCCCGGGAACGCGATGCAGCCCGCCGACGTGCTGCCCTTCTTGCCCTGGTACATCGAGCAGGCCGCGCAATCCTGGCCGGCGGCGAATTTCGGGAACTTGGCCTTGTCGACCTTCGACGCATCGGCCTTGTAGCCGAGCGCCACGGCGGTCGGATCGGTTTCGGACAGCATCGGCGCGGCGAAGGCTTCGCGCGACAGCGCCAGCGCGGACATCGTGCCGATGCTGGTGATCAGGAAACTGCGACGGGACGTTTTCATGGGGACGTGCTCCAGCTTCTCGGTATGGGGGACGGCCGCTCTGACGGCGGCACGGCCGAAGCATAACGTTCCCGCATGGCATTTGCGCTGCCGAATGCCGAAGATAAACCAGCGCGAAAGCCGCGCGGCTTGCAGTGCGCTTTCACCGTCATGCGCCTGCAAGCCGCGCGATCTTCATCACCTCACCCGCCACGCAAACCGCACGGTCAGAAGCCGATCGGCCGCCGCTTCGGCATGCCGTCGTCGGCGCGGATGTCGTCGGCGCGCACCGCATCGCGGCCGTCCAGCCGCGCCGCGCCGAAACCGTGCAGCAACGCGCGGCGCATGGTGCGCGGCGGCACCGCGGCCAGCGCCGCGAGCGCATCCTCGCCCAGTTGCTCGGGGAAGCGCCGGCCCCACGCGTGCGTGCCGCGGATCTCGCCGTAGATCGTCTGCGCGATGCGGCGCGCGCCGGCCTCGTCGGGCGACGCGATCTCGTACACGTTCATGCGGTTCAGGATCGGCTCGGGAATCGACGCGGCATCGTTCGCGGTGGCGATCCAGATCACGTTGCCGGCATCGATCGGCACCTCGGCGAACTCGTCGACGAAGCTGCTCGCCGTGTCGTGTTCGAGCAGTGCATAGAGCGCGCCGAGCGGGTCGTACTGCGCATCGTTGCCGGCCTTGTCGATTTCGTCGATCGCGATCACCGGGTTCGAATAGCTGCCGTTCACCAGCGCCTCGAACACCTTGCCCGGCTTCGCGTTCTTCCATTGCGACGACGCGCCCGACAGCACCCAGCCGGCCGTCAGCGAACTCATCGGCACGTAGTGATAGGCGGTGCCGAGCATCTGCGCGAGCGCCTTGGCGAAGTGGGTCTTGCCGATGCCGGGCGCACCGAGCAGCAGGATCGGCATCAGTTCGAGCCGGTCCTCGGTTTCGAGGCACAGCGCGACCTGCTTGCGCACGTCGTCGAGCGGGCCGGAGAAATTCGGCAGCGCCTCGGCCAGCGCGTCGAACGCGGGCATGCGCGTGGGCTTCACGCAAAAGCGCAGGTTGCCCGTCTTCAGCATCTTCTCGTAGGTGGCGCGCAGGGCCTCGCTCGCGCCGTCGTTCAGATCGTTCAGCGCCGTCTCGATCTGTTCGAGATCGTAGACCCGGCTGAACGACGCCACCGCCAATTCCTGCTTCACCATCGCCGTCGTCATCGCATACCTCCACTCGCCACGCCCGGTTGCCCCGGGCTCGCCACCGCTGCCGCCGTTGCTGCGCGGCACGCGGCATCAGACCCCACGCAGCCAGTGTTGGGCAGACAAAAGCCCCGCGCAAGCCAGCACTCGACGGCGTCTGCTGCCAAACCGGCAGGCGCTGCACGGTGCGGCGAGCGCGCGTATCATCGACGATTCACCGCGTTGCGCGCCGGCCGTCCGCCGCCGCGCCGCCGGCTTCACGAGGAATTGCCGATGACCGAGCTTTCGCTGCTGACCGCCCCCGTCGCTGGCCGCACGCGCACCGCGCGCGGCGTGAAACCGAATGCCGCGCGGCGGGTCGAAAGCGTTTCGGGTTGGCTCGTGCGTTCGATGTCCTCGTTGCCCCGCTTCTCCGTTTCCGCTTCGGTTCGCCGTGCCGCGTGGTCCGCTGCCACGGCCGCCGCCGTGGCCGGCCTGCTCGCCGCCGCGCCGCTGGCCGCCCAGGCCCAGGCCGCGCCGGGCAGCCCCGCCGTCAGCAGCGCGCCGCAATCGATCGCCTGGGAAATCCGCGTGCAGCACGACGGCCAGACGGTCGACACGTTCCAGCGCACCACCACGGTCGGCCAGTCGCGCACCGACACCCACACCTACCCCGTCACGCTGCCGGCCAACTGCACCGGCCAGGACGCAGCGATCGTCGCGAAGGTCCGGCCCGAGCGCACGCGCACCGTGACGGTCGCGCCGCTCTACGTCGACGGCGGCACCGTCACGCTGCAGCTCGACGCCCAGGAAACGCTCGACGACGGCGACGGCTGCACGCTCGCGCCGCGCCAGATCTCGGCCAATCATCCGGGCCTCGCCGTCCATGCCGACACCTGGACCGACTGGGCGCCGGCCGACAAGAACGCGCACCTGCTTTACCAAGTGCGCGCCCACGTCGTGCAACAGGACTGAGTCATGCACGCCGCTTCCCAGGCCCTGCCGTTCGCCAAACCGCAATCGGCGCCGAACGAAATCACCGCGGTCAGCTGGAACCTGCACAAGGGGCGCTCGCCGCTCGGCTTCACCGCGTGGAACGCGATGCGACGCTGGGTCGAATCGACCCACGCCGATGTCTATTTCCTGCAGGAAGCGATGGCGCGCCGCATGCCGCGCCCGGTGCTGGCGGCCGGCTTCGGCTCGCCGATGGACGATCCCGATGACGACGTCTGGCACTGCCAGGCCACTGAAATCGCTCGCGCGCTCGACTGGCAGATCGCGCTCGGCCCGAACGTGTTCAAGCCTTCATGGCGGCACGGCAACGCGATCCTCTCGCCGCATCCGCTCGACCTCGGCGGCCGCTGGGATATCTCGGCGCACCGCTTCGAACGGCGCGGCCTGCTGGTGGCGCGCGCCACGCTGGCCGGCGCGGCGCCGATCACGCTGTTGTGCGCGCACCTGGCGCTCACGCGCGCGGCGCGGCTGCGCCAGATGACCTGGATCGCCCACTGGATCGAACATCACGCGCAGGACGGCCCGCTGATGCTGGCCGGCGACTTCAACGACTGGCGCAACGATTCGGTGCCGCTGTTCGGCGAGATCGGCCTGACGGAAGTGGCCACGCTGCTCGGCGAATCGGGCCGCACGTTTCCGGCCTTCTCGCCCGCGCTCGCGCTCGACAAGATGTTCGTGCGCGGCTTCACGCCGCTCGAATGGCGCGCCCCCACCGGCGACACCGCCTGGCTGTCCGATCACCTGCCCTACGTCGCGCGTCTGCGCGTGGATTGAGCCACCGGCGCCCGCCGGTGGCCGCCGTTGCCCGCCGTTGCCATCTCGCCTGAATCGACAGGATCGCGAAGTTTTTCGTTGCATTTCCGCGCCGCCGCCGGGGTCAAGCGCGTTGCTCTCCCAAGCAGGGTAAAATACGGGGTTCTCCAAACGTCTATTAACGGGTAGGCCTGCGCTTTCGAGAGCGACATGCCCGCCATCGGCCGGTCTGCGGATCGGGCCGGTGCCCTCGTTTTCCGTCTCGTATCCGTATTCCATGAGCAAATTCGATACCGCTACCGTCCTGTCCGTCCACCACTGGACCGATACGCTGTTCAGCTTCACCTGCACCCGCGATCAAGCCCTGCGCTTCAATAACGGCGAATTCACGATGGTCGGCCTCGAGGTCGACGGCAAGCCGCTCGCGCGCGCCTACAGCATCGTCAGCCCGAACTATGAAGAGCACCTCGAGTTCTTCAGCATCAAGGTGCAGGACGGCCCGCTGACCTCCCGCCTGCAGCATTTGAAGGTGGGCGATCCGGTCCTGATCGGCAAGAAGCCCACCGGCACGCTGGTCGCCGACAACCTGCTGCCCGGCAAGACGCTGTGGATGCTGTCCACCGGCACGGGCCTCGCGCCGTTCATGTCGATCATCCGCGATCCGGATATCTACGAACGCTTCGACAAGATCGTCCTGACGCACACCTGCCGCCTGAAGGGCGAGCTGGCGTACATGGATTTCATCAAGCACGATCTGCCGGGCCACGAATACCTCGGCGACATCATCAAGGACAAGCTCGTCTACTACCCGACCGTCACGCGCGAAGCGTTCGACAACGAGGGCCGCATCACCGATCTGATCGCCACCGGCAAGCTGTTCAGCGATCTCGGCGTGCCGTCGTTCTCGCCCGAGAACGACCGCGTGATGCTGTGCGGCAGCACCGCGATGCTGAAGGACACCACCGAACTGCTCAAGCAGGCCGGCCTCGTCGAAGGCAAGAACAGCACGCCGGGCCATTACGTGATCGAGCGCGCATTCGTGGACTGATCCGAAGCCGCGGCTGTTTGCCACACGAAAAACCGGAGCCTGGCTCCGGTTTTTTATTTTCTCGTCTTATCCTGCCGTTACAGTTTCTCACCTGAACGTTAAAAAACCGTCGTATTTCTGCGTTGTCAACGCTACGAAACGTTGTTTTTTTGCGTGAAATATCCTGTCGGATTTTTCTGACACCAACCATCAGATTTTCAGTTATTTCCTCCGCAACTGCCCCGTCCGGCGCGCCTCGCTCATTTATTCTGAGTTAATATCCGTTGCGTTTTGACCTTTCGTATCAAACTTGCGAAGGGTCAAAACAGATATTACAAAATGTAAATTTTGTTACTCGCATGGCTTTCTAAGTACAGTCGGCATCTGCCACCGGTACGTACGGTTGGTAGTCCGAATCAACCCTCATTTTTAGCTGCAAGGAGTCGCATGGACAGGTCGCGTATCGCATTTTCCGCGAACGCCGTACCCGCACCGGACGGCCGTCCGGCATGCGCCTCCTTGCTTGCCGACCCGATGTCTCCTGCCAGCGATCCGTCGTCCGCCCACCGCGCGCACCTGGCCGACCTGTCGGCAGAACTCGCCGCCGCCGACGAACACGCACGCCACCACCTGGCCCGCGAGCTGCACGACGGCCTCGGCGCCGACCTGACCGGCGCGCGCTTCGCCCTCGCCAATCTCGACACCTGGTTGCCCGACGACGCCCCCGACGGCTGCCGTCAAGCGCTGGCGCTCGCGCAGCAGGCGCTCGACGCGGCCATGGAGTCGTACCGCCGCGCGCTCGACAACGCCGCGCCGCAACTCGACGCCGGGCTGGTGAGCACGCTGTCGGGCTGGGTCGGCGCGTTCGGCGCACGCACCGGGCTGCGCACCAGCGTGGTCTGCGCTGCCGACGCCCGGCTCGCGCAACTGACCGGCGACGGCGCGCTGGCCGCGCTGCGCGTCACGCAGGAAGCGCTCGCCAACGTCGCCCGCCATGCGAACGCACGCTCGGCCGACGTCCGGCTCGACGCCACCGCCACTCATCTCGAACTGAGCATCGCCGACGACGGCGCGGGCTTCGGCACGCAAGCATTCCGTTGCGACGCAGAGCAAGACAGCGATCGCACCGGCCGCGGCCTCCTTCACATGCAGGCACGCTGCGCGGCGTTCGACGGCGCGCTCGCGATCGAAGCGCGCCCGAACGGCGGCACGCTGCTCCGGGCGCGCTTCGCGTGGTCCGCGCTGGCCGGGCGGCCGGTGGCGGCCGCGCAGGCTTCGGTGTCCTGAGGCACGACGATGGCGCTGAACCTGCTGCTCGTCGATGACCACGCGATCGTCCGCCAAGGCATCCGGCAATTGCTGATCGACCGCCGCGTCGCGCGCGAGGTGGCCGAGGCCGAAACCGGCGCGGAGGCGCTCGCCGCCGCCGACAAGGGCAATTTCGACGTGATCCTGCTCGATATCTCGCTGTCCGACATGAACGGCATCGAGGTGCTCAAGCGCCTGAAGCTCAAGCTGCCGTCCACGCCGGTGCTGATGTTCTCGATGTACCGCGAGGATCAATACGCGGTGCGCGCGCTGAAGGCCGGCGCGGCCGGCTACCTGTCGAAGACGGTCAACGCCGCGCAGATGATCTCCGCGATCCAGCAGGTCGCGGCCGGCCGCAAGTACGTGAGCCTCGCGCTGGCCGAGGCGCTGGCCGAATACGTCTCGTTCGAGAACGAGCCGCTGCCGCACGAGAAGCTGTCCGACCGCGAATATCAAACGCTCTGCATGCTCGCCTCGGGCAAGCGCCTGACCGACATCGCCGTCACGCTGTCGCTGTCGGTCAAGACGGTCAGCGTCTACCGCACGCGGCTGCTCGAAAAGATGAAGCTGTCGAACAACGCCGAACTGACGTTCTACGCGATGAGCAACCGGCTGCTCGACATGACGCCGCCCGCCCCGCCGCCCGGCGCTTGACGCGCCCGAAGCCGCGCCCAAGCCCGCAGGTCCCGACGCCCCGAAGCGCGCTCCCCGCGCGCAAGCTCCTGTTTTCATTGGACGAATAGGTGCAACCCGAATAGGGCAACCGATCGGGATCGGATAAAATGCCGGGTTCTACTCAATACAACCCTCGTTCTCGGCCGCAGTCAGCCGTGCGACTCACGTCCAACACCATCCGCATGTCACTTCTTCGCAAGAAAAACGTCGACCAGATGATCGCCGGCGCGCAACGCGCCGGGCTCAAGAAGGCGCTCGGCGCCGTCGACCTCACGTTCCTCGGCATCGGCGCCATCATCGGCACGGGGATCTTCGTGCTGACCGGCACCGGCGCCGTGCAGGCCGGCCCGGCCCTGATGGTTTCGTTCATCGTGGCGGCCATCGCCTGCGGCCTGTCGGCGCTGGCCTACGCCGAATTCGCCTCGACCATTCCGGTGGCCGGCTCGATCTACACCTATTCGTACGCCACGCTCGGCGAGCTGGTCGCCTGGATCATCGGCTGGGATCTGATGCTCGAATACAGCCTCGCGGCCTCGGCGGTGTCGGTCGGCTGGTCGGGTTATCTGCAATCGCTGCTGAAGGGCTTCGGCGTGGTGCTGCCCACCGTGCTGACGGCCGCGCCCGGCTCGGTGCCCGGCGTGCACACGATGTTCGACCTGCCCGCGTTCGCCGTCATGATGGCGATCACGGCGCTGCTGTCGGTGGGCATCCGCGAATCGACGCGCGTGAACAACCTGATGGTGCTCATCAAGGTGGCGGTGGTGCTGCTGGTGATCGCCGTGGGCGTGTTCCACGTGACGCCGGCCAACTGGACGCCGTTCATGCCGCACGGCTGGTCGGGCGTGTTCGGCGCGGCGGCCGTGATGTTCTTCGCGTTCATCGGCTTCGACGCGGTGTCGTCGGCCGCCGAGGAGGTGAAGAACCCGAAGCGCGACCTGCCGATCGGCATCATTGCGTCGCTGGCGGTGTGCACGGTGCTGTACGTGACGGTCGCGGCGGTGGCCACCGGCATCGTGCCGTCGGCGCAATACGCCGGCATCACGCACCCGATCTCGTACGCGCTGCAAGTGGCCGGCCAGAAGTGGGTGGCGGGCTTCATCGACCTGGGCGCCGTGCTCGGCATGCTGACCGTGATTCTCGTCATGACCTACGGCCAGACCCGCATCACCTACGCGATGTCGCGTGACGGCCTGCTGCCGCCGGTGCTGTCGCGCGTGCATCCGCGCTTCCAGACGCCGTTCATCGCGACCTGGGTGATCGGCCTGTTCTGTGCGCTGATCGCCGCGCTGGTGCCGCTCAACGTGCTGGCCGAGCTGATCAACATTGGCACGCTGGCCGCGTTCGCGATGGTGTCGATCGCCGTGATCGTGCTGCGCCGCACGCGCCCGGATCTGCCGCGCGCGTTCCGCTGCCCGGGCGTGCCGTTCGTGCCGATCCTGGCGGTGGCCGCCTGCCTGTTCCTGATGCTGAACCTGAGCGCGGTGACCTGGAAGGCGTTCATCATCTGGCTGGTGATCGGGCTGGTGATCTATTTCGTGTATTCGCGGCGGAATGCGAAGATCGCGCAGGACGGTGGGGCTAGCTGACGGGAGAAGGCCGGTTGTTGTGCGAAACGCCCGCGAGCGCCTTGTGTGCCTTGCGGGCGTTTTTGATTGGGGATGGCGTGGCTTCGCGCTCAATCATCGACTCCGGCTACCGGAGGAACCGTAATCAAGCCATTAAACATATTCTCGTTTAAACCCGCAGACACACCTCGGTCGCAAGCCATGTTCACAACCAGACGCCCCTCCCTCAGAACATACACCCCACTAGGGAAACCCTTATAAACAACATAATCATACACATCCGACTTAAATTTTATATGTATGAAATTTAAATTACCTCCATAAATATGGCTAATCTGAAATTGCGCCAGAGGGGGAACCACCTGCGCCGGATATTCCAGCTCGATTTTATTCGAAGCTCCAAATCGATATTGCACATAGCCATTCTCAGGAGAAAAATTCCCAGAAGCACAAATCGATATAATTTTCTCGTTCGACACACAGCTAAAGTAGACGTCTTCAAACGTATGACATAACGATGGGCTCATCGGCATGCACCTCTCCCACTAATGCCAAATTCAAAACCACCGCCCGCCATTTCCTAAGCATAACATCTCCGGCCTAACCCCACATATCACTTCACACAAGAGTCAATCGTACTACATTCGACCCAAACAATTGATCTGCGTCCATTTCCAGCATCAAACCTCACCTTCCAAAATTTGAAATCAGGCGAAATTTTCAATAACTTCAAATAATCCCCCTTGACAACATAAGCTCGCCCCTTGCTACGAATATCAGGCTCCTTATAGAAAAAAGCCTTGTCAACCACCACCACCCGTTCCCCTGGATGAAGCTCCGACGAAATATCCCGGAACATCTTCGCATTCAACGGAACGTAGTAATCGCCGCCCTCCGGCAGCTTCAACACACGCCACACCAAATACTCGCCATCGAGCTTGATTTCAGCCCTGCCCCCCGTAGCCCCGAAGAACGAATAAAAATCAACGATCGCGGAACGCCGATCCGCACTCACGCGGCCCCCGACATTCGAATCCCCACCAGGATCGCAGTCAATCCGATTTCCCGATTGTGCGATGTAGCAATAGGCCCCTGTTATGTCGCGCCCCTTTCTCTTGAACGACATCGAAAACCAAGGCCCATCCCCGCCACCATCAATCAAGTAGTCGACAGATTTCCACTTTCCGGCCAGTGATGTCGTGTCGGCGATAGAAAATACAGGCGCCATCGTCACAAAAATCAAAAGCACCGACCAACCGATCTGAGTTTTTAAATTCATATATCTGCCGCCAAACAGTCTTCCACACGATTAATCCATCCTCGAAGGTAAACCTTCTGGGATAAATCATTTCGCACCAGATTTTCGTAATAGCGCCTTCGAATTTCGGCAACATCCTGAAGCAATACTTCCTGACTCGACACATCGTTCAATGCCGAAATAGTTTCCTCCCCCATCCCCCCGTCAATCTTGAGTTTCGAATCATATTTCTCATTCAAAATCTTCTGAATCTCCTTGACTGCCCCGCCCGACGTAATCGTCCAGTCGTAAATCATCAAAGCGACAGACATGTCATCCAGCCCACAGAAGCCGCGCGCCTGCCAATATCTTTTGAAATATATTTCCTCGGCCTGCTCGGCCGTCAGACTTTTAAGATTGTCGACAGTCGGCTCGATACCCAGGTCTTCCATTGCAAAAGCCTGCCACGTCCTCCAGGCAATACCATGGTTGGTTGCACCACCTTTGTCACTCGCCTGATTGGAATAACCGCCTTCATGTCTGAGAATGATTCTCGATATTTTCTTGAATTTATCGAAACAATCACATGGCCGAACGAAATTCCCCACCAACCCAATCGGATGAAGATGAAACACGTTTGAATCCGGAAACCCCTTTACGCCCGCACGCACCTCATCCCACCAAACCAGCTTTTCAATTCGCGCCAATTCCTCCTCATGCTGCCGCCTTGATCCTGTTTCTTGCTCCAGAACATTGATCAGCGGCGCCCATTTCGACGGGTTCGCCCACTCGCTTTCGTGGCGAACAATCAGCCTGGACGCGGCCCGCGCCCCCCACGGATAGCCGGCATGCTCCATTCGCGTCAACTGGCACAGCGCATCGGCCGCGCGCATGCCGTCGCCCTTCGCAAACAATGCGTCATGGACCTGACGCATCAACGGGCTGAGTTTCGATTGCGCCGCAGGATCGGCAACCCCGGCCTGGCTCGCATAATCGAACCACGCTTGAGGGTTCGCAAAAATCGTATGGCTGGAATCGTGCGCATCCGACAGGCACTGGAAATCCACCCATTTTTGCGGAAACTCGCGCGTTACCCGACCTCCAGGAAAATTGAAATCGCGGACCCAGCCATCGATCGGATGTTCCAACGCATTGACGCCATCGACATGCCACCAATTCACAGGAAAGCCCGGGTCGGGGTGCGGATGCGGTTCAGGTATTCGACGCGCAGGATCACGCGCCAATTGCGCGATGGCATACGCTTGAACCGCATCGGTCTTGTTCAACAACGGATCGGCCCCCGGGATAAACTTGCCGTCGCCGGTTTGCCTGTAGAGCACGGTGCCCGGGCCGATCCTCAGTAACGCAGGATCGGCAGGCAGGCCGAGTTCAGCCCAATCCTCGCGATGGGGACCGTATCGATTGACCCAGGCACAGCCCTGCTCGATGAACGACTCGATGTCTTCACCGCAGAACACCTCGACATGCACCATCCGGGTTGCGCCCGTGCACTGCGTCAGCGAGTCGTAACGTCCGAGATGGCCGACCGGATCGCCCGCCCTGATCGGAATCCCGCACTTCGATTCCGGGTCGATCGCCACGACCACGCGATCGAATGTCGAATCGGCCACGGACGCTTCGATAACCGCGCCACCGTTTTCCTCGCCGAGATACACCCATCCGCCGATCGCACATGCCGGCTCGACGTAACCGCCGGCTTCGGCCGGGTACAGCACAGCGCCAGGCAGATCCTCGACCTGAGCCCACCTGTGCCGATGCACGGTCTTTCGCTTGCCGAGAATCAGGATGGCGCCCTGCGGCACGATGCCGATCGACGCACCGTTCGGCACACGGCGTACGCGCAGGCCTTGCTGAGAAGCATCCGTGCGTGGCCCATTGCGGCGCCGCGACGGCGTGTCCCACGCATACTCCGTTACCCGCCATTGCCGCAGCCAATAGGACGGCTTGTTGCGTTCCGGAAAATTTGCATAGTCCTCGTCCGACATGAGGTGCATGTAGAGGCTGTAGAACGTCAACGTGCTGTCGCGAGGAAACGTCATCGTGTGCCGTACCAGCGCGAAACCCGTGCTGTAGGCCGCGTGAGCAGGTGACTCGCTGTCGCCAGACGTCAGTGTGCTGAGCGGATAGGCCTTGTCGGCGCGAAAGGCAATCAATTCGCCATCGGCAATGCAACGCACGCCGGCGTCGAGATCCAGCCGCTCCCCTGCACCGGCTTCCGTGACATGAATCCCGCCGTGCCACATTCCCTTGCGACTGACGAGATAAGCCCCACCGGATTCGCACTCGGCCAACAGCCGATGGATTTCGTGCTCGTCGGTAAATCGCTCGGGCGCCTTGGCCTCACTCCGCCGCTTTCGCAGAAACGGGAAGGCGAACGGCAACAAGGTCAGTTTGGATGGTTGGGGAACGGGCGGGGAGGAACGCCGCGGCAACGCATTCTTCGGCATGAGCGATTGATATCGCGACCACACGACATGCGACGTGCGATTGCGCTGACGAATGGAAACGTCGTATTGAAATTTTCGAGATGATGTCCGTCAATGCGACCTGCGGCCTCACCGGCGCGTAGCGGTCTATCCGCTCGCGACGCCGCAAATCATTGCCTGGATCGACCGCCGATCCAGGCGAGTTGCCCAAAAGACTTCTTCAGCATGAAGCCCTGAAACAACAAAGCCCAAGGCGGGGCCTTGGGCTTTGTCTGCAGTCTGAGCCGGTCATTCCAACCGGCTTTTTTCATCCTCGCGCCTACCAACCCACCCGAACCACGCTCAATTCAACCCCGCCACCAGCGCCGCGACGATCGAACCGCCCACCAGCACCGCGCCGATCGTGCGGCGCTTGTTCAGCTCGGTCCAGAGCAGCACGCCCGTCAGCGACAGCAGCACCATCGCCCCGGCGATCGTATCGACCAGCAGCACCCAGAAGATGTTCATGCCGACGCCGCGATGCAGGTTGGTCAGCGTCGTCATCAGCGAGTTGTCGCTGCGCTTGACCGACACGAAGTTGTTGCCGACCCAGTATTCGGCGGTCACGTTCGCATTCGGCTTGAACAGCGAAATCTCCCAGCGCTCGGGCTGCATCACGCTGCGATCGCCCCAACTGACAGCCTGCGCCGGCTCCTTGCGGATGCGCGAGCGGCCACCGTCGAACTTCAGTTCATCGGTCAGCCAGGCCTGAAGCCGAGCGGGCGTCTTCGGCGCGGCGGCCGGCAGCGGCAACTGCACTTCCGTCACGCTCGGCGCGCCCGGCGAGATCCGCAGCGGCGGCGCACGGTGATTCAACACGAAGCCGGTCACGCCGAACATCAAGCCCATCACCGCGCCCCACAGCCCCACCCAGCCGTGCACCTTGCGCAGCCACTTGATGAACGTGGCGCGCCGCGAACGCTGACGCCGCGCGGCCAGATCGGCGTCGGCCAGCGGCCGCGCAGGCGCGGCATACGGCGTGGTGGTAACAACGCCCGCGGGCAACGTGGATTCGATCGATTCGGGCGCGTTCAAGCTGACTCCAATGCCAATGCAACAAGGGTGGCCCGCGATTCCAATCGCCGGCCACCCAGTTCGATTTAAATGAGAATCGCTATCATTACACAACAATGTGACAGACTCAATGCGTCACGCTGACAACGCTGTAAAGCGCAGCCGCCGCAGCCGCGCGGCGCCGTTATGTCGGATACCCAAAATTTCGCATTCCGATGCATTTTCGCCACGCGCAAACGTTACGACAGCGCTAGAATCCGACTTCATCCGAACGTGCCGCGTACCCGCCGGGGAATCACCGGGGCGCGTCGCCGGCCGCCTTGTGCGGCATGGCTTTCCATGGCGTCCGGATCGAAAAAACCAACAAGATAATCGGGGCCAGCGTTTCATGAACGACATCGCATCGACGCCAGGCATGCCTCCGCATGCGCCTGCCGTCCCTCCCGCTACGCACGCTGCTCACGCCACGGCCACGTCGGCCGATACCTGCCGAATTCGTTTTTCCGTCCAGCCGCGCCCGCACGATTCGCTGCGGCGCCCGCGTCATGAAGGCTTTCCGGGGCGCGGCACGCTGAGCTTCGAGGCGAACGGCGCCGGGCTGTCGCTCGACGGCCAATCCGGCGGGCTCTTCAACACCGCGCCGTTTCATCTCGCGATCCCGCGCGCGCAGATCTTCGACGCCAGCAGCGCCGGCAAGCGCGTGTTCTTCGATCTGCACACGCCGGACGGCGTGCTCAGCGTGGTGCTGCTGGCGGCCGACGCGGACAGCGCCGCATGGATCGCGGGCCGCCTGCCGATGCAGGTCACCTCGGCGTTCTCGACCGAGCTCGATGCCCATGCCCGCTACGCCGACCGGATGCACGCGCAGCCGGTCGCCTGGGCCACCTGGGGGCTGATCGCGCTCAACCTGTTGCTGTACGCGGCGATGGTGGCGAGCGGCGTCTCGCCGCTGAAGCCCGAGGTGCCGGCGATGATCGCGTGGGGCGCGAACTACGGCCCCGACACGCTCGACGGCGACTGGTGGCGGCTCCTGACCGGCGCGTTCGAACACTTCGGCGCGGTACATCTGGCCGTCAACATGCTGGTGCTGGCGCGCTTCGGCCCGCTCGCGGAACGGCTCTACGGCAGCCAGCGCTTCGTCGCGCTCTATCTGTTCGCTGCGGTGTTCGCGAGCATGACGAGCGTGACGTGGGACGCGATGCAGTGCTCGGCCGGCGCGTCGGGCGCGATCCTCGGCGTGTTCGGCGCGGTGCTGGCCTATCTGTTGCGCCGCCGCCGCGAGCTGCCGGCGCTGGTGCACGACCATCAACGTGCGCTCGCGCTCGGCTTCGTCGCCTACTGCCTCTACAACGGCTTCACGCATCCGATGATCGACAACGCCGCGCATCTCGGCGGCCTGGTCGCCGGCTTCGCGGTGGGCCTGGCGCTCGCGCCGCCGCTGGACGTCGCCGCGCGCGAGGCCACGGCCGGCGCGCAGGTGAGCCTGGCGGCCGGCGTCGGCGCACTGATGGCGATCGCGCTGGCCTACCCGCTCGCGCATCCGGGTCACGAACGCGTGCTGGAGCTGCGCTTCGCGCGCGAATACATGGCGACGACGAACGCTTCGGCCGAGATCGGCACCGCGCTGGTGGCGCTGCAACACGAGCCGATGGGCTCCGACGCCGAGCGCCTGGCCGTGTCGAACCGCGTGATGACCGACATCGTGCCGCGCTGGAACAACCTCTACGCGGCGCTGTCGAGCGTGCCGCTGCCGGACGGCTCGCCGTACCGCGCGCTGCGCGACACGCGCCTCGGCATGCTCGACAACGCGCGCCGAATGGCCAGCACCTACGCGCTGATGCTGGTGCGTTCGCCGCTCGAGCGCGATGCGATGGTCGAGCCTTACCGCGCGCTGCTGCTCGATCAGCACGCGCGCCGCAAGGAACTGCTGACCGAGGAACTGGCGCTGCATCATCCGGGGCGCGGCGCGCAGCGCCCGGCGGTGCCGGCGGCGGGCAGCAGCGGGGCGGCGGTGCGGTCTTGAGGCGGCGAATTTGCAGCAGGAAATGGAAGCAGCGGCTGTGAAGCAGCGGATGTGAAACGAGGGATATAAAGCGAGCGATGCGGCGGGGGAGGCGTAACGGTGCGTCTGCGCGAGCCGCCGCGCGGGTTGAACGGCCTTGAAGCCGCGCCATTCGCCCGGCCATCCCCCCGGTTCGACGGTTCGACGGTTCGACGGTTCGACGGTTCGACGGTTCGACGGTTCGACGGTTCGACGGTTCGACGGTTCGACGGTTCGACGGTTC
>NZ_BAAILN010000016.1:0-45978 GCF_054589155.1 Burkholderia sp. 3C
TGATGGGCGGCCAGCCCCGAGAGGAGCGCGCGATCGCGCGCCCACAACAGCGTATCGTGCCGCGCGGCCAGATGCGCGGCAAGCGCGGTGCCCCACGCACCGGCGCCGAGAACAGCAACTTTCATAGACCCAGCACCGGTTCGTGGGAAGCGCTCAGTTCAGCGTCGCGCCGTTGGCGCCACCCTGCTGCTGGGTGATTTGCGCCAGACGTTGCTCGTAGAGCGCCTGGAAGTTGATTTCCGCGAGGTGGATCGGCGGGAAACCGGCACGCGTGATCGCGTCGGCGATGTTCGAGCGCAGGTACGGGAACAGGATCGTCGGGCAGGCGATGCCGACCAGCGGATCGAGCTGCTCTTCCGGGATGTTGCGGATGTCGAAAATACCCGCTTGCTTGGCTTCGATCAGGAACGCGACCTTGTCCTTCACCTTCGCCGTGACGGTACCCGACACGATCACTTCGTACACGCTTTCGGCCAGACGTTCGGCCTTCACGTCGACTTCCACTTCAACCGACGGCATGTCCTGCTCGAGGAAAATCGCCGGCGAATTCGGCTGCTCGAGCGACAGATCCTTCAGGTAGATACGCTGGATGTTGAAGAACGGCTGGTTTTCGACGTCGGACATGTTGGCTCCCTAAAAATGATATGACGGCGGCCGGTTTTGACCGACCACCCGATTGTCTTGACATGCCCGCACGGCACGTTGCCCCGCCCCGGCGCCCGGGAGGCGACATTCTGCCGGAATCAGGCGGCTTCCAGAAGCGGCAGCAGGCCGCCTTCGCGATCGAGTTTCGACAGGTCGTCGTAGCCGCCGACATGCGTTTCGCCGATGTAGATCTGCGGCACGGTGCGACGCCCGGTGCGCTCCATCATCTCGGCGCGGCGCGCGGGTTCCTTGTCGATCAGCACCTTCTCGATCAGCTCTACGCCGCGCTGCTTCAGCAGGCGCTCGGCCATCATGCAATACGGGCAGACCTGCGTGCTGTACATGACTACTTTGTTCACTTCGCCACTCCTTGTTTGACGACCGGCATGCCGGCCTTCTGCCACTCGGCAACGCCGCCTTGCAGTACATGGACTTCGCCGTAGCCGGCTTCGCGAGCGACCTTGGCCGCCTTGTTCGATTGCTGGCCGTTCTGGCAAACCAGCAGCAGCGGTGCGCTCTTGTTCTTGGCAACCTGGCCCAGCTTGGTCGAGAGCTCCGCGTATTCGACCGAGCGCGACGCCGGCAGGTGCCCAACCGCGTATTCGGCGGACGGCCGCAGGTCGATGACGATCGCGTTGCGGCGATTGATCAGTTGGGTCGCCTCGGCGCTCGACAGGCCGCCGCCCCCGCGACGCAGCGTCGGGAAGACCAGCAAACCACCCGAAACGAGCAGGATCGCGATGAGCGCAAGGTTGAAGTAATCGGTAAAGAACGTCACGGAGGATCCGCCGCTAAAAAGAGAAATCGAAAAGGACAATCCCGCCATTATAAAATAACCGCTACGACACGATGGCGCACCCGCAACGAACGCGCCTTCCGGCCCGCTTCCTCACTACCGACCTGCAAGCTATCGCTATGTACAAGCTCGTTCTCATCCGCCACGGCGAATCGACCTGGAACAAGGAAAACCGCTTCACCGGCTGGGTCGACGTCGACCTGACCGAGCAAGGCAACCACGAGGCGCGCCAGGCCGGCGTGCTGCTGAAGGAAGCCGGTTACGCGTTCGACATCGCCTACACGTCGGTGCTCAAGCGCGCGATCCGCACGCTGTGGCACGTGCAGGACCAGATGGACCAGATGTACCTGCCGGTGGTCCATTCGTGGCGCCTCAACGAACGCCACTATGGCGCGCTGTCGGGCTTGAACAAGGCCGAGACGGCCGCCAAGTTCGGCGACGAGCAGGTGCTCGTCTGGCGCCGCAGCTACGACACGCCGCCGCCGGCGCTGGAGTCGACCGACGAGCGCGCGCCGTTCGCCGACCCGCGCTACGCCAAGGTGCCGCGCGAGCAACTCCCGCTCACCGAATGCCTGAAGGACACCGTGGCCCGCGTGCTGCCGCTGTGGAGCGAGTCGATCGCGCCGGCGGTCAAGGCCGGCAAGCAGGTGCTGATCGCCGCGCACGGCAACTCGCTGCGCGCGCTGATCAAGTACCTCGACGGCATTTCGGATGCCGACATCGTCGGCCTGAACATCCCGAACGGCGTGCCGCTCGTCTATGAACTCGACGAGAACCTCAAGCCGATCAAGCATTACTACCTCGGCGACCAGGCCGCCATCGCGGCCGCGCAAGCCGCCGTCGCGCAACAGGGCAAGTCGAAGTAAGCGCGGCGCGGCGCCGGCACGACACAGTAGCGGTCGCGTCGGTCAGCCGCGTGTCAGGTTCGCGCCAGCCAGCCGCTTCACACAGCGCGAATCGGCTCGATCCGGTTGAAATCGGCTCGAAACGGCACGGCGGGGTCGTCGCAAATTCACGAGAACCCCGCCGCGCCGCCGCTGTCGAACCCGCTTCGTCATCGCTTCCGCCCGCAACGGCGAAGCATTCGAACGATCGGGGATATACTTGTCCGTCCTCACACCTTCAAGCCATAGCCACACGCGCTTTCCGACGCACACGATCCTATGCGAATGAAATTGAAGAATATCGGCCTCGTTGCCGCGGGCCTTGCCACCGGTGTTTTCGCGACGCTCCAAATTTCGGCGTCCGCCCAGCAAGCCACGATCACGACGCCGCTGCCGCTCGACCAACTGCGGCTGTTCGCCGAGGTGTTCGGCCAGATCAAGCGTGAATACGTCGAACCGGTCGACGACAAGAAGCTGCTGACCGCCGCGATCAAGGGCATGGTGTCGAGCCTCGACCCGCACTCGTCCTATCTCGACAAGACCGATTACCAGGAACTGCAGGAACAGACGAAGGGCAGCTTCGCCGGCCTGGGCATCGAAATTTCGCAGGAAGACGGCCTGATCAAGGTCATCTCGCCGATCGAGGACACCCCCGCGTTCCGCGCCGGCATCCGTCCGGGCGACCTGATCACCCGCATCAACGACAAGCCCGTGCGCGGCATGACGCTCGACAAGGCCGTCAAGCAGATGCGCGGCGATCCGGGCACCAAGGTCACGCTGACCCTCTTCCGCAAGACCGACGACCGCACCTTCCCGGTGTCGGTCACGCGCGCCATCATCAAGGTGCAGAGCGTGAAGATGAAGATGCTGGATCCGGGCTACGCCTACATCCGCATCACCAGCTTCCAGGAACGCACCACGCCCGATCTCGCCGCCCGCCTGCAGGACATCGCGCGTCAGCAACCGAACCTGAAGGGCCTCGTGGTCGACCTGCGCAACAACGGCGGCGGCCTGCTGCAGAGCGCGGTCGGCGTGGCCGGCGCGTTCCTGCCGCCGAACTCGGTGGTGGTGTCGACCAACGGCCAGATCCCCGATTCGAAGCAGGTCTATCGCGACGACTACGACAACTACCGTCTGCCGACCTTCGATTCCGATCCGCTGAAGAACCTGCCGGCCGTCTTCAAGACCGTGCCGATGATCGTGCTGACCAACGCCTACTCGGCATCGGCATCGGAAATCGTCGCCGGCGCGCTGCAGGATTCGCACCGCGCGCAGATCATGGGCAAGACCACGTTCGGCAAGGGCTCGGTGCAAACCGTGCGTCCGCTGACCGCCGACACCGGCCTGCGCCTGACCACGGCGTACTACTACACGCCGAGCGGCCGTTCGATCCAGAACAAGGGCATCGTGCCGGATATCCCGGTCGATCAGTTCGCCGACGGCGATCCGGACGACGTGCTCGTCACGCGCGAAGTGGATTACACGAACCACCTCGCGAACACCCAGGATCCGAACGAGAAGAAGGAACTCGAGGCCCGCGAACAGCGCCGTCTCGACCAGCTCCGCATTCTCGAGGAGCAGAACGACAAGAAGACGCCGGAGCAGCGCGAGAAGGATCGCAACCGCAAGCCGGTGGAATTCGGCAGCGCCGACGACTTCATGCTCCAGCAAGCGCTGGCCAAGCTCGAAGGCAAGCCGGTTCAGGAATCGAAGTCGCTGCTGGCCGAAAGCACCTCGAAGCCGTTGACGGCAGCCGCAGCCGCGCCGTCGGCCTCGGCCCCGAAGGTCACGACGCCGGCCAAGCCGGCGGCAGCCAAGCCGGCCTCGGCGACCAAGTAAGCCGGTCGCTGCGCCTGCAACGGGCCATCGCGGCGCTGCCGCGGTGGCCCGTTTCCTTTGGTGCGGCCGTCGGCCCGTGCCCGGCAGCCGGCAGGTGAACGCGCCTAAAATAGCGGCTGAAGCCAAAGCCAAGCACGGCGCCCAATCCGCAATCCGCCCCGCGATGAACGACGAACAACTGCTCCGCTATTCCCGCCACATCCTGGTCGACGAGATCGGCATCGAGGCGCAGCAGCGCTTTCTCGACGCGCATGCGCTCGTGATCGGCGCCGGCGGCCTCGGCTCGCCGGCCGCGATGTATCTGGCGGCGTCCGGCGTCGGCACGATCACGCTGGTGGACGCCGACACGGTCGATCTGACCAACCTGCAACGGCAGATCCTGCACGTCACCGAATCGATCGGCCAGCCCAAGGTGGCGTCGGGCCGCGAGGCGCTCGCGCGGCTCAACCCGGAGGTGACCGTGCACGCCGTGGCCGAGCGCGCCGACGCGGCCTGGCTCGACGCGGCCGTGCCGCGCGCGAGCGTGGTGCTCGATTGCAGCGACAACTTCATGACACGCCATGCGATCAACCGCGCCTGCGCGGCGCACGGCGTGCCGCTCGTATCGGGCGCGGCGCTGCGCTTCGACGGCCAGATCAGCACGTTCGATTTCCGCGATCCGGCCTCGCCCTGCTACGCCTGCGTGTTTCCCGAGGATCAGCCGTTCGAGGAAACGGCCTGCTCGACGATGGGCGTGTTCGCGCCGACCGTCGGCATCATCGGCGCGATGCAGGCGGCCGAGGCGCTGCGCGTGATCGGCGGCATCGGCGAGCCGCTCGTGGGCCGGCTGATGATGCTCGATTCGCTGCGCATGGAATGGAACACGATGCGCATCGCGCGGCAACCCGACTGCCCTGTCTGCGGCGGCCGGCACTGAACGACGCGGGCAAAACAAAACGGCGGCACATCGTTGCGATGCGCCGCCGTTTTGTTTTTGCCGCCGTGAACCGTGCTCAGGCCGCCATGTCGGCCTTAGGTTCCGCCGCCGACAACTGCTTGAGCGCAAGCTGCACGTCTTCCGGTTCGTAGGACGCCAGCACGTCGGCGGTGGGCTTCTCCAGCGCCTTCAGGTGCGCACGCAGGATTTCCTGCTTGACCACCAGCAACTGGCTCGGATGCATCGAGAACTCGGTCAGACCCATGCCGAGCAGCAGGCGCGTCATCGCCGGATCGCCGGCCATTTCCCCGCACACCGACACCGGCACGCCGGCCCGCTTGGCCTCGCGCAGCGTGAAGGCGATCAGGTGCAGCACGGCCGGATGCAGCGGGTCGTACAGGTGCGCGACCTCGTTGTCGGCGCGATCGATCGCCAGCGTGTACTGGATCAGATCGTTGGTGCCGATCGACAGGAAATCGACGCGCTTGAGGAACAGCGGCACCGCGATCGCCGCGGCCGGAATCTCGATCATCGCGCCGACCTGCACGTTCGGATCGTAGGCCATGCCGGCATCGTCGAGCTGGCGCTTCGCCTCGCGGATCAGGTCGAGCGTCTGGTCGATCTCCTGCGCATGCGCGAGCATCGGAATCAGGATCTTGACCGGCCCGGTGGCCGACGCGCGCAGGATCGCGCGCAGCTGCGTCAGGAACATCTGCGGCTCGGACAGGCTCCAGCGGATCGCGCGCAGCCCGAGCGCCGGGTTCGGCGCCGTTTCGTAACCTTCGTCGTGCGAATCGAGCGGCTTGTCGGCGCCCACGTCGATGGTGCGGATCGTCACCGGCATGCCGTTCATCAGCTCGACGGCGCGGCGGTAGGCGCGGAACTGCTCCTCCTCCTCGGCCAGCGCATGCACGTCGTTCATGAACAGGAACTCGGTGCGGAACAGGCCGACGCCCACCGCGCCCGCGTCCACGGCTGTCTTCGCGTCGTCGGGCAATTCGATATTGGCGAGCAGCTCGATCTTGGTGCCGCAGAGCGTTTGCGTCGGCGAGAACTTCAGCCGCTGCAGCTTGCGCTGTTCGAGCGCCTTCTCCGATTGCCGGTACGAATATTCCTCGAGCACGATCGGCGCGGGATCGACGATCACGATGCCCTGATCGCCGTCGACGATGATCACGTCGTTCTGGCGAATCAGCGCGCTCGCGTGCTGCACGCCGACCGACGCCGGAATGCCGAGGCTGCGCGCGACGATCGCCGTGTGCGAGGTGCGCCCGCCGAGATCGGTGACGAACGCGCGGAACGCCTGGTTCTTGAACTGCATCATGTCGGCCGGCGCGATGTCGTGCGCGACCACGATCATGTCGTCCTTGCCACTGGCCGCGCCGCCGAGCGCCTGCGAGGCCGACGGCGCGCCGGCCAGCGCCTTCAGCACGCGCTCGACCACCTGCTGGATGTCGGCCTTGCGCTCGCGCAGGTACTCGTCCTCGATGTCGTCGAAATGGCCGACGATCACATCGAGCTGCTCGGTCAGCGCCCACTCGGCGTTGTAGCGGCGGTCGCGGATCAGGTCGATGGTTTCCTGCACGAGCATGGCGTCGTTGAGGATCATCGAATGGACGTCGATGAAGGCGGCCACCTCGCTCGGCGTCTCTTCGGTCAGGTCGGCGCGCAGCGCGTCGAGCTCGCCGCGCACGGCCAGCAAGGCCGCGCGCAATCGGTCGACCTCGGCGTCGAGCTGCAGCGCCTCGACGAGGTAATGCGCGACGTCGAGCGCCGCCGGCGCGATCAGATACGCACGACCGATCGCGATGCCTCTCGAAACGGGAATTCCTTGCAGCGTGAACGACACGCGCACCTCCTGTGAGTCCGGTCTGCCGCGGCCCATCGCCGCGCTGCGCATATGACCCCGACTCGCGATTATAAATTCCGCACGCCCCGCGTGGCTGCATGCGCCGCACCATCCGCCAACAATGATCTGTTGTCTGAATAAAGAGAAATGCCGCGTGAGATCACGCGGCATTCCGGATTCAGAACCAGTCCGGCAGCGAGCCGGCCTTACTGGCCTTCGCCGAACTTGTCGGCAATCAACCCGAGCAGCGCCGTCATCGCTTCCTGCTCGTCCGGGCCTTCGGTCTCGAGGGTCACCGTGCTGCCGATGCCGGCCGCCAGCATCATGACGCCCATGATGCTTTTCGCGTTGATGCGCCGGCCGTTGCGGGTCATCCAGACTTCCGACTGGAAGTTGCCGGCCAGTTGGGTCAGCTTGGCCGACGCGCGGGCATGCAGCCCCAATTTATTCACGATGGTCGTTTCTTGCTGAAGCATGGTGTTCCGTTCGGGTGGAGACAGCCGGCGCCCTCGCGCCGGCGAAGGGATGCCAAACGGCCGCGCGAGGCGGCCGTCGGCTAATGCGTTTCGGTTTGCGGCTTGGGTTCGGGCGGAATCGGAGCGCACTCGCCGCAGCCCAGGCCGGGACGCGGCGGCGGCGTGCCGGCCGCCACTTCATGAATGCCCTTGGTCGAGCCGGCCAGCGCCTTTTCGACCAGCGTGTCGATCGGCGTGGTGCGATAGCACACCGAACGCACCAGCATCGGCAGATTGACGCCGGCGAGCACGCGCACGCCATCGAGCTTCGCGAGCTGGCCGGCGATGTTGGCCGGTGTCGCGCCATACATGTCGGTCAGCACCAGCACGCCGTTTTCCTCGCGCAGACGCGCGATTTCGGAATGGGCGTACGCCATGACTTGAGTGGGATCGCTGTCCGCCATCACATCGATGGCGCCGATGCGCGCGGGCAGCCCGCCATAGATGTGGGAAATGCACTCCCGCAATGCAGTGGCGAGCGGAGCATGAGCGATGATCAGGATGCCTGCCATGTCAACCTTGCAACAATGTCGGCCCGACCGCCGGACCAGAAGCCACGAGTAGTAGTCCTACCGGGCGTGCGGGCATTGTAGCAGGCCGATTTCGGGGCCACTCCACATTGAAGTGGCCCCGCTAGATCCGGCGGCGGGGGACCTGCGCGGCCGCCGCCGGCAATACTCAGCAATCCTCAGCCGACCAGGCGCTCCAGCGCGTCGACGAACATGCCGGCCACGTCGAAACCGGTCTGCTCCATGATCTCGCGGAAGCAGGTGGGGCTCGTGACGTTGACTTCGGTGAGCCAGTCGCCGATCGCATCAAGCCCGACCAGCAGCAGGCCGCGCGCGGCCAGCACCGGGCCGAGCGCGGCGGCAATCTCGCGGTCGCGCTCGGTCAGCGGCTGCGCCACGCCGATGCCGCCCGCGGCCAGGTTGCCGCGCACTTCATTGCCCTGCGGAATGCGCGCGAGCGAAAACGGCACCGGCTCGCCGCCGATCAGCAGGATGCGCTTGTCGCCGGCCTTGATCTCGGGAATGAACTTCTGAATCATCAGCGAGCGGCGGCCGTCCTCGCCGAGCATCTCGACGATCGAGCCGAGATTCATGCCGTCGGCCTTCACGCGGAACACGCCCATCCCGCCCATCCCGTCGAGCGGCTTGACGATCACGTCGCCATGCTCGGCATGGAACGCACGCAGCCGCGCGGCGTCGCGCGTGACCAGCGTGGGCGCGACGAACTGCGGGAATTCGCCGATCGCGAGCTTTTCCGAATGATCGCGGATCGCCTGCGGGCGGTTGACGATCTTCGCGCCGGCGCGCTCGGCCACTTCGAGCAGCCAGGTCGACGTCACGTACTCCATGTCGAACGGCGGGTCCTTGCGCATCAGCACCGCGCCGAACGCGGTCAGCGCGCGCGATTCGGGCGCGGCGGCCTCGAACCAGGCATCGCGGTGCAGATCGGCCGGATCACCGACGATCGTCACACGCCGCACGTCGGCCTCGACCGAACTGCCCGTCCAGGCCAGTTGCTGCGGCTCGCACGCATAGATCGCGTGGCCGCGGCGCGCGGCCTCGGCCATCATCGAGTAGGTCGTGTCCTTGTAGATCTTGAAGCGATCCAGCGGGTCGGCGATAAAAAGAATGTCCATGCGAATCCTGTGATGTCGGGCGATTGGATCGGCGGCGGCGCCTCAGACCTGAATCGCCTCGGGATCGGTCTTTTCGAGCTCGATCGACGAGGCGAGCAGGCCGAGCCGGGCCACCACGCCGTACATATAGAAGCGGTTCGGCGGTGCGGCGCCGGGCTTCGCGTGCGCGTCGGGCAGCGCGGTGTGCTCGAAACCGAGCGGCACGTAGTGCATGCCGGGCGCGTTGAGGTTCTGGTCGCGCTCGCGCGCCGAGTGGGTGCGGTAGAAGCCGCCCACCACGTAGCGGTCGATCATGTAGACGACCGGCTCGGCCACGTCGTCGCCGATCCGCTCGAACGTATACACGCCTTCCTGCACGATGACGTCGCTCACCGGCAGCCCGGCCTTGGTTTCGGACATCTGCGCGCGTTCGAGCTTGGTCATGCCGCCGATCTCGGAGGCATCGTGCACCGTCATCACGCCACGGCCCGCGGTGCCCGCATCGGCCTTCACGACCACGTAGGGCTTCTCGCTGATGCCGTACTCGCGATACTTGCGGGCGATCTTCTTGAGCACCGCGTCGATCGCGTCGGCCAGCGCCTCGCCGCCGTTGCCGGCCTGCCAGTCGATGTCGCCCACATGCGCGAAGTACGGATTCACCATCCACGGATCGACGCCGACCATTTTCGCGAACTTCTTCGCGACGTCGTCGTAGCAGGCGAAGTGCGTCGACTTGCGGCGCACGGCCCAGCCCGCGTGCAGCGGCGGCAGCAGGTATTGCTCGTGCAGGTTTTCGAGCACGTCGGGAATGCCGCCCGACAGATCATTGTTCAGCAGGATCGAGCACGGGTCGAAATTCTTCAGGCCGAGGCGGCGCTGCGAGCGTTCGAGCGGCTCCAGCACGATCTTCTGGCCGTCGGCGAGCGTGATCGGCGTGGTATCCGTCACGCTCGGGTCGAGCGAACCGAAACGCACGTTCAGGCCGGCCTGACGCATGATCGCGGCGAGCCGCGCGACGTTTTCGAGGTAGAACGCATTGCGGGTGGGCAGCTCCGGAATGACCAGCAGGCCTTTCGCATCCGGGCAAATTTTTTCAATCGCGGCCATCGCCGCTTGCACGGCGAGGGGCAGCACTTCCTGCGGCAGATTGTTGAAACTGCCGGGGAACAGATTGGCGTCGACGGGGGCGAGCTTGAAGCCGGCGTTACGCAGATCGACCGAACAGTAGAACGGCGGCGTGTGTTCCTGCCACTCGAGGCGGAACCAGCGTTCGATTGCTGGCGTTGCATCGAGGATCTTCCGCTCCAGCTCGAGCAGCGGACCGTTTAACGCCGTAACGAGATGGGGAACCATGAATCACTCGCGAACAGGAGAAAAAAGATTGTAGAGCAATTACTGCGCCCATTTGGGGATTGTTCCCGGGTTCGCAAGGTTGTCCAGTTCTTTTTCTCGCTATTGACCCGATAGGCGGAAGGGTTTTCCAGCCAGGCCGCGAGGCGCGCGACGCGTGCGATGCGTGTGCGAAACAGCAGACGAAAAAAGACCCGCCGGGAAGGCGGGTCGAAGTCGCTGCGCTCATTCTGTTGGCCGGGCGGCGTTTCGCGGCGCCGCCCGGCGCATTACCGGTATGCGATGCGATGCTTACTCGACGTGTTCGCCGTGCAGAATGATGTCCAGACCTTCGCGTTCCTCTTCTTCCGTCACGCGCAGGCCCATCACCATGTCGATCACCTTCAGGATGATGAAGGTCACGATGCCGCTGTAGAGCAGCGTGATCAGCACGCCCTTGGCCTGAACCAGCAGGCTGCCGTCGAAGCCGCCGATGTCCTTGACCGCGAACACGCCCGTCAGCAGCGCGCCGAGGATACCGCCCACGCCGTGCACGCCGAATGCGTCGAGCGAGTCGTCGTAGCCCAGCTTGACCTTGAGCCACGTGGCCGACCAGAAGCAGACCACGCCCGCGGCGATACCGATCACCAGTGCACCGCCCACGCCGACGAAGCCGGCTGCCGGGGTGATGGCCACCAGGCCCGCAACGGCGCCCGACACGATACCCAGCACCGAGGGCTTGCCCTTGGCGATCCACTCGGCAAACATCCAGCCCAGTGCGGCGCAAGCCGTGGCGACCTGCGTCGTCAGCATCGCGAAGCCGGCACGGCCGTCAGCCGCCACTGCCGAACCTGCGTTGAAGCCGAACCAGCCCACCCACAGCATCGAGGCGCCGATCAGCGTCAGGACCAGGTTGTGCGGCGCCATCGCTTCGCGGCCGTAGCCGACGCGCTTGCCGAGCACCAGGGCGCAGACCAGGCCCGCGATACCGGCGTTGATGTGCACCACCGTGCCGCCTGCGAAGTCGAGCACGCCGTCCGTTGCCAGCCAGCCGGTCGGTTCCCAGACCATGTGGGCGATCGGCACGTACACCACCAGCGACCAGATCGTCATGAACACCAGCATCGCCGAGAACTTCATGCGATCGGCGAACGCGCCGCAGATCAGGGCCGGCGTGATGATCGCGAACGTCATCTGGAACACGACATAGACCGATTCCGGAATCGTCGTGGCCAGGTGGCTGACGGTCAGCGTGGTCGCCGTGTCGCCCTTCACGTAGCTCATGCCCGAGAGCAGGACGCGCGAGAAGCCGCCGATGAAGCCATTGCCCGGCGTGAACGCGAGGCTGTAGCCGATCACCGTCCAGAGCACCGTGATCAGCGCGGTGATCGCGAAGCTTTGCATGACCGTGGCGAGCACGTTCTTCTTGCGGACCATGCCGCCGTAGAACAGGGCCAGGCCCGGGATCGTCATGAACAGCACGAGTGCCACCGAGGTCAGCATCCAGGCGGTGTCGCCGGAGTTGATCTTCGAGGAATCCACCGAGACGGGCGCGGTCGGTGCGGCAGGAGCGGCCGGGGCCGAGGCAGCCGAGGCCGGTGCGGCGGCGGCCGCGCTGGCGTCAGGGGCGGCCGAAGCAGCCGGGGCCGGCGCAGGTGCGGCGCTGGCGGCAGGGGCGCTGGCGGCGGCGTCCGAAGCAACGGCAGCCGAGGCTGCGGCGGGCGCCGACGACGCATCGTCGGCCATCGCAGCACCGATGCCGGTCGCGACGAGCGATCCGGCCATCAGCAGTGACATCAAAAGTTTGCGCATCTTAGGTTTCCTCTTGTCGCTTGTCGTTCTGTTTGATTTACAGGGCGTCGGCGCCCGTCTCCCCGGTGCGAATCCGGATAACCTGTTCGATCGGCGTGACGAAAATCTTGCCGTCACCGATCTTCCCCGTGCGGGCTGCCCGCTCGATGGCCTCGACAGCCTGGTCGACGAGATCGTCGGACACTGCTGCCTCGATCTTCATCTTCGGCAGGAAGTCGACGACATATTCGGCGCCGCGATAGAGCTCGGTATGGCCCTTCTGGCGGCCAAAGCCCTTCACCTCCGTCACCGTGATGCCGGAGACGCCGAGCGCGGAGAGCGCTTCGCGCGTCTCATCGAGCTTGAACGGCTTGATGATTGCGGTAATCAGTTTCATGAAGTCCTCTCGCTTTCTGGTTGTCAGGTCGGAGGTCCGACCGAGCGCGTTCCGTAGGTAGCGGGAACACACTCAGCAACTCGCGTGCCAAGTCACCGGCCGAATACGTTTCGGTCACCGAAAAGTCAGGCCCGGACCGCCTGGAGCCTGCCCGAACGGCCAACATGGCGGCTCATTGCTGGCGTGCGTAATCGAAGGTTGTTAGAGTGCACGGACGTCCGGGGCACCCGGCGCGCCGCAACGGGGCGCACGATGCCCGGAAACGGGCCCACGGCACGCACCAAATCCGCTCATGCATGCATCGTGGGCACGAACGCAACGGAAATTGCACATTTTTTGTGCAGAGAAGGGGAATCCCATGAAGCAACCCAGCGACGTTTTCAATGATCTGCAGTCGCGCGTCAGCGATCTGCTGAAAAACTCGCCGGCCAAGGACGTCGAACGCAACGTGAAGGCCATGCTCACGCAAGGCTTCTCGAAACTCGACCTCGTGACCCGCGAGGAATTCGACACGCAAACCCAAGTCCTGGCCCGCACCCGCGCGCGCCTCGAGGAGCTGGAGCGCCGCGTGGCCGACCTCGAACGCAAGCTCACGGAGCGCCCCTCGGGCCTCTGATCCTCCCGCCGCGGCCCACGCCGCGGCTCCCCGCTGTACCCGCCCGCGCCACGCCGGCAAGCGCGCACCTCAATGGAATCTCCCGCCGGGCGGCCCACCGCCCGCGGGCCTGCTCCTCGGAGTGCCTCATGTCGCTTGCCGTCGTGCGCTCGCGCGCGCCCGCTGCCGGCCGTGCGCCGGAAGTCACCGTCGAAGTCCATCTCGCGAACGGCCTGCCGTCGTTCTCGATCGTCGGCCTGCCCGATCTCGAAGTCCGCGAAAGCCGCGAGCGCGTGCGCGCGGCGCTGCAGAACTGCGGCTTCGATTTCCCGGTCAGGCGCATCTTATGTCGCGAACCGCGTTTTTTTTTAATTGCCCTAGGTACGGAGAAGGAAACGTCGCGGGACTTCGAGGAAGATTTTCCACATTATGAAATAATGTGGATGCGCGGCTCCAGCGTTACAAATCTTTCATTTCACTAACTAATTGATCAGTTTGAAAGCACAAAACGCTCGCCGCTCTATCTGCTGAATGTTGATTAAATTTCTGTCGCGGAAACGTCTCTAGACACTCCCAGTGTCCATCCCGGCGCTGATAGACGAAGAATGGTGGCGTCGAGTCGTCGTGAATTTCTCGTATCTCCATCACCCGATCAAATGCCGGTTCGCTTTGGCCAGGGCCATCCGCCTTGATCAGGAACACACTATCTACCCGCCCGGCCCAGTCACGCGCAAAGTCTCGAAGAGCGTCGAGCCCAGAAGCCAACCATGTCTTCGCCACTCCATCCACGCTGGGGCTGACCTTGATCAAGAACTTCGGGCCAGCCGGCGTCAAGGCGAGCTGCCGCCAAGGAATAAGCGGAGCTGAAATTAATTGGGCGGTTCGGCTTGCGGCCCAATCGTCGTGCGTCAAAAACATGCTCGTTCTTTGGAGTTATGAAGGGGCGAAATTGTGACTCAAAGGCTACTGACGGTATAGTCAAATTTCCCCACTATTCGGCGGATGCAGCTCCCGCCCCCTTCATCTCGCGTCGAATCGGCAAGGCTACAGCTAGCTCAAAGCCTTCGTCGCATGCGAGCTGAGCGCGGATGGTCTCAAGAGGAACTTGCTGCCGCGGCCGAATTAGATCGCTCGTTCATCGCTCACGTTGAACGTGGCGCCAGGAACATTTCGATCGACAACATCGAACGCCTAGCCCACGCTTTCGGGGTCGAGATCGGCGACTTCTTCTAGTCTTCAGCTGGTCCGGATGCTGCTCGTTGTCGAGACGAACAGCCCGTAATCTGGATGGAGAGATACGAAGCACGCGGGCGACAGGTCGTCAAGTTCACGCCTGCTCGGTTTGCCGACGCAGGAAAAGTCCGCATCCGTTCTTATGACGGTTATATCTCCGAACGGCGCTTCTCAAATGTACATTCCGTCCATGCGCTCAAGATTCGTCGGCGACGTGTTCTGCGACGCTAAGAGGAATGTTGGCCACGATGGCCAAATCCGCTGAGATTTTTGATATCTAGCATTATCGCATCACGTCGCTGCACGATCAGGATATGACCATCTACGCCGGGAGGTAATAAATAGACGTTTTCGGGAGAGAGAAAGAGCAGCTTCCCTTCTAAATTCTTTATCTCACCACCCTCTCTCACGTGCAGACTCACTTGCAGACCGCCGCCCACACCAAAATACTGAAGCGACAAATCCATGAAACGGACTAGCGGCAACGGATAAGCGACGACAATATATACTAGCCACATCGCACCCATCAACAGCGAGCCAAGAACTGCCTTGGCTCTCATATAGATAACAACACCGATATGCGCATTTACCCAGATGCCAAGTATCGACAAGTGGATGAAACTAAAGACGAGATCGGGGAATTCCCAATCCCCCGATCTTCGATACACACCCATAACGACCAATATTATCATCAGCGCATTGAGCCCCCCCAACGCCCAAGTGCCGAATCGATCTCCGCGCGATACCTTTATCTCTCTCGCATATGGAGGCCTCAAACTTGGATGGCGATGCGCAACGGAACGCACAACTTGGGTAACCACACCAAAAAGAGCGACCGACAAAAGCACCACCAAGAACTCACCAACAGCGTAGAACACATCTATGCCAACGCGCCCCACCGCCAAGAGGTCGTATGAAAAAAACCCCTTGTAGCCCATGTAGCTCACAAAGACGAGGAACGGGAAATAATAGAAAAACAGCACACTCAGAAATATCGCCAACAATCGAGTGAGCACCTCACCAGGATAATTCTTTATTTTTTCAAACATAATTTATACAACCTTGATTGTATGCATTGAGGATGATCTCGATGCGTTGATTCTCAATAAAATCATCGCCACGCAACTCTCTGAAAGCGGCCCACTACAGAGTTCACAGAACCATCACCCTCCAAACGAATTGGTTGCCGCCTTTAGCCATTTGTTACGGTACGTCGCGCCGCAAATTGCCAGAATCAGGGTCGCCAAGGCCTTCAACATTAGCCTGAGTCGCCGGTCCCAAGTAGCGCGATTTTCAAGTTGCTCAACCACAAACGAATAGTTTGCTGTCATCGATACGAGCTGACGATCGAATTCTTCGAGATCACTTCGGCATGTCATCCATCGACCAGTCTTTCCCTTTAATAAGTCTCCAATGGAATTGATTGAAGCTATCGACAAGTCGACTCGAGTTTTATCATTGGGTCCTTCCGACAGCGCCGCGTCGATCGTCCGCTGCCTCGACAATGCATCTTGATAGCACTCGTTAAGTCTTGGCTGAAGTACTTTGATATTTTTTACGGCCTCCAAAATTTGCCTCCCTTCGCCCGTGTTCTCCCAACTAGTTGTTTGACTCACCAACAGTTTCAACCTGTCCAGCTCATCGGCCAAAACCATCCCTGCAGGTATGAAGTAACCAAGATATTGAACCTCGTATGCGAGGATTTTATCGAGGTCGACTCCAATTGCAGCGATATCTCGTGACTTCCCGTATGTCGCTATCTTGAATTCAGCAAGTTTGGCGTCGAACTTCTCCATCGAGTTCTGCGTCCGTCCGCCAAGTAGTGCAAGCTCAACAACAAGCGTTGATGAGCGATCCGGAAACTCCTTGTCAGCCAAGGGGAAGAAGAACTCACTGCCGACCAATAGAGCCAACGCAAACAAGCTCATTATATCGATGACGATACGAGACGGCTGCGTTTTCCTAAGACGACGCTCTTCTCTGCTCCTTTTTCTGTCTGCTAACGATTGGACGGAAAGGCCCGTGATTCCAGGGATTGGGGTTTTGCTTTGGCCACTCATTTTTCCCTCAACACTAAAAACTTATAAATTTACGTCGAACGTCAAATTTAAATTACAAAATCACTTTTCGCACGATCGCAACTCAAATAACGGCATTGGACGCACAAACTTTAATAATATCCTGACACCCTGTCTACCAATCGGATTCATGCAGCAGTCGTTGATCGATTCACGAATCAAACTGGGCGAAACACTCGCGCACTGACGGCTAAGATCTGCTGACGCACCAGACGACTGGCTGATTCATCTCTGACAGGACAAAAAAATACTCCTCCGCCTCGCACAAGAAGCCAATGATCTGCTCTTCGGTGAATCGTTTCTTCATGCCCAATCTCCTAACTACGTGATTGGACTCTAAAGCGTTGCGCTACTCAAGGGCGGGGGGGACGTCGCATTGGTTATAGTGGGGAAAGAGAATCCAGCCGATATTTTAAAAACCGGAGGCGCCCTTAAACGAGAGATGTCTCACAAACATCTTTGCAGGCCACTACGACCTACCTGAATGCCAACCAGTGAATGCGGCGGGATGATTCAAAGTACAATGCCCGGTTGGTGAGCCTACTCGGCAAATAGATGGTCCCCATAGGAAAAAACCGAATTCATGTCTATTCTACCGCTTTCCATTCTTCACGAGGTGGGGCAGCTTTACGCGTTCGACGCGCGCGATTTCGCTGAGAGGTTTGATATTATTTGGGATCGAGTGACGATCAAAAGCGGACGTATCAAATCGTTTGTCGATCTGTTGATGGGGATCGAATGTGCTCTGAAGGCCCATATCGCGCTTGCCGGCGCGCGAGATGAGCTGGAGCCGGCAGCAACGTACAAGAAGCTCAGATTGGCCAGCCACGACATCGCGAGGCTAGCGGGATGTGCAGATCTCCTACCAGACAGAACGTCCTACTCGGAAATCGCATGTCGCCTGGGCAAGTATTCCGTCTTTCTCCGGTATTCGATTGATGCGACCGAGGCCTTCTTCCCATGGTATGCAGATCAAGACGACGCGCGCTTCAACTACTCAAGCACGATCGGTAGCGAAGCGTGGATGAGGGAGACGCGCTCGATGCTGAATCCGCTGTTGGCTGCTGCTTTCGAAGTGGTCACAGGTGAGGACTCTAGCAGCATCGATAGCATTTTCGAGCATGAAAAGGCCATGAAAGAATTCGTCGATTCAGTCGTGAAACGAGGGGTGCGCTAAAACCCTCTATTTGTCATGTCGCAACTTTCCGCTTGACCATATCGGTATCGAGCGGGCTTGCCATTTGACGAAAGACACTTCGTAGCATTTATTTACCCGTTGATACGTAGTGAACTGCCAACCGGATATATGTGCCGGCGATGCTTCAAAAAAGGAAAACATGGGCCAAGCAAGACAGAGGGGAAGTCGTGAAGAGCGGGTAGCACAAGCTATTCAACGACAAAAGAACGCTGAGGAAGCAAATGTGGGAACTGAAGCCCTATTTCTTCTTGATCGAAACGTTATTTCAGTCATCAAACATTCCCTGGTGAACAAGGAGCAAAAAGGAGAAAAAGAGAAGCGCATGCTCGCCCACCTCAAGGAGATCGACGCACGGCAAAATGCGATCAGCCCGATAATATCCTTGATGGAAGGGGAAAAAGGTCGACCCGACAGTCCGACCGAGAAGGATGAGCAAGTTGAAAAGGAAACGGACGTTGTTAGCCGGTTCTTTAAGCGCGCTCGCACAGATTCCTCGTACTTGACAAATAATAAAGAAATTTTTATTAAAATATTTTCAGGATATAGAGAGGGGAGCAGTGACACCAGGGCAGCGTTTCGAGAGAAGGCTATCGAGGTTGTATTCAACAAAGTTCCCAGCAACAAACGCCGCTCCTCAGAGGACTTTTTGTTTCGCACGGCGGAATCTTTCGGGCTAAAAAAAAATGATGTCATCGTTGTGATGTTCATCGCGTGCTTATACGGAAATGACGATGCGCGCGACATTCTCAAGCTCAAGGATTTGCATAAAATTCACAATGTATTGAGTGACATTTACCTGATTCCAAGGATGGGGCTTGTGAAATGGATTGCCGAATCCCAGAATATGCGAATCGAAGTCGAGCTGTTGACGCTGGATGAAGGTTTGAAAAATGTCCTCTCCAATGTAAAAGTGTCATGGCGTCTCGATCGCGGACAAAGTGAGCCCGAACTTTTCGTGGACTATTTACCCGAACTGTTCACCGAATTGCCTGAAGATGATGCGCGAGCGCTGCTGGGTAGGCTTGCTGAAATTGCCGTAAAGGATTGAGATATCCGTTAGGCGTTGCAAACGCACAATTGGAATGATTTCTGGGGAAGAAAGCACACGCGTGTTTTCGAACCTCAACACCTGCCCCCGAAACACGGTATTGTGCCTGCTGCGTGATGTTGCCGGCTGCAGGCATTAGAGGATCGCCGCATGCCGTGTGAAACTGGTCGGCGCGGGGCACGGCAATTGGATGCCCCCTTCGGCGATACTAAGGTCCTGAGGAGCCACTTCACTTTTCGGTTACTCAAACAGCCGGCCCGTGAACAACTAGCGTACTATTTTGAATCAAGGTGACATGTCCGACAAACCCACCCTGGCCGATCTGGCCGCCATTTACGGCGAATCGCGCGCACTGGAAATGCTCGATGCACCTACACTTCCCGCTATTCGGAACGCGCTGTCGGCCGCGCCGGCCGTAATCGTTGATCGACCGGTCGCCCACCAGTGCGAAATATTCGCGGCGACATCCGGTTTGGCGCTACCGCTATACCGTCGCGCCTACTTGGATGTACCGCTCGTGAAGATCTTTGCGCTCAGCCACAAGAGCTTCGCAGAGAAGGCGAAAACTTGGCGGTCTTTGCTGGATGGAATTCACGGTATCGGCTGGGAGCACGACGCGCTCGACTACTTCGAATCGGAAATTGGCGCCTCGCCATTCCCGGTCCCTGAGGCTGCCCGTCCGCTCCGGATGCAGGCCTTCGGTGGAGTGCTTATCTGCACTAACGGCATGCACCGACTGGTGGCGGCGGTTTGTTGGCTAGCCGCAAAGGACGGTGAAAACGCCAGGTTGCGGAAAGTCGAAGTTCTCTACTCGCCAGTCAATCAGGCAGCGCTCAGGGTCATCGCCGAAGCGCTCGACGCCGGCGCACGGGTGGATGCCGCACGTCCCCAAGGGACGTTGATCGTCTATCTGCGTACGCACTCTCGTGGCCTTACCAAGTATTGGGCTGCCGAAGGGCGACACGTGCGTCCTATCTCCGCGCTGGGTGGCTGGCTCAGTTGCCTGCGTCGGCAGATCAAAGAACCGGACGCAAAAGAGGCAGGGTTAGATTGGCAGCCGGTCTCGCGTGAGCTAGTCGAAGCACTGGCAGACACGCGCTGGTTGCGTGAGCAGCACCGCGCGCCGAGCTATGCCGAGAAGCCGGCATAACCACTGGCTTGGCCATCGCTCCGGCCGAGCACCCGCGATGATACTGTCAGGTTGTTCGGCAGGCGACGAGACATGGCGATGGTCGCGGCTCATTGATTAGCTTACGCCGCCAAGCGGGCGCACGACGCCTTTTCCCAGACCGCCATGGCCTGGGCACGCGCTGCGCGTTTCTGTTGCGCGTCGCCCTGGTAATGACACCCCATGAACAGGTTCGCAACCTGGCCGTGAACCGAGGCGAACCGCTGTAGCTGGCGCGCCGATTTGAACCGCCGCATCACCTTCTCGCGTACCCGGGTCGGTTGGTGCGTATTCTCCGCCCGGTTGTTCAGCCCCTTGTGCTGCCGGTGCTCGACGTTCAGGCCCAATGCCGTGTTGGCTGCCGCGTAGCTGCGCAGTTTGTCCGTCACCATCACCCGCGGGCGGCCGTGGTGCTTGAGCAACTTGCGCATCAAGCGCTCGGCGGCAACTGCGTCCCGCCGGCGTTGCACCAGGACATCAAGGACGGCGCCGTGCTGATCCACGGCCCGCCACAGCCAGTGCTTCTCGGACAATACCGCCACTTATCGCTACGAGCATCATTATAAGATTGGCCGACCAATGTAGCATGACGGATTTCATCGCTCGATACCCACATCCATCGCTTATGGCATTTCAAAACTCGAAGCACCTATCGAACCTCTACGCGATCGCCGACGCCTCCTTGATCGAACGCGAAGCGAAGAAACTCTTGCGCATTCTCGGGATTGGTGATCAAAGCGTTGCCCATGCGCTCGCCGAGGAGCCGGTCCGAGTAAATTCACTTGAGAAAATACGCATATGGAATCGACGAATACTGGCTAACAGCGCGCGCGACGAAACAGGCAAGGCTGCCTGTCTGTTTTGGGCTGCACAAGCCATTGCCAATCTGGTGCTTACCGCCACAGCGCTTGATCCGTCAAAAAAGCACCCGGCCGAGCTGACGCTGGCAATGGAGCGAGGTGCTGAAGGGCTTTATTTTGTAGGGAAAGACCAATTTTCCAAATTAGTTCATCTCATTAATTCAATCGTAATGTGGGCCAAAAGCCAAGAGATTACGACCCTTTTCATTGTGGAATCACCATTAGGCAATACCGTTCCCACGCAGCTTTTAAAATTGACCTGCGCGGCACATTCTATTCCGGCTGAGGTGCGCGTTTGGAGCGCTCCACGCAACGATAGAAGGGTTCGTGGTCGGACGGTCAACGATGCTGCCAGCGAATTTTGCGATGATTTACCGGAAACTGCAACTGTCATCCTGCTAGATGACGTGATAACGGGGTCTCGATTTATCAAACTTTTCGATGCCCTACGGGAGGCGCTAGGCGAGCGTAGTTTGGTTCCTGCAGCCATGGTGTTTGACCGCGATCGTTTGACGAATTTTGATCGACTGAAGCACCGTGTTGACCAATGTGCGGCCGAACTCGGTTTCCAGCACGGCTTGACGGATTTTCCCGCCATTCCAATATTCAGAATTGATGCCGGCGAACTCATGCGCTGGGAGTCTCCTGTGATCTGGGGAGAATCGGACCTCATTGCAGGAAAGAGAAAGGTTAATTTTATTTTCACGTTAATCAATCACCTGTTTGACATCGCAGAAGATTTGATTGAAGATGACAGCGAGTATCGACATCATCTGGAAAGATCTTGGCAAGAGGACTCATCAGGGCAAGTATATTCCCCCCCTATACCCCTTAAGGATATACTAAAAAATTTGTGCACTCGCTTGAATTTATTTGATTTTTTTAAAAATCTCGACAAACAAGCGAAGGCCGAATTTGAGGATGATTACAAGGGATGCGTGAAATACATGGATGAAAAAGACGTTCTTGACCGTTGGCAGTGGATCGAAGAACGCTTCGTCGAAATTGCCAGCAAATCGTTGAATACTACTGAGGCAGGGTTTCTATGGCGTGCGTGCAAAGACACGTTTGCCGCGACACGGCACACGCATCGACCACGGCCGGCCCGAGACCACGATTTTTCCCCATACACCCTGCCATACAACCCTACGATCGCAGCATTCAATCAGCGATTGCTTACGCTTTTGATCGAACATTCCGAAGCAAACTTCCCGCACTCGAAACACGATGCCAGCAGCGATCAGCCGTAGTTGCTCCGTAAGTCGCTGGAACTGCAGGATGACGTAACGCTACTATCGGCGATGGTCAAGCGCCGGTTGACGATTCGAAGCAGCCACGCACCAAAACGTTGCACCCTTGATTAGGTCAATCCTATTTCAGCCATATAAAAGTTAACTGAATTCCCCCCCCAACACCAATCACCGAGACCCTTAATGAATAGCACCGAAACAAAAAATCTTATCACAAATGCAACAAACATCATCGGAAAAATAAAAAATCACAAAAAATACAACAAGAAATATCTCGGAAAATTCCCTTCCGCAAAGACACTTAGAGAAAATCCCCTGGCCAATCTTCCAATAATTGTTGAGCAGATGCAATTGATAGTTGATCTTTTAACAGATCACCCCCATAAGCCCAGCCTTCTTGGCATATGGACAGAGAAGGATGACCTGGTAAACTTACTCGATCAGATAATAGACGAAATTTCCGAACTCGAAACCGAACTGCAAGAAGCAATAGCAACCAAAAGAGTGATCTTTGGACAAACAGTTATTCCTGGGCACACACTTTTCACACTTGCTCGGTCTACGCTACTAAAGGCGACATATAATCACATAGAACTGCAAGGACAAAAGCAAGTCATCGATTCATTCTCAGTCATATTTTTACTGCGACTTTCCATCGAAAGCAAATTAAGCACCATGATGGGCTTTAAGTCCATCAAGACCATCAACCCAAACGGATCAAAATTTTCTTCCGATCATTTCCCAGCCGGCCCAGCATTTACATTCTTGAAAGAGTACGGAGATTCATATTTCTTACTTCCAATCTCCTTCGCTGAATTAAAGAAAATTTATGACTGGAGCTGCCGCTTCGTCCATAGCGGGCGAAAAGAATATATTTGGATGACTTTAAAAGCCATCGACTACGTAGAGAAGCTTTTCGTCGGACATAGCGGCACAGGTTTTTCGGGCTCAAGAATTTCAAATCTCAAAGAAGGAGTTTCGATTGACAATCTTCAGGATAAGTTAAATAACTTATTCAGCAAACCCAATTCACCTCACGCACCCATTTTAATATGGGAACTCAGTAATGATGTGCATGACATAACGCACAGTTTCTGGGATACTCGGCCAGCCTAATACAACGACCATATGTAATTCTTAGTTATTTATGGCTTGGTATATTGAACAATTCGGCCGAGTTTCCGATTAGCGCCCAGCCATCGGCACAGCGCCAACGCGCATGAATCTAAGAGTCGCTAACACAACCTGTACATGAAGCAGCGAAGGTCGTATCGTCTGCGGTATGGCAAGACGCAAAATCAGCAACGAGTTGTGGGTGTCGCTGGCACCTCTGATCCCGGAATTCACCCCCTCGCCCAAGGGCGGACGCCGGCGCACGGTCGATGACCGAGCTGCGCTCAACGGCATCCTGTATGTGCTGCAAACCGGCATCCCGTGGGAAGACCTCCCGCAAGAGCTGGGCTTCGGCAGTGGCATGACGTGCTGGCGACGTCTGCGAGATTGGCAAGCGGCCGGTGTATGGCATCGACTACACCTGGCGCTGCTGCGCAGGCTGCGTGAACACGACCAGATCGATTGGGAGCGAGCTAGCCTGGCTGGAGCCAGCGTCTCCAGCCCCCGGGGGGCCAGGAAACCGGCCCCAACCCGACTGATCGCGGCAAGCTCGGATCGAAACGACACATCGTCGTAGATGCACGCGGCATTCCTCTGGCCGTCACGGTCACGGGGGCCAACCGACACGATTCGATGGCATTCGAGTCCACGCTCGATGCCATTCCTGCCGTGCCGGGCCTGAATGGTCAGCCGCGCAAGCGAGCGGCCAAACTGCACGCCGACAAAGGATATGACTTCGCTCGTTGCAGGCGCTATCTGAGACAGCGCGGCATCAAGGCCCGCATTGCACGTCGCGGTATCGAAAGCCGCGAGCGGCTCGGCCGGCATCGTTGGGTGGTCGAGCGCACCCATGCCTGGTTCGCGGGATTCGGCAAGCTGCGGATTCGCTTCGAGCGGCGCCTCGATATTCATGCCGCTTTGCTTGTGCTGGCTGCCGCTGTCATCTGCGCGAGGTTCGTGGATGACTTGTGTTAGCGGCTCTAAATCTTGACGATGCAATAGCTGCGCGCGGAGCTGAAATTGACAATAATTTTTCGTTTACGATTTGTCCGAAATGTATCCCGTCGACTTCATTGTATTGATTATGGCAAACGGAGAGTCCGGAGAAGGCTCTAGCGACAGCACACTGTCTTCAGTAGGCTCAACGAAAAGCTCAATCAACTCGCCATCCTTAAAATCGTCTGGATTCTTCCTTGACCTAAAAATTACGTTCGAATATTGCACACTGACAGATCCAAGCGAGACGTACGTCCCCATAAAATTCAATGGTGTATCGAAAGGTCGAACAAGAGCAAAAGAGCGCGCCTCATTTTTCCCGACGATCTGTCGAAGCATCGCCACCTCCTGCTCTCCTTGCGGCACTACCTCCCAGGTGCCTGCTTCAATATCTCGCCCTCGCACAACAGGTCCGCCCAACAGCATCTCCCACACCCGAAACACTTCGCGGATTTCTTCAGCAGAAACACTAGCAACTTGGAATGGCAAATCTTTATTCCAAAACGATAGCAAATCTCGAACACGTTTCAAATACAAGAGGGAAGACCAAATCTCACCAAGTGATTTAGCGCTATATACTTTCTCTCTGGATCCAGAAATGACAGAAATCCCTTCAATTTCTAATGAAATCGAAATATCCCATCCTCTACACATGCATTCGAAATACCGATACAACCTATCAAAATAAGGCAGTTTGCGGAGCGTTCGATCGCGCCAGGTATCGTAGTGAAGTGTAACTTCGACATCCTGCTGCTGTCGCGCGAGTTCGGTCGCGTAATTATATCGATAGCGCATACCAAGAATGCCATTGAATGTGCTCCCCTCGAAGGTAATCGACTCATTTCCTCCGAAAATTTCACCAACGACATCATCCATAGCAAATACAGCTTGGCTTTCCGAGTTTTGAAGCGTTATTTTTTGCACCGCGCGTTGCCGGTAGCTAGCGGCAAACCTGACAACTCCATTTGAATCAGTAGGCATCAGTTCCAACAGAGCAGAACCGCTAAGCTGAATCTTGTCGGCACTCATCTCGACCGGAGTTCCATGGGCCTTAAGATCGCGCATCTTGGCGCGATATTCCACTTGATGGCTTGGAGCAATGCTCGCGGTGAATCGAACCGGCTCTTTGGCTCGAAGCGCAATATGGGTCGAATTTCCCACGGAGTTGACCTGGACCGCAAAGCGCGGGTCAAGACGCTCCAGCTCCGAAGCAGCCATGCGAGACATCGTGGCAACTGCGGTTGCAACAGATCGTCCCACCGGTGCCTTAAAAACTGTGGCACGCATCAGATCGTACTCGGCCCGAGCAATAGGAGACTCGCCTTGCTCCTCTAGTGCGGCCGTTTCGGCCTCTTGCTTCCACTGTCGCAGCAAAGCGATCGGAAAACGCGACTCGTCGAGATCAATTTTCCTTGCACAGTTGTTGCACAGCCAGATACCGTTATCGATACCTGCGCGTTGCTCTTGTGTCAGAGACGGGTCGTAGCGAGGTCCGCCTGGTGCGGCTGCTGTAATGTGCGCCGCTTGGCCGACGCTACTGACATCAAGGCTATTATCGGAGATTGGGGCGCTAGTTGGCTTACGACATCCCGGATTGGAGCAGTGGGTCCCAGCTCGCAAGCACAGCGCCATTTTAATTTTCTGTTTAAAATCGTCCCTTGCGCGTCTTCTCATACCACACGATCCTTTTGCCATATTCGTACCAGTCAATTTTCACTCAAAACATAAGAAAACGCATCATTAGCCACTCCAAAACTCTCGATTTTTGAGCCGATCCGCGACTTTTGGGGGTCTCTCCCGTTCCACCGCAGTGGGGGCGCCAGTCGGTCAGTGGTGACAACCGCCGCGCAGGATGCGTCCAGGCACAGGTGGGTGCCATCTAAAACCGCACGGCATTCAGAATGCATTTCGCTCGTCGCAACTGGAATACACAGAGCCTTCGGACGAATTTCTGCTGTTGCCTAACGCGTGCATTCTTGATAACCGAGCGTGCTTTCGACTATTAAAATGATGCGCCAGGGGCTTCCCGATTATTGGAATCTCGACTAAGCCGTTTATCGCGGGCGACGCGATGCCGATAGGGGCCTCCCATTTCACCGCAACCGGCCCATATTCCGCTAACATCTGATCCAGTCACATAATAGGAAATCGGGTAAATGACCAAGCGGGGGAAAGATGCACCTTAAGAAACTTGCTTTGCGCAATTTTCGACGTCTACACGACGTCGTGATCGATCTCGCTTCCGATATTTCGATATTTGTCGGAGCGAACAACAGCGGCAAGACATCGGCAGGACATGCGCTCCAGATCTTCACAGATCGAGGGAAGTTCAGCGTCCACGATTTTAGTGCCAACCTATGGCCACAAATCGTCGCGTATGGCGAGGGCGCTGATGACGTGACGCTACCAACAATTGAAGCCGATATCTGGTTTGAGATCACGGCGGATGACGTTCACCGGGTTGTCGATCTTCTCCCTAGCCTTACGTGGCAAGGCTCGCTAGTTGGCTTGAGAGTGGCCTTCGCTCCAGTAGATCCTGCGGCCACTCGCGCCCGATACCGGCACGCTCGGCAACTCGCGCTCGAAGCCATCGGTGAGGGGGCGGGACCCGACATTGATCCGTCGCCGCGCAATCTCCAAGATTTCTTGAGCGAGCAGATTCACAACGAGTACGAACTGCGTTACTTCGTGCTCGACCATACTCGCTTCAATGAAAGTATGCGCGCGGAGCCCGGCTATTCGCCCATGCCTCTGACAGGTCGCGACCGCACTGGACGCGAGATACTCAACGGACTGCTTCGTATCGATTTCTTGCATGCCCAGCGGCATCTGGCGGACGCACCAGGCAGTGCACGAGCCGAGACACTTTCTCGCGTACTAAGCCGCTTCTACGAGCGCAACCTAGAACAGAGAGCAACGGATCACGCTACGTTGCGGGCTCTGGCGGCGTCCGAGAGTTTGCTCAATGACCACCTTGAACGCGTCTTCGAGCCAACGCTACGACGCCTCGCTCAACTTGGCTACCCCGGCGTCAGTAACCCCAGACTGATGCTCCGCTCCGCCCTCAATCCAACTGCGATCATGAGCAGTTCAAACGGCACACGCGTGCATTACGCGCTCGGCCCAGACGATGGCGCGGCAGACCCACCGACCTTACCGGATAGCTACAACGGCCTTGGCTTCAAGAACCTGATCTTCATGGTGGTTGAGCTGCTCGATTTGCAGGCGCAATGGCTTGCGATCGAAGAGAATCGGCCACCGCTACACCTCATCTTTATCGAGGAGCCCGAGGCCCATTTACATGCTCAACTTCAACAGGCCTTCATTCGCAAGGTGATGTCCATCCTCACGCTGGATGAAGTTGAGCGAGTTCACTATACGAGCCAAGTCGTCGTCACGACGCATTCGACGCACATCTTGTACGAGCGCGGCTTCAAGCCAATTCGCTACTTCCGGCGAAACCGCTCGGCCGGCGTCTCAACATCGTCGGTCCTGAACATGTCGTCGTTTTATGACGCGACCGATCCCGACGTGCGCACCTTCCTAGAACGTTATTTGAAGCTCGCCCACTGCGATCTGTTCTTTGCTGACGGTGCAGTCCTCGTGGAAGGCAACGTCGAACGACTGCTGCTGCCTCAAATGATTACTAATGCTGCGCCCGGGCTCCAATCAACCTATTTGACGATCCTTGAGGTCGGAGGTGCTTTTGGCTATCGCTTCAAGTCACTGATCGAATTCCTCGGTATCACGGCACTTGTCATCACTGATCTCGACAGCGTCCATCCGCGACCGGCAGCGCTTGCTGGTGATCCCGAACCGCCCAACGATGACGCGGATGCAGCCCCGGCCGACGATCAGGAAGACGACGAAGATAACGACGATGGTGACGACCAGGTGGAAGGCAAGCCTGGCAAAGCATGCATCGCAAATCACCCTGATGCCGTCACCTCCAACCAGACATTGAAACAATGGCTGCCGAGGAAAGTATCCGTCGCTGATCTTTGGGCAGCCACGCCAGAACAAAAGACCCAGGCTCGCGAGGAGCACTGCGAGGCACTTGTGCGCGTTGCCTATCAGACGCGTATCGACGTCGAGTGGCTTGGGGAAACCCAATCTTTGTCCGGCCGAACGCTCGAAGAGGCTTTCGCACTGGAAAACTTGGAATGGTGTCAAAGCATTGACCGGAAGGCTCTGAAGCTCCGCATCGGAAATCCCAGAGGCAAAGACCTCACGGCTCTCGCTAAACGCATCTACAAGAAGGTACAAAGCAAGAGCTTCGGCAAAACGGACTTTGCTCTCGCTCTGCTGAGCGAGGATCCGACGCAATGGTCGGTCCCAACCTACATTGCTGAAGGGCTACAGTGGCTCGAAGGCGAAATCGCGCCTCTGGCTGAGCCAGATGGCGATGCGGTAGCCCCACCGGCCCCAGGTGACATCGTTCTCGATAGGGTGGCGGTATGACAAGCCGAATCGGAAGTCCAGATACCGAAGCCGATGTTGAGGTACGCCGCCGTCTCGGCGAGTCGCCACCTCGGTCGTTCGTGATGGTGGCCGGAGCCGGCTCCGGGAAGACCACATCGTTGATCAAGGCGCTCTCGCATCTCGGCGAGACGCGCGGGCCAGCGCTACGACGCGCCGGCCAACAAATCGCATGCATCACCTATACGGAAGTCGCTGTCGGTGAAATTACCGCCGATGTGGGAGCAACGGCACTATTCCACATCTCAACAATTCATAGCTTCCTTTGGAATATTATTCGCTCGTTCCAAGTAGATATCGGTGTCTGGGTCGCGGAACGCATAGGGGAGAAAATCGACGAGCGGCAGGCTCACATCAATAGGCCCAGAACACAAGCTGCGACCAAACTTCGTCTGGAAGGAGAAATAGCCGCCCTTCAAGACGAGCTTGCGGCAGTAAGCCAGGTGGAGAGGTTTACGTACGGAACAGGTAGCCGCTACTCCGAGGGCATCCTCGGTCACGACGATATCCTCAAGCTTGCGCCAGCCTGTATTGAGCGGCATGAATTGCTTCGTGAAATCGTAGCGCGCAGGTTTCCGTACATATTCGTCGACGAAAGCCAAGATACTCAAGAATCTATCATTGACGCACTCAGGCTCATTGCTCGTGAGCAGCCTCTTTGCGTGGGCTTCTTTGGCGACCCAATGCAAAAAATCTATGCGACAGGAGCAGGCGAAGTCACTCCTCTTCCCGAATGGGCACGCATAGAGAAGCCAGAGAATTTCCGCTGCCCAACCTCAGTGCTCAGCGTCATCAATAGGGTTCGTGAAGCTGGCGATGGGCTCGTACAAACAGGCGGTCGCACCGTGGAGAGAGCAGGCGAGCCGGAACCTGTTGTTGGGACAGCCAACATCTTCATCCTACCGAGCGATGATCATCGGACTGCCCATTTGAGACACGTGCGAGCTTGGTTAGCCGAGCAGACTGAGGACGAACTCTGGAACAGTGATCTTCGAAGCGGCGATGTCCGGCTGCTAGTCCTCGTACACCGCGAGGCAGCCAAACGGTTGGGCTTCGCTTCGCTCTACGCAGCACTGAATGACCGTGCTCCGTTGAGTTTAAGTGAAGGCATTACCGACGGAACAGCCTGGCCCCTCCGACCATTTGTTCAACATCTACTGCCACTGATCGCGGCGCGACGTGCGGGTGATCAATTTACGGTCATGTCGATCCTTCGTGCGGCAAGCCCCTGCCTGCGACCTGATAGGCTTCGCGCTGAACCGGTCGCGCCCCTGCTTGCAGCTCTGGAGGCGGCCGTCGAGGAGCTTGATGATCTACTAGCCGAAGGCTCAGAATCAACGGCCGGAGACATCCTTCGACATGTGCGAGAGAGCGAATTGTTAGAGCTTGACGACCGTTTTAGACCTCATTTTCAAGAGAACCCTGTCGATGATGGATCATCTGGATACGTAAACGTAGCAGCCTTCCTCGAAAGCAGCGTCGCCGAACTCTGGTCATACCTTCGATACCTGCGTGATGAGTCGCCGTTCGCGACACACCAAGGCGTAAAGGGTGCGCAGTTCGAGCGCGTATTGGTTGTACTGGACGAGGAGTCAACTCACAAACAGTACTCATACGGCAAGTACCTCGGATACGAACCACTCTCAGAAAAAGATGAATCGCATATAGCTGCGGGAGAAGAATCGGTACTCGATCGCACACGCAGGCTGTTCTATGTTTGCTGCTCTCGCGCAGTCAAAGATCTCGCAGTGGTCGTGTTCACCGCGAACGTAGAGGCTGCCCGAGCGGCATTGCTCGCATCTCAGCTGTTCCCCGCCAACGCGATCCGCGACATGAGAACGCTCAATTAGCCATTTATCTAGCAACGGCTCACGCCTATCGGCATGCAGCGAGCGGCTAATTGAACCGAATCGCTAGACAAGGGGTAGGCGAACTCCGCTCGCCTACCCCGATACCCTCTTTTTCATCGTCGACTCGCTGCAGGGGACAACGAACTAGCCCTGCATTGCGCGGTGACGGTGAGCCTCTCCCGAAAATTGATCGACTCTGAAAATGGTCACGGCTGCGCGTAGCGTCTCAGCCTGATCTGCCATTGCACGGGCAGCAGCACTGGCCTGCTCGACGAGCGCAGCATTCTGTTGCGTGACCTCGTCCATCTGACTGACTGCCACGTTGACTTGTTCAATTCCCATAGTCTGCTCTATCGAGGCAGAAGCGATTTCACTCATGATGTCGCTGGCACGCTGCACAGAACGAACAACGTCATTCATCGTCTTTCCGGCACCGTGTACTAGTTCCGACCCGACATGTACATGCTGCATCGATACGTCAATAAGTCCCTTGATCTCCCTCGCCGCTGCTGCGCTGCGCTGTGCAAGGGTGCGCACCTCTCCAGCAACGACAGCGAAGCCACGCCCCTCCTCTCCCGCGCGAGCGGCTTCGACGGCAGCATTGAGTGCAAGAATATTAGTTTGAAAGGCGATACTCTCGATCACCGAAATAATCTGAGAGACCTTCGATGAGCTCGATGAAATATCGTTCATGGTACTCACGACGCGATCCACGACGTGTCCGCCTGCCGCGGCCGCTTGTGACGCGGCCCCTGCAATCGAGCTGCCTTGACGTGCGTTGTCGGTGTTCGCCTTGACCGTGGCGGTCAGTTCTTCCATGCTTGCAGCTGTTTCTTCGAGCGAGGCAGCCTGCTCCTCAGTACGCTGGGATAGATCAAGATTGCCCTGCGCAATCTCATCAGCCGCAGCCGCAATGGACTCAGCCGATACCTTTATTCCCAAAACAATTTTGGTCAGGCTGCTGCGCATCGCCTCAAGTGAGGCGACCAGACTGCCTGTATCTCCGGGCGCAACTGGAATGGCTACAAGGAGATTTCCGGCCTCGATTTCTCCAGCGATCTTCTGAGCATCGCTGGGTTCGCAACCGAGTTGCCGCAGCACGCTACGTGTCAGAGCAACAGCAGTAATAACTGCTAAGGTTATAGCCAGCGCCACCAGTGTGCCAACCAGAATACGGACGTTGCGGTATGTAGTGATAGCGTCGTTGCGCGCCTCGATGCTCTCTTGGTCTTCCCGGCTTGCCAATTCGACAGCCTTCAGCAGCCATGCGAGTTGAGGCGCCCGCGTCTCGTGAATGATCGTCTGAGTGGCGACGTCAATCTGGTTCGCTACCGCCTGATCAACGGCTTTGTTCATAGCCGGCACCGCAAGCGCTTCGTCGTGATCGATCTGAACCATCATGTGACGTTCAGTTTCCGTAGTGCCGGGCTCATCAGCGAACATCTTACGTAGTTGTGCAGCCGAGTCTGCGTAGATCTTCTCCTGCTTATGGATGCGCTCAACCTCTTTGAGCACGTCCTGACGGTCCTGCAACAGAACAAGGTTCCGCACGGCGATTGCACGGTCCTGGATCGATGCTTTCAGCTCGTTGGCAAGTCGCGACTCGGTGTTGTTCACTCGGGCGATATCATCCATTCGGATGTTCATTCTCGATAGCCCGAAAAATGCGATAGCAGCGACGCCGATTAGCAAGAGCGTCAGGAGTGAAAATCCCACAATGAGACGAGTTGAAATTTTTATGTTGCGCATTTGCACGAATAAATTTTAAAGACTGAGAAATGGAAATTCATTCGCAATAACGGCGCAAGCAATGATTTCTGAAGGCTACCTCGCTACACGGAACATCCACAAAACCATAGAAGATCAAATAGAACGCAATTAATTGCAAATTTTAAAATAATCATACAAACCCCGATTGGACACCACGAGACGTCTAGAGCCGTTGTCTGAAACACCGTACACGACCACTTGCCTAATAGCCGCTAACACAACCTGGACATGATGCTGCGAACGCCGTAATGATCGAGCAGCCCTGAACGGCATCCTCTATGTGCTGACCGGTATCCCTTGGGAGGACCTTCCGCAGGAGCTGGGCTTCGGCAGTGGCATGACGTGCTGGCGACGTCTACGGGACCAGTTGGCCGCCGGCGTGTGGGAACGGCTACATCTGGCGATGCTTCGTCGGCTGCGTGAGCACGACCAGATCGATTGAGAGCCGGCAAGCCACGATGGAGCCAGTGTCTCCAGCCCCCGGGGGCCAGGAAACCGGCGCCGACCTGACAAATCGGGGAACGCTCGGATCGAATCGACATATCGTCGTAGACGCTCGCGGCGTCCCTCTGCTACCACGGTCACCGGTGCCAACCGACACGACTCGATGGCGTTCGAGCCGATGCCATTCCGGCAGTGCCGGGCTTAACGGTCAGCCGCGCAAACGTCCGAGCAAGCTGCAAGGGCTATGACTTTGCTCGTTGCCGACGTTATCTGAGACAGTGCGGCATCAAGGCCCGCATCGCCCGTCGCGGCGTGGAAAGCAGTGAGCGACTCGGACAGCATCGCTGGGTCGTCGAGCGCACGCATGCCTAGTTCACCGGACTCGGCAAGCTTAGGATTCGCTTCGAACGACGCCTCGACATTCATGCCGCTCTGCTTGTCTTGGCTGCCGCCGTCATCTGCTCGCGATTCGTGGATGACTTGTGTTAGCGACTCTAAGAATGATACGAGTTTAAGCTACGTCCATGGCAAATGGGATGCGGGCGACTATTGCCCGGTCCAGATTGCGACTGATAAGTCAGCGCTGACGCTTGCGACTTAATAGCCTGGTCTGGTTCGCACTGGTATATGCCTTGATGGAGTCGATATTATGATGCCCTAAATCATGCGAAACTGCGGCTGAGATTGAATCGGAACTCGTATCGAGACCCAACTTCAACCTTGCATCTGTCTCAGCCGCGATGGCGTCATTGACAAATTTAGTTCTCAGACTGTGCAGCGCAGCCCGTTTTTCAACACCAATTGCAGAAAACGCCTTTCCAAAAATAGTCGAAATAGTTTTATCCTCAAGCGGGCAACCATCCCTAGCGGATATAAAGACAGGGCCGACTCCCGAAACTTGACGCCAACCCATTTCTTCGACAAGCGTCTGCCTTGGACCACGGATAAATTCCACAATCCGAAAAACCAACGCCGGTGGAATATAGAACGAATCGAGATAGCCATTTTTTTGCTTCGCTGGCACGCAAATAAGTCCACGATCAGTCATTTTATCTAATGAAAAATCCGAAAACTGATCGCATGTCAGAGAATTAATTGACCCTCGGCGCCATCCAATTCGATCAGCGATATCCATTATTAAATTATTTCTAATGGCGACGTAGTCCGTAAAATTTTCAAAAAAATAGTGCCTCAACGCATCCACATTCTTCTGCGTCGCCTCGTATCCGCGCGGTTGACGTGCCCGTTCACCAACACGCCGATACAGTAGTGGATATCGATATTTAGAGCCCCCTTCATTCAGCGGATTTTTTCTAATATTTATATCTTCTGATTTTAGAGAGGTGGTAACCGCACCGTGCTCTCCACCAAAAAAATTAGCAAATCTGTTTGAAAATTGATACCAATTAAGAAAATTATAGATGTGCACTAACTTCCGATTCACCGTACGTTTCGCTACGGCGTCTTCGTGACTCGAATTCCATCGAGAACGTACGACCTCGAACTCCTCGTCACGAAACGCCTCCATAAGAGCATCAGTAGACGCTTGAAATTCATCAACTTGCTTTTTTCGATCTACAGCGAACTTTTTAATAAGAAAATTTCGATATGTGGTCACTGATCGCAGCGCCGCATCAATACTCGATGGCTCAAGAAAAAGAGTTTCTGTTAAAAATATTGCATAGTTTACCAAACTCCACACAATCATACCTGCGCGCAAATCATATGCTACAACATAAGCCTTTCCATCAATAATTTTCACCACGAGCTTAGTGGCTCCATCAAATTCCTCGGAATTACCGCGTCGGCTATCTAAGCTTAGAAATTTTCGCACTTTTGACACCTTCTCTTTGACTTCGCGCTAGCTCCAACTGCTCGCGAAAATGACGTTTGAGATTATCATGCAGGTGGTTTGCGCTATCGCGCTCGCGCATAAGATTGTTCATCTGCATGCGCATGTTAATTAACTCCCTCTCAAGTATATCGATTTGTCTTTGGGCCTGCGCGAGCATCCTCTTGGCTTTATTCTTCTCGTTTCGCCCATCTTCCGACGCCGAGGCATTAATCAAAACATATAATTCGTCAATCGCACGCTTGGCCCGCATCTTAAGCGGCAGGTGACGCCCCAGCGTCCCGTTTCCGATCGCCCTTATTTTAGGCGGAACCTCTTTCATCAATTCACAAAGCGCTTTTGCGTCACACCACGCCTCAAACTGCCTGATCGACTTCGGAATATAAACTTCCCCTTGCGCACGCACCATATTTTTAATATTTGGCACAATACTATCGCCTTTTTCACACCAAGAGATCAAGCGCTCCAATAGCTCTATCTTAATCAGAATATTATCTCTTGCATTTTCCTCAGAAAGGAATGCAACGGTTGGCTTACGCCCTGGCGTCCTAAGCTTACCCGCTCGTTCATTCTTCACGTTGGCACTCCCAAGCGCTCACTTATAAGCACTATGGCAGAGCTGAGATCCGACAACTCAGTCTGCTTACGTTCTAGAGCAAAACCTTCATGAAGGCCGCTAGCAATTTCATTCAAAATTCGGCTCTCATCAGCGCGAAGGCTCTGCAAATATTCCACTTTTGTTAGATGGTACATGCATCCACCACATACCTTTGGGCTGGCATGCTCGAAATGTGCAATCCCATCCTGGGCTGAATAACAGTGCGCTCTATTTTTTTGAGGCGCCGATCCTAGCATGCACTCGCCGTGTGGATAAGGACGCGGAAAATGCCCACGACGTCTCACCGCTTTAAGTACGGCGTCGTTGATATCAATATTTTTAAATGATGTTAATGTGCAAAATTTAAGATGCATTCGCCTAACATATTTCGCAAATCCACCTGCAAATCTCTGCCCCGCCAACACACCATAAACCTCTTCGGCCATCTTCTCCTCACCAACAGCTCTCATTTCTTTCTCTAAATCAGAATCATTATCCATGAATGCTCGCCGGCGATCTTCCGCCTCAGTCGGCATTACAAAGAAAATTGACTCCACATCCCTCCTTGACACCGGGTCTGTCAGATAAATTCTTGTCGCTTGCAAATCGAAATGTGCCAATTGATGCTGAACAGCCACAATATCGCTATTTTCATAACGATAATAAAATATAAGTGCGTACATCCGGCGGAAGACACGCGAGTCCCCGAAAATATACTGCCCCTCCATTCCTGCCTCACTCAACAAATCAGTCGTATCGCGAACAGGACAAAAGCCGGCATATTGTCTGAAGTCAAACCACCGGAACTCATCACCTATTCCGTCCTGCAAACTAAACCTTCTATAGGAGAACAAGGGGATGCGATGATAAGCAATCTTCGATATCGCCGAGCCCCGAGCTTTATCAATACGAAGGAAGTTGCGCTGTATGTTTTCCAGCGTTCTGATCGCTAGACATGTCGTGTCATTGACAAAATATGGGATTCTCGATTGATGAGTTTTTTCTATATAAAAATCTACCTGATATATGCCCAACGCTTCACTATGAACAGATACTGCCCCGCACATCAGCCCAAACAATCGCCCGTCTATCTCTCCTTTCCTCCGTCCGTTCATGAACGCGATGAGAACGAAGCAGGCACCCTGAATATGAGTAATGATACTTCTCAACGAATACCTATGCCCCCCCCTCCTGGCATCCAGACAGTTTAATGAGAATGGAAATGGGAGTGCGGCCACTAGTTTTTTATATGAATCCGTTTGCGCAAGCTTCTTGATTTCGCTAGTGCGAATCGCGTGATCAAATGTCCTCTGGGAATTTTTGACATTTTTCTCCACACAGGTCACATATTCATCGAGGAGCGGCAATAACAAGGGAGCTCGCTGGTACAACCAAATCATGCAAACTCGAAACAATCTTCCAGCCACGCCTGCTGAGATATTTCTTGTTCTCGAATCAGGGAGCCCAAACGCCTTCGCCATTCTATAAGAGTCAGGGAATGGACGAAAGCTTGTCCCAAACGCAGGATTTGCATGAAATAAAAAATTTATATTCACAAAAATTCCGTTATATCTACCTCTTGAATACCTACGATCCGCACCATCGATGCACCCATCCGAATCGGCGCGATTATTGTTATTAGAATAAACAACCTCAAACAGCGACAACAGATAGACCTTTGGAATTGTGTAATTCGTATTTATTCGCTTAGCCAGATGCTTAGGCAATTCGCCCTCCACATCAACGACCGTCACTCCCGCGTTGATGACTCGACTTTCCAGCAGCAACACTTCAGGCCACCATCCACGCCGAAGACCATGAGCAAACTCAACAAAATGCTCTTCCCTCATTGCATCTATTGTCGTAATATCCTTTACCCAAAAGGATTCAAACAAGAGAATAATATCCCTAACGAGTCCGCACACCCGGTCGGTCCTTGAAGCGGCTGCCCTATTACTAGATAAAAGTGCATCGATCGAGCAAAACAATGCTGCAGCAAGTTGCGGGCATTGCGCCAAAGGCATTGGCGCAACATAAAACCCATTAGGTGGCATGTAAATTTTTCGAAGATCGAATTCTCGATACTGATGCTCCTCTTGTCGAGCCTCAGCTCGGCGGAGCCTAATCACCCACTCCGGCGTGATAGAAAGATCATTATTAACAACTTCAAAGTTTAAATCAGTGACCGCAAACCTCTTTGCCCCAGCCTTGCTACCCTTAAGCGCCTTTTCTTCCTTCATTGAGAGACCTCACTATTGGCTCAATCACCGACCAATAACTACTGCTCCTTATATACGCCTTCAGCGAAATATTAAATAACATCGCGGGGGCGTGCCACTTATGAAAAGCCTCTTCGTTTTCAGAAAGCAAACTCCGCCAACGCTTGGCGTAATACCAAGAGGTTAACCAAACTTCCTCCACTCGTTTTTTCCCGATAATCAGCTTGTTGCGTTTACACCCTTCGCCCGCATGACAATTCTTTGCATCACAAATCCCATTGGTGAGCCAGCGGGGTTCCGGCGGATCAAATGGCGCCTCGCAGCCAGTGCCGTCTCCAATAGGGAAAAGCAAATTATCATCAACCAAGTTTGGATCGAATTTATCGGCAAAAAAAATCTGCTCTTCTGAAATGGCGAACTTTATCGTCGCATCAATTCGCCTCTGAAACTCAAGATTCATGGAGCTACTTTGATAATTCGCAGTAGCATTCATAAAATATGCTCCCGTCGTGCTTTCTGACTTGTGACCTGCGCCATCCCTTATTGCGCGGATAGTTCTATCACTGGAAATCCTATCAAGCACCAGCATATGCGTCCGCACCTGAGAATCACCAAACCAATCCATTCCGATTCTCGTAAGTAAATTCTTCTTTTGACCATCAAAGTAAGTAATCGGATTTTTCATCTTATCTTGATAATTGGGACGGCTTTTCGCAGGCCACGCAAACCATAACCGCTGCTCATCATCAAAAATATGACCAAATCTTTTTATTTGCTCAAAATTCCACAATACAAGCTCTATAGCCTCATACGCCGACATATTTTCTTTTGTAATATCTATGATAGGAGTATCTTGATCAACCCTGGACTTAAAGCCTTGCAAAGTAAAAATACCATTCTCCAATTTCACTTTATCCCTGGTGACCTCACGCAGCGATGACCCATTAAATCGGGTGTGACTCAAAATCGGATAAAATGCAGCAACAACCTCTCTCGAGAGCGCAAACTGCGTGAGGTATAAAATTTCGCGCGCCGGCACACCCATGCGCCAGCTTTTCGGGATATTCAGTAAGTTAAAAATTCTTTCGTTAATGAGACTATCGTAGTCTTTACCCTTATATAAAGGGTATCGAGGAAAATTGACATCACTAATCAAACGAACGACCGACGATATAATCGCTTCATCAGCGCATTTTCTTAGGCCCCGGATGTCTTCCAAACGATTGACTTGAAGCAAATAACCTTTTACCAACTTTAATTCATAAAAGCTTGGCTTGTAATGAGCCAATTCAATCATCTGCGCCCTTATACCGCGCCAAAACCTTAATTCGTCGAGGCATCCGTTTCGGAGCCGATCGATATCCCTTGTCATACGGTCAATTTCACGCTCGCGCAACTGCGATAGATTCTCATGCGGCATAGCACCGATCGGATTTGCCTGCACTCCATCCCGGACATCGCCCGGCTTATCGCTCAGCGTCTGAAAATGCCCGCCATCATATCGGAACCGAGATCGAAACTTGAGATCTCCTGGGCTTACTGACTCGCGAAATGTGTCCCGCACCGGACGGATCACCAACTTTCGGAAAATCATGGACGTACTACTTTTAGTTCGCTCCGACCAATGTCTAAAGTCATCTGAAGCAATGCAATCTTCTAGAGCTCTAAAACATGCATTGATTTCATAGCGTCCAATATCCCTGGTGGGTAGCACCAAATATGCTCTGGGTGCAGGCGTCAAACATGCAATTCCGATGATTCGGAGGAAACGCTGGAAGTCCCCAGTCTCATGTGGAACCGTCTCCGATTCTTTTGAAAGGATCCTAAGCACTTGATAGGCCCAAGACGCCACGGGCAGGCGCAACTTCTCCACGTCCAGTCGATCGGCGCCAGAGTTCCGTCGAGCGTAAATGGTTCGCTCTGTTCTGAAGACGAGATCGCCCGTCGCAAATGAACTATCCATAGTGCTCTGAGTTCCTTCGTTCGAAAGCCGCTTGTACTAATGGTAGGTGTACCGAGTGTAAAATCAAGGCGACATTCCGCATCACCGTCAACCTGGCGCCAGCCGATCTGCCCAAGGAATCGGGGCGATTCGATCTGCCGATCGCGCTCGGCATCCTCGCCGCGAACGGCGATCTGCCGCCGGCCTCGCTCGACGGGCGCGAATTCGCGGGAGAACTGTCGCTGACGGGCGCGTTGCGGCCGATGCGCGGCGCGTTCGCGATGGCCTGCGGAATCGCACGCGGCGCGCTCGCGTCCGACGGCCCGCTGCCGACGCGCACGCCCGAGCTGTATCTGCCGCTGGCCAGCGCGGCCGAGGCGGCGCTCGCACCGGGCGTAACTGTGTATGGCGCGGCCGATCTGCCGGCGCTCTGCGCGCATCTGAACGGCGCCGCCGACGCGCGCCTGAGCCCGATCGCCGTCTCGCCGCCCGATGCCGCACCCGATGCCACCGCGCCCGATCTGGCCGACGTGGTCGGGCAACAGGGTGCGAAACGCGCGCTCGAAATCGCGGCGGCCGGCGCGCATCACCTGCTGATGATCGGGCCGCCCGGCGCCGGCAAGTCGATGCTGGCCGCGCGCCTGCCGGGCCTGCTGCCGCCGATGACGGACGACGAGGCGCTGACCTCGGCCGCGCTGCTGTCGGCGAGCCGGCTCGGCTTCTCGCCCGCGCAGTGGCGCAGGCGGCCGTTTCGCACGCCGCATCATTCGTCGAGCGCGGCGGCGCTGGTGGGCGGCCGCAATCCGCCGCAACCCGGCGAGATCACGCTCGCGCACCACGGCGTGCTGTTTCTCGACGAATTGCCCGAATTCGACCGCCATGTGCTTGAAATGCTGCGCGAGCCGCTCGAAGCGGGCCGCATCACGATCTCGCGCGTGGCCCTGCAAGCCGATTTCCCCGCCGCCTGCCAACTGGTGGCGGCCATGAACCCGTGCCCGTGCGGCTGGCGCGGCGATCCGTCGGGCCGCTGCCGTTGCACGCCGGATGTGGCCGCGCGCTACCTGCGAAAGTTGTCCGGGCCGCTGATGGATCGCATCGATCTGCAGGTCGCACTGCCGGCGCTCTCCCCGGCCGAACTGGCCGAACGCGGCGTGACGCCGGCCGAGCCGAGCGCGGCCGTGGCGCGGCGTGTGGCCGCAGCCCGCGAGCGCCAGTTGGCTCGCCAGGGCAAGACCAACCAGATGCTCAGTGGCCGCGAAACGGACGCGTTCTGCCGCCTCGATTCCACCGGCGAACGTCTGTTACGCGAGGCGGGCGAGCGCTTCCATTGGTCCGCGCGGGCGTATTACCGGGTACTGAAAGTTGCGCGCACGATCGCCGATCTAGCCGGCGATACCGATCCGGACGCCGCCCAGATCGGCGAGGCAATCCGCTACCGGCGGGCTGTCGAGTTGGTCTGAATCGAAAAAGCGGCCTGTCAAGACTTGACTTATACACATTTACAGGAATCGAACGTCGTCGCCGCAAGGCATGCGGCGTGCCTGAAAGGACCGACGCAAGGCATTGAATTGTCAATCGTTTTTTAAGAAGCAAAAAACGATGAAAACCATTTGAAAGCACTCGGCGCCGGCTGTGCCGGGGCGGGGTGAGGGTTGTCAACAAAGTTATCCACACCCGCTGTGGATAGCGGAAAAGTCCAGGAAAATCCGGCGATTAGCGTGGCTTCCTGCGAGCAGACCTTCAATTCGTCAACAAATTGCGCGGTGCCGCGCATCCTTCAGTCGAGCTTGAACGAGCCGAAGAACGAGTCGAGCACGTCGGCCGGCAGCGGTGCGTCGGCGATCGCGACGGCCTGATAGACATGCGTGCCGCGCGCGACGAGCCGCGCCACCAGCGTCTTGCCGGCTGCCGCGCCCTGCGCACCCGATGCCGTGCCGGCCGGCTCGCCGTTCACGGTCAGTTCGATGCCCGGCACCGTGCCGCCGGCCGCGAGCGGCACCGTCACCTCGCGCCGGGCCGCGGGCGCATGCAGGTTGCGCGACAGCGCGGCGCGCAGCACGTCGAGCGCCGCCTGCCGGGTGGCCGGGTGCGCATCGGGCAGCATCACCGTGCCGACCGCGAACACCGCGCCGCTCACGTGCGCGGCCTGCATCCGCATCGTCATCGGTGCGCCACCAATGGTGATCTCGCGCGCGTCGAGCGTCGGCTTGGCCGGCAGGTCGATCGTGTAGCCGGCGTCGTTGTGAAGCGTGCGCCAGTCGAGCGCCGGCGAGCATGCGGCCACGAGCAGCGCCGCCATTGCGAGCACGGCCGAACGCCGCGCCAGGCGGCGGACCATCGTCATGCGGTGGGTGAAGAAATGGGGGACGGACATGGATCGGCTCAACGGCCATCGGCAAGAGGAAGCATCGAGCCGCCATTATCGTCGTCCGGCGCGGCCTCGCGCCCCGAAATGCCCGGCATAAGCGAACGATGCCCAAGCCGCGCCGCCGCTGCCCGGAAGCCGCGCCGGCCGTGCCATTCCGGGTATCGAGCCGAGCACCCTCCGCAACCGCTGGGGCGCCCACGCCTACCGATATCCGTCATGTTTTGAGGCTACAATGATCGCCGCCGTGCGCCTGTGCCGCGCGGCCCCGCAGTCTTCCGAGGTACCGACGATGAGCCAAGCCCCCGTTTCCCCCCGCCGCGCGAGCCCGCTGCGCTATGTCGCGATCGCGGCCGTCGCCGTGGCGATCGCCGTGGCCGGCTACTTCGCCCTGAACGGCAAGTCGAGCGTGCCGGACGCCACGTTCACGCTGCTGTCCGGTCAGAAGGTCTCCACCGGCTCGGATCTGAAGGGCAAGGTCTACCTCGTCAACTTCTGGGCGACCAGTTGCGAGACCTGCATGAAGGAAATGCCGCAGATGGTCGACACGTACAAGCGCTTCAAGGACCAGGGCCTCGAATTCGTCGCGGTGGCGATGAACTACGATTCGCCGGTGTACGTCTCGAACTACGTCAAGACGCGCCAGTTGCCGTTCAAGGTCGCGTTCGACGACGGCTCGCTCGCCAAGCAGTTCGGCAACGTCCAGCTCACCCCCACCACCTTCGTGGTCGACAAGGACGGCAAGATCCTGAAGCGCTACGTCGGCGAACCGCAGTTCGCGGAACTCGACCAGCTGCTGCAAAAGGCGCTCGGCAACAGCAACGCCTGAGCGAGCGCTCCACACCCGGTTCGGCAAAAAGCCGGCCGCGCCTTCCTGGCGCCGCCGGCTTTTTTGTCGCCCTCAACCCTTACCCCGAGCTTGCCCCGGGTCAGCGCTCGTTGTCGCCCTTGGTCGACAAACCGTAGCGCTTGATCTTCTCGTAGAGCGTGGCCTTGCCCAGATGCAGCCGGTCGGCCGTGGCGGCCACGGCGCCGCCTGTTTGCGTCAGCGTGTCGGCGATCACGGCGCGCTCGAACTGCTCGACGCGCTCCTTCAGCGACTGCTCGCCGCCCGCCACGTCGCGCGCCTCGGCTGCGCCGCCCGCCTCCAGCACGCCCTCGGTCACGCCGAGCACGAAGCGGTCGGCCGCGTTGCGCAGCTCGCGCACGTTGCCGGGCCAGTCGCGCTGCATCAGCCCTTCGCGTTGACGGTCGGTCAGGTGCGGCGCGGGGCGGCCGTAGCGCACGGCCGCATCGAGCATGAAGTGCTCGAACAGCGGCACGATGTCCTCGCGGCGCTCGCCCAGCGGCGGCAGCGCGATGGTCACCACGTTCAGGCGATACAGCAAATCCTGCCGGAACGTGCCGGCCGCCACGTGCTCGCTCATGTCGCCCTTGGCGGCGGCCACCACGCGGCAATTCACGCGAATCGGCTGGTTCGCGCCGAGCCGCTCCAGCACACCGTCCTGCAACACGCGCAGCAGCTTGACCTGCAACGCGAGCGGCATGCTCTCGATCTCGTCGAGAAACAGCGTGCCGCCCGACGCGTATTCGAGCTTGCCGATCCGCCGCTTGGCCGCGCCCGTGAACGCGCCCGGCTCGTAGCCGAACATCTCCGATTCGAACATCGGCTCGGGCAGCGCGCCGCAATTGACGGCGATGAACGGCTTGTCGCGACGCGGCGACATCTCGTGCAGGCTGCGCGCGATCAGTTCCTTGCCGGCGCCGGTGTCGCCGTTGATCAGCACCGAGGCGTCGGTGGGCGCGACGTTCGCGATCAGCCGGCGCACCTGCTCGATGGCCGGGCTGCGGCCGATGATGCGCGGCGCGACCACGCCCTGCACCGCCAGCTCGCGGCGCAACGCCAGGTTCTCCAGCACCAGCTCGCGGCGTTCGAGCGCGCGGCGCACCGTCTCGACCAGGCGCTCGGCCGGAAACGGCTTCTCGATGAAATCGTAGGCGCCGTCGCGCATCGCCTGCACGGCCATGGTGATGTCGCCGTGGCCGGTGACGAGGATCACCGGCACGTCCGTCGCGCGCTCGCGGCATTGCGCGAGCAGTTCGAGGCCGCTCGCGCCGGGCAGGCGGATGTCGGACACCACCACGCCCACACGCTCGCCGAGGATCGCCTTCTCGGCCGCTTCGGCCGAGCCGAACCCGGTCACGTCGAACCCGGCCAGTTGCAGGCTCTGCACGGCCGCGCGACGCACGAGTTCGTCGTCTTCGATATAGATAACCTGGAGGCGGTTCGCCATGTGTGTCACCCGATGTGAATCGATATTGCGGACGGCGCCGCGCTAGCGGCCGACGGCGAAAGCCTGCGGATGATGCGTGCGGGCGCGGCGCAGCGTCAAGACGAACACCGCGCCGCCTTCGGGCGCGTTGCGCGCGACCAGCGCGCCGCCGGCATCGCTCGCGATCGACGAGGAAATCGCCAGGCCCAGGCCCAGGCCGCGCCCCATTTCCTTGGTGGTGAAGAACGGCTCGAACAGGCGCGGCAGCAGTTCGGGCGGCACGCCGGGGCCGTTGTCGGCCACCGTGATCGCGATGCTGCCCGCCGACGCCTCGATCAGCACCGCGATGCGCGGCGACGGCACGCCGGCCACCGCGTCGAGCGCGTTGCCGAGCAGGTTGATCAGGATCTGTTCGAGGCGCAGGTCCTCGCAGATCGCGACCAGATCGGGATATTCGAGCGCGGGATCGAAGCGGCCGTCCTGGCCGGGATGCATCGCGTCGTCGATTCGCACGTCGAGCGTCACCGCCTGCAAGCGCTCGCGCAGCAGCGACGCGACGTTGCCGAGCGCCCGCGACACCAGCGCGCGCTCGTTGCGCGGCCGCGCGCGGCCGACGAACAGCTTGAGCTGATTGGTGATCTTGCCCATCCGCTCGGTCAGCGAGGCGATCGCTTCGAGGTTCTCGCGCGCCGCGCCCTGCTCGCCGCGGTCGAGCAGCACGCGCGTGTTGTCGGAGAAGCTGCGCAGCGCCGCGAGCGGCTGGTTCAGTTCGTGCGTGATGCCGGCCGCCATCTGGCCGAGCGCGGCGAGCTTGCTGGCCTGCACCAGTTCGTCGTGCGCCGCGCGCAGTTCGAGCTCGGCGCGGATCCGGTCGCCCACTTCCTTCTGCAATTGTTCGTTGGCCTGCGACAGGTCGGCGGTGCGTTCGGCCACGCGCTGGTTCAGTTCGGCATAGGCGTTCTGCAACAGCGCGCGGCCCCGGATCATTTCGTTGACGCGCGCGCGGCGCATGCGCCAGTAGAACGCCAGCAGGCACAGCGAGATGAAGCCGAACGCCGTCACCACGGTGGCGTTGCGCGCATCGGTGTCGACCGGCTCGATCGGCGCGAGCGTGACCAGTTGCCAATCGGGTTCGCCGAGCCGGCGCTGCGTGGCGAGGTAGCGCGGCGCGCGCAGGCCCTTGCCGATCCGCACGATCTCGGCGTCGCTGCCGAGCACCTTCTCCACTCGAATCGGCACCGGCGTGACGGGCTGCTGCGCGTACTGGCGCGTGGCGAAAATGGAATCGGCCACCGAGCCGGTCAGCGGCTTGAGCGTGTGGTATTTCCAGGCCGGCACCGAGGACAGGAAGATCACGCCGTGATCGTCGGCCACCACCAGCGGCTCGGACGCATCGGCGCCCTGGAACCATTCGAGGTTGAGCTTGACGACGGCCACGCCGACGATGCGCCCGTTGCGGCGCACCGGTTGCGAGATGTAGTAGCCGGGATCGTGCGATACCGTGCCGATGCCGAAGAAGCGGCCCACGCCGCCCTTGATCGCATCGAGGAAATACGGCCGGAACCGGTATTCGGCGCCGACGAAGCTGTCCGGGTCGCGCCAGTTGCTGGCGGCCACGCAATGCCCGTCCGCACCGATGATGTAGATCGTGGTGGCGTGGGCGTGGTGATTGAGGTCGTCGAGGTAGCGGTTGGCGCGCTCGACATAGCCGGGGATGTTCGCGTTGGCCAGCACGTCCTGCACGAACGGGTGGCCGCCGAGCAGGTACGGCAGCGATTCGTAGCGATCGAGCGTGCTCTTGAGCGCACTCGTGGTGCGATCGACGCGCACCGCCGCGTTGCGGCGCAGGTCGTCGACGCCGCGCTGCCAGGTGATCGTCCAGGTCAGCGCGCAGGCGGCGGCCAGCAGCGCGACGAGCACGAGCAGAACGAGCAGGCGGCGCTTCACGTTCGCGATTTCCGGAAAATGGGAATCGCCTATTGTGGCATAGCCGCCCGGCCCAAATGCGGCGGGGCCGACCCCGCCGCGCGCCGAAGCGCCGCCGGAACCGGCCCCGCCGGGC